>JBCCCB010000308.1:0-5013 GCA_039033775.1 Pseudomonadota bacterium | reverse complement strand
GGGGTGCGTGCTCTATAAAGAAATGAAGCGGCGCGGCTCCAACTCCGACATCACCACGCTCTTCCAACTCATGGCCCGTGACGAGGCGCGGCATGCCGGCTTCATCAACGACGCGCTCCGGGAAGCAGGCATCGCGGTGAACCTCGGCTTCCTGACGCAGAAGAAGAAATACACCTACTTCCGGCCGAAGTTCATCTACTACGCCACCTACCTGTCCGAGAAGATCGGCTACGCCCGCTACATCACCATCTTCCGCCACCTGGAGAAACACCCGGAGCATCGCTTCCACCCGATCTTCAAGTGGTTCCGGGAATGGTGCAACGACGAGTTCAGCCATGGCGAGGCCTTCGCCCTGCTGATGAAGACCGACCCGAAGCTGACCTCCGGGCGCAACGTCTGGTGGATCAAGTTCTTCCTGACGGCGGTCTACGGCACGATGTATGTCCGCGACCATCAACGGCCCGAATTCCACAAGGCGCTGGGCGTTGATCCGGATTGGTATGCCCACTCGGTGTTCGAGAAGACGTCGGAGATCTCCAAGCAGGTCTTCCCGATCACGCTGGACATCGACCATCCCCGCTGGCTGCCGACGCTGAAGCGGCTGCAGAAGGCGAATGCCGATCTGGCCATGGCCGAGAAGAAGACCGGCTTGGCCCGTCTGGTCGGTAAGGCCTCGGGATCTGCCCGCGCGGCGTTGGCCTTCGCGTCGCTCTATACGATCCCGGCCGTGCGCCATGATGTGCCCGTCCAAACTCGGTTGGAGCCCGCCTACTGATGCTGGAAAGCCCCTGGATTGCCGCGGCCATCGCCGTCTTCGCCTGGTGGGCTTCCACCGGGGCGATCCTGGTGCTGGTGCGCCGGGCGGATCGGGTGGACCAGCATCTTTGGGCCGTCTTGGCCACGCTGCCGCTCATGGCGTTCGGCATCGCCGCCTTCATCCACAGCGCGGCCGAGATGGGGACGGGGGCGGCCTACCTCGCCTTCGCCTCGGCCCTGGCGGTTTGGGGTTGGATCGAATTGGCCTTCCTGACCGGCATCATCACGGGCCCCAATCGGACCCATCTGCGCCGCGGCGTGCCGGAATGGGAGCGGTTCATCCGCGCCTGGGGCACCGTCGCCTATCACGAGATGACGCTGACCGCCGCCCTGATCGGCCTGGCGGTCCTGGCCCACGGCCAGCCCAATCGCTTCGGCTTCTGGACCTTCGCGATCCTCTATGCGGCGCGGATCAGCGCCAAGCTGAACCTTTACCTGGGCGTGCGGAAGGTAAACACGCAGTTCATCCCCCGCTCGCTGATCCACCTGCCCAGCCATTTCCGGGAAGCCCGCGTGAACTGGCTGTTTCCGACCTCCGTCACGCTTCTCAGCTTCGCGGCCTTCTGCTGGCTGGAACGGACCACCCAAGCCCAAAGCGCCTTTGAGGCCGTGGGCTTCGCCTTGCTGGCCGCGCTGACGGCGCTGGCCCTGCTGGAACATTGGTTCATGGTCGTGCGCCTGCCCGACGAGAAACTGTGGCAGTGGATGCTGCCCAACGACAAGACACGTAAGACTTTGGAGGAGGGGCCAAATGCGGTTCGATAACCTGTTCGAGGAACAACTCGACAATCTGAAAGCGGAGGGAAACTACCGCTACTTTGCCGATTTGACACGCAAATGCGGCCAGCATCCCAAGGCGCTGAATCACCATGACGGCGACGAGCGGGAGATCACCGTCTGGTGCTCGAACGACTATCTGGGCATGGGTCAGCACCCCGACGTTGTGACCGCCATGGCCGCCACGGCCATGGAGTGCGGGACTGGCGCGGGGGGCACGCGCAACATCTCGGGCACGAACCACCATCACCTGATGCTGGAACGGGAACTGGCCGACTTGCACAACAAGGAATCCGCGTTGCTGTTCACGTCCGGTTACGTGTCGAACTGGGCAGCGCTGTCGACGCTGGGATCGCGCCTGCCCAACGCGGTGATCCTGTCGGACAGTCTGAACCACAACTCGATGATCGAGGGCATCCGACACAGCCGCGCCCAGAAGGTCATCTGGAAACACAACGACCCCGAAGATTTGGATCGCAGGCTGGCCGCCCTTCCGGCCAATGCCACCAAGATCGTCGCGTTCGAGAGCGTCTATTCCATGGATGGCGACATCGCCCCCATCGCCGAGATCGTGGATGTGGCCGAAAGGCATGGCGCCATGACCTATATCGACGAGGTTCATGCCGTGGGCATGTACGGCCCCCGCGGCGGCGGCGTGGCCGAGCGGGAAGGTCTGATGGACCGCATCACCCTGATCGAGGGGACGCTGGGCAAGGCATTCGGCGTCATGGGCGGCTATATCACCGGCAGCCACGCGCTGTGCGATTTCATCCGAAGCTTCGCGGCCGGGTTCATCTTCACCACCGCCCTGCCACCCGCCGTGGCCGCCGCGGCGACGACGTCGATCCGGCACCTGAAAGACAGCAGCGTCGAGCGGGAGATGCAGAAGCGCCAGGTGGCGCGTCTGCGCGCGCGGCTCGATGCCGAAGGGATTCCGCACGAGCCGAACCCCAGCCACATCATCCCCGTGATGGTAAAGGATCCGGTCAAGTGCCGGATGTTGTCGGATTACCTGATGGATCAGTTCGGCATCTACGTGCAGCCGATCAACTATCCCACGGTTCCGAAGGGGACCGAGCGTCTGCGCTTCACCCCCGGCCCGAAGCACACCGATGCCGATATCGACCACCTGGTGGCCGCGCTGTCGTCGCTGTGGAAGCAGTGCGCGCTGGCGCGCGCGACCGCGTGACACCTGACGTCGACCCGCTGACATTCGATATCACCACTAGACCGGCTTCACTGCCGGTCTAGCTGGGCTATACACACGACATCGCAGACTCGACGCTCGGGTCCCACGGGAGAGAAGATCAATGATTCGCACATTCACAATCGCCACCGCGCTTCTGGCCGCACCCGCCTTCGCCGATGGCCACATCACCGGCGACGCCGAAGCCGGAGAGGGCGCTTTCCGCCAGTGTCAGTCCTGCCATGTGGTTGAAAGCGCCGATGGCGAGGTCTTGGCCGGACGCGCGGCCCGGACCGGCCCCAATCTCTATGGCATCGCCGGTCGGACCTATGGCGCGGTCGAGGATTTCCGCTATTCGGACCTGCTTCTGGCCGCGGGCGAGCAGGAGCTGGTTTGGGACGAAGCGAACTTCGTCGCCTACGTTCAGGACCCCACCGGGCACCTGCAGGAAGTCACGGGCGAAGATGGCCGGGGCAAGATGTCCTACCGTGTCCGCAATGAAGATGACGCCTTGAACCTTTACGCGTTCCTGGCCCAGTTCGGCGACGAAGAGGCGACCAACTAAGTCACCCGCTCCGTCAGGAACGTCTTAAAGGCCCTCGCCACCTCGGCGGGGGCTTCTTCATGCATGAGATGGCCGAGATCGGGCATGATCGTCAGTTGGGCATCTGGCAGCCGGGCCGCCATATCTTCGCTGACCGAGACCGGCACGGCCTCGTCCTTGCCGCCTGCCAGCAGAAGAACCGGGGCCTCGATTTCGGGCGCCGCGCGAACCAGGCGGTCCAGCGACCAGTTCGCCATCATCGACAGGGCGCCGGAGACATGGGTGCGGTTGGAGATCAGGCGGTGGTAATGGGCCAATCCGTCTTCGTCGATCCGGCTGCCCGTGCTTTCAATCAGCCGCCGCGTGCGGGCTGGAGTGCCACCCACGGTGAAGAGAAATGGCGTAAGCGGGTTCAGCGACAGAGCCTTGGCCATGACGGGAAACAGCCAGCCGGCCAGTCCGTCGAACATCTGGAACGCGCCGTTCAGGGCGATGACCGGCACGGGATCCTCCTGGGCCAGGCGCAGCGCCAGCGCCGCGCCCGCCGAATGTCCGAGGATGATCCGCGGGGTCAGGTCGAGGGCCGTGCAGAGGGTGCGGATATCTTCCGCCATGGGGTCCAAGCCGGACCGGCCAGACGAACCGAGCCGGGTGAAGCCATGGCCCGGCAGGTCGATCATCGTCAGCCGGTAACCATTGAGATGCGGTGCGAGCGCGCGCCACGAATGAGTCGCGCCGCCCGCGCCGTGTAGCATCAGGATGTCGGGACCGTCGCCGACCTGCTGGACGTGCCAACGGTGGGGCCGGGCCGCGACGAACCGGCTCGCCTGGGCGAAGGGCCAGTCGGGCGGGATCCGGGTCATAGCGTCGAGGCCACGGCGCGGCTGAGGCCGTGGGCATCCGCGCGCGGCAGCGGCAGGCAGGTCGCGCCCATCTGGGCCGCAAGCGACGCCAGCGTGGTCGAGGGGCGGGCGCCGGTGTCGATCACCAGGCCCGACAGGCCGGCGGCGCGGATCAGGCGGGACATGGTTTCGGCGTCCTGCCTGGCCTCCGCCCGGTTCGCGGCCCCCGACAGGGCGATGTTGGGCCGACCGTCGGTCAGCACGACCAGCGCCGGGTCCATGCCCCGGCCCGAGGCCTGACGGGCCAGCATCGCACCGTCCCGCAGGGCCGCCGCCAAGGGCGTGCCGCCGCCGCCGGGCAGCCCCGCAAGTTCCCGCTTGGTGCGGACCAGGCTGCGGGTGGGGGGCAGCAGCAGATCGGCCCGATCGTTCCGGAAAGCCAGAAGCGCGACATGGTCGCGCCTTGCATAGGCTTCGGCCAGCAGCAGTTCGACAGCGCCCTTGGCCTCGGCCAGGCGGGCGAAGGCGGCCGACCCGGAGGCATCGACCGCGAAGATCAAAAGCCGGTCGGATCGGGTTTCATACCGCCTAAAACGCAGGTCCGAGGCGCGGACCAGGACCCGCGCGCCCGGCCCGCCGCCGCGCAGGCGCTGCCAGGGCGCGGCAGTGCGCAGGGTCGAGACCAGGTCGATCCGGGACCGGCCGTCGGGCCGGCCGGGCCGTGGCGGCAGCGGACGGCCCCGCCGGTTGCCTTTCCGTCGCGCCCCCGCCCCCGTGCCGGTCCCCCGGCTGGTGCCGGACGCGGCCAGCTTCGCCAGAAGGTCTGGCGGCAGAAGGGCCATGGCGGC
>JBCCCB010000307.1:0-5021 GCA_039033775.1 Pseudomonadota bacterium | reverse complement strand
GTCGATGTGGTCGTGAACGCATCCGGTGTCTTGCAGGACGGGGCGCGGGACGATGTCGAAGCGATCCATGTGACGGCGGTCGAGCGGTTGGTGGCGGCGGCGTCTGGCTGTCGGTTGGTGCAGATTTCGGCGGCGGGCGTGTCGGCCGAGGCGTCGACCGCGTTCTTTCGGACCAAGGCGCGGGGCGAGGCGGCGATCGCCACGGCTGGGGATTGGGTGATCTTGCGACCGACGCTGGTCCTGGCGCCCGAGGCCTATGGCGGAACCGCGTTGCTGCGGGCGGCGGCGGCCTTGCCCGGGGTCTTGCCGAAGGTCTTGCCCGAGGCGCAGGTGCAGACGGTCTCGGTCGAGGATGTGGCCCAGGCCGTCGTGGCGGCGGTCGAGGGGCGGGTGCCATCCGGGACCATCGCCGATCTGACTGAACCTGAGGCGCGCCCGCTGCCTGATCTGATCGCCGCGATCCGGCGCTGGCAGGGTTGGCCGGAGGCGCGGCTCCGGGTGCCGGTTCCGGGGGCTCTGCTACGGCTGATCGGATGGGCGGCCGACGGGCTGGGGCATCTGGGCTGGCGGTCGCCATTACGGACGACGGCATTGGAGGTGCTGAAGGACGGGGTTCGGGGCGATCCCGGCGCTTGGGAAGCGGCCGGTGGCGCGCCGTGCCGGGGCTTGGACGAGACGTTGGCCAGTCTGCCCGCGACCCGGCAGGAGCGGGTCTTCGCGCGGGCGTTTCTGGCGGTGCCCTTGGCCATCGCCGCGCTCGCGGTCTTTTGGAGCGTGTCGGGTTTGATCGCACTGTTGGACGTGCCCCGCGCCATGGCAATCCTGACGGAGCGTGGCGCGCCGCAGGTCCTGGCCGGGTTGACGGTGGTCGGCGGGGCCGCAGCCGATATCGCCCTGGCCGCCGCCATCTGCTGGCGGCCTTGGGCGAAGCGGGCGGCTTTGGGGATGGTCGGGCTGTCGGGGGCCTACCTGTTGGGCAGCGTGATCTTCGCGCCGGATCTGTGGGCCGACCCGCTGGGACCCATGGTCAAGGTGATCCCGGCGCTGGTTCTGGCCGCGCTGGTCTGGCTGCTGTTGGAAGAGCGGTGATCTACGAACTTCTCCTCTTCGTGCATGTGATCGGGGCGACGGTGCTGCTGGGCACCGGGGCCGGGATCGCGTTCTTCATGGTCATGTCGCACCGCAGCGAAGATCCCCGGCTGGTCGCCCATGTGTCCGGAATCGTGGTGGTGGCCGACACCCTGTTCACCGCCAGCGCCGCATTGGTCCAGCCGATCACGGGGCTGACCTTGGCGTGGCTCGGCGGGTGGCCGATCTTGGAGGGGTGGGTGGCCTGGTCGCTGATGCTCTACGTTTTTGCCGGGTGCTTCTGGCTACCGGTGGTCCGGATGCAGATTCGGATGCGCGACCTGGCCCGGGAGGCCGCCAGCCAAGGCGGGCCGCTGCCCCCCGCGTATCACCGGCTTTACCGCTGGTGGTTCGCGTTCGGCTTTCCGGCCTTCGCCGCCGTGCTTGCGATCGTCTGGCTGATGTTGACCAAGCCGACCCTTTGACCCCAAGGCCTGGCGTCTTGCGGAAATGCAATGACGCTTGAACGTGCCGTAGGGGAAAAAATTATGCTGCAGCGCAGCAAAACACTTGCATTGCCGCAGTGCAGCATGTATCTCGTTTGCAGCCGCAGAGGAGCCGGCCCGATGGTCGGGCAGCCCTGCGAGGCAGACACTGACGCGAGGAGAGCGACGATGATGAGCAAGACGCAAGACTACACGAAGTACATGACCGACATGATGGGTGCGTTCCCCGTCGACACGTCCGCCATGCAGGAAGCCTTCAAGACCCAGGCCGCTTTTGCCGAGAAGATGTCCCATGTCGCCCTGTCCGCGGCCGAGCAATCCGCCGAGATCAGCCACAAGTGGACCCGTGAGACCCTGGCGAAGATGGCGCCCGTCGCCACCGTCAAGGACGAGCCCACGGATTACGCCAAGGCCATGACCGATTTCGCATCGGCCTCCGCCGAAGTCGCCGCCGAGAACATGGCCGCCTTCGCCGAGATCGCCAAGAAGGTCCAGATGGAGACCGTCGAGATCATGATGGCGGCCGGCAAGGAAGCCCAGGAAGACGCGACCGCCGCCGTGAAGAAGGCGACCGCCGAAGCCACGACCGCGACCAAGAAGGCCGCTGCAAAGTAATCCCGTACGGGGACGGAGCCACCCTCTTCCTCCCATTGAGGTGGCGCCGATCGGGCGGAGCGCAAAAGGCGCTTCGCCCTTTTTTATACCCGATTTGGTCCAAGTGAGGCCGTCTTCGCCCGGGATAAGAAGGCAGAACCTGGACGGAGTTTGAGATGACCGACACCCCGCAGTCCCGAATTGCCGCCGCCGACCGGGCCCGCCGGATCGGCCTGTTCGGCGCCACCATGATGGGCACCGCCATCGGCGGCTATCTGTTCACGCCGTTTTCGTTCTGGGGCGCCGTCCTATTGGCCGGCCTGGCCATGAGCCTTTATGCGGGCAGCCTGAAGCAGCCCGGCGACGATACGCTGATGAAACGGACCTGCGAGCAGCGGTCGACCGGCGAGGTCGTCTTGTTCGCCGTGGGTGTCCTGGTCTTTTCCGGCGCGCTGATCGGATCGGTTGCGATGCCGAGCCTTCTGTGGATCGCGGTCGGGCTGGGCGGGGTCGCGATGACCATCCGCTATCAAGTTCGGCGCACGCACAGCCTGGGCTGATCCCGGTACCCTGCGGGACCGGCCGGCCTGGCGATGCTAGGTTCGCGGATCGATGCGCCACCCCGCGCGGTCGGCGATCCCGCGGGCGTCAGAACCGGAAGTCCAGGGAAAAGCGCCGTAACGCGCGGTCGTCGTTTACGCCGCGCCGCAGAGGCGCTACGGTCGAGCGCACCCAGAGGGAGGGCTCGCCATGGCGGATGCAACCAAGCCGCTGCTGATCAAGCGCTACGCGAGCCGCAGGCTCTACAACACCGAAACCAGCGATTACGTCACCCTGGAAGACATTGCCGGGTTCATCCGCGCCGGGCGTGAGGTGCAGATCGTCGATCTGAAATCGGGGGACGACCTGACGCGGTCTTACCTGCTTCAGATCATCGCCGAGCATGAATCCAAGGGCGAGAACGTCCTGCCGCTGGGCGTGCTGACCGATCTGGTCCGGTCCTATACCGGCGCGGCGCAGTCGGTGGTGCCGGAATTCCTGGCGGCCAGCTTCGAGATGTTGCGATCCGGTCAGTCGAAGATGATCGACAATATGACGGCGATAAACCCCATGGCGCAGATGCCCGGCTTCAAGGCCATGCGCGAACAGCAGGCGGCGTTCTTCAAGGCGATGACCGGGGGCTGGGCGGCTTCGACCGCGCCGTCCGCGGACGAGGCGGAGGTCACCCCCCCCGCGCCGAGTATCGACGACAAGTCCCGCGAGGAACTGGACGCCATCCGCAAGCAATTGGCCGAGATGCAGTCCATGCTGTCGAAGATGAACAAGTAGGCGCGCCATCCCCGGCCAGCCGCCCACGCGGCGGCGGGCCGGGGCACGATCGCGGACGGCGTTCGATCAGGGCGCGGGAATGAAGCGTTCCAGCACGACCTGCACCGGCGACGTGCCGTCGGTGATCAGGCGCACGGCCATGAGATAGGTTCCCGGAAAGAGGCGCACCGCCATCTGGCTGTCCAGCCCCGTGGGGCCGTCGTCGTTGTAGCCGACTTGCCGCCCGACGCGGTCGAACAGGGTCAGGGACGGATCCGCCCCGTCGCCCAAGGCCTCGGCCAGAAGCAGCCCGCCCTGGGGGACCTGGAAACGCAGCCAGGTTGCCGCGGCCGAGGCGTCCACATCGGCGAGCAACGCGCTGTCCAGCGGTCCCAAGTCGCGGATCGCGACGTCGTCCTGGGCGGTGGGCGCGATCTCGGCGTCGTCGATCCGGCGGGCGCGGATTTCGGCCGGATCGTAGCCTTGTAGCGAGACGGTGATGTCATTGGCCGCGCCGTTCAGATCCTCGATCTCGACGCAATAGGACCCGGCGGGCAGCGGGTCGATCATGTCGATGCGGCTGTTGAGGCCGTCGAAATCGTCGTTCTCGGCCAATTCGGTGCCGGTCTCGTCCAGTAGGACGATCAGCGGGTCGCCCATCTCGCTGGTGGCGAGGATCGACAGCGACGTGGGTTGTGTCAGATCGAAGCCATAGGCGGGGCGCTCGGCCACGGTGCCGGTGGCGCTGGCCGCCACGGTCGCGGCGGTGAGGCCGCTGCCCAAGCTGGGCGTGTCGGCGGTGAAGCAACCCGGGCCTTCGGGCAGGTCGACGCGGGCGGGCGGCATGGGCGCGCCGCCTTCGGTCATGGCGGCGTGATCGGCGCGCCCGATGCGGATGGCCACGTCGGTGACGCCGCTTTCGTAGCTGCGCGCGGCCAGGCAATAGGTGCCCGGTTCCAGCGCGGTCTCGATCCGGCTGGCGAAATCGCCGCCGGAATCGTCGTCGGCCGCGACCTCGGCCCCGTCGCGGTCGAAGACCGAGATATAGGGGTCGCCGGCCGGAACGGCGGCCACCTCGACCCGGATATCGGCGGGTTCGGACAGGGTGAACATACGAACCATGTGCCCGGCGATGGGGACTTGGCCGTCGCCGTCGAAGGCCGCCTCGGCGGCGCTGATATCGGACTCCGCTTGGGTGCCGCCGACCCATTCGCCGACCAGGCTGATCCCGCCGCAGAACGGCGCATCGTCTTGGGCATAGGCCGGAGCGGTGAGCAGGGTCGAGGCGAGCAGGGCGCGGCGGATCATGGAAAACTCCGAAAGCTAGGTCAGGGCGGTGAAGACGTCGTCCAGCGCGGCGGAGAGCTTGGCGAACATCTCGTCCATCTGCGCGTCGGTCATGATGAAGGGCGGGCAGTGCACGATGCTCTGACCCAGGGGGCGGCAGATCAGGCCGTGATCTGTGCAGGTATTGGCGATGCGTTCGGACACGGACAGGTCGCCGTCGAAGGGGGTCTTCGTGGCCTTGTCTTTGACGGCTTCCAG
>JBCCCB010000306.1:0-5034 GCA_039033775.1 Pseudomonadota bacterium | reverse complement strand
GCGCCCACGACAACATCGGCGCCACGATCACGGTTCAGCATCTGATGGCCAATCGCACCACCATGCTCAGCCACGGGATGCGGCCGCATTTCTACTGCCTGCCGATCCTGAAGCGCGATACGCACCAAGCGAGCCTGCGTCAGGCGGCCACCTCTGGCGAGGGGGCCTTCTTCCTCGGCACGGACAGCGCCCCGCACCCGACCCACGCGAAAGAGGCGACGTGTTGCGCCGCCGGCTGCTTCACCGCGCCCCACGCGCTGGCCTGCTATGCCCAAGTCTTCGAGGAGGAGGGGGCCTTGGACCGCCTGGAAGCCTTCGCCTCGCTCAACGGTCCCGCCCATTACGGCCTGCCGCCCAACGACGACATGGTGACGCTGACCAAGGGCGAACCGCTGGCCCTGCCGGAGCGTATCGAGGGAGAGGGCCGAACCGTCACGCTTTTCGACCCCGGCGTGCCTTTGCACTGGCACGTCCGCTAAGCCCGATTATTCGTCCGAATAATCGCCCCCAGCCGCGAGGTTTCCGCATGATCCCCACCGCCTATCCGCCCGCTGCCGAAATCGCCCGCCTGACCGCCCGCGCGCTGCTGGAGGTCGAAGCCGTGCACTTCAACGCGCGCGAGCCCTTCATCCTGGCCTCGGGCCTGCCCAGCCCGACCTATATCGACTGCCGCAAGCTGATTTCCTTTCCCCGCATCCGCGCGACGCTGATGGATTTCCTGACCGTCACGATCCTGCGCGACGCGGGGATGGAGGCCTTCGACAACGTCGCGGGGGGCGAGACGGCGGGCATTCCCTTCGCCGCGCTGGTGGCGGAACGTCTGGCCCTGCCCATGACCTATGTGCGCAAGAAGCCGAAAGGCTACGGCCGCAACGCCCGGATCGAGGGCCAGATGAAGGAAGGCCAGCGCGTCCTCTTGATCGAGGACATGACCACCGATGGCGGCTCGAAGCTGAGCTTCGTGGACGCCATTCGCGAAACCGGCGCCACCTGCGCCCATACCGGCGTGATCTTCAGCTACGGCATCTTCCCCGAGATCGCCAAGACCCTGGGCGACCATGGTGTCACCCTGCATGCCTGCTGCACCTGGTGGGACGTCCTGGCAGAGGCGAAGGCGCAGGGACGGTTCGACGACGACACTTTGGAGGGGGTCGAATCCTTTCTCCGGGATCCCCGGGGCTGGCAAGCCGCCCATGGCGCGAAAGCGGAATAACCCCAGCCCAAACCCTTCGATTCCCTCGCCAAATCGATTCCCACATGGTATCCACAGGATATCCAGATTGCCGGGTCTCGGCGGGGTCTGTATGCCGCCGGGACGGACGACTTCGACAAGATCTTAGGACGGGCGCATGCAACGCCCGCCAGGGGAGCAGGCATGAACGAGATCGCGCGGCTGGACCAAGGCGTCCCGGCATCGGCGGAGGGAGCCCTACCGCATAATATCGAAGCGGAACAACAGCTTCTGGGCGCGCTGCTGACGGATAACGATCTTTATGACCGGGCCGCGTCCATCGTGAAGGCAGAACATTTCTACGACCCGGTCCACCGCGAAATCTGGGAAGTCTGCGCTGCGCGGATCCAGAAGAACGCCCTGGCGTCGCCAGTCACCTTGAAGCCATTCCTGGAAGAGCATGAGGGGCTGAAGACGCTGGGCGGGCCATCTTACTTGGTGACCCTCGCCGCGTCGGCCATCGCCGCCTATGCGGTGAAGGATTACGCCCAGATGATCTACGACCTGGCCATCCGGCGCGAGCTGATTTCGCTCGGCCGGGACATCGCCGCCCAGGCCACCGACGTCACCGTCGAGAAGGAGCCGTCGGATCAGATCGTCGATGCCGAATCGAAGCTCTACGCGCTCGCCGAACAGGGGCGCAGCGAAAGCGGCTTCCAATCCTTCCTGTCGGCCATCAAGCAAGCCGTCGACGTGGCCAACGCCGCCTATCAGCGCGATGGCGGCCTCGCCGGCATCTCCACCGGCCTGATCGACATGGACAAGAAGCTGGGGGGCCTGCACCGCTCGGACTTGCTGATCCTGGCGGGGCGGCCGTCCATGGGGAAGACGTCGCTGGCCACCAACATCGCCTTCAACGTGGCCAAGGCCTATAAGCGCGGCAAGCTTCCCGATGGCCGCGACGGCGCCGTGGATGGCGGCGTGGTCGGCTTCTATTCGCTGGAGATGTCCGCCGAACAGCTTGCCGCCCGTGTCCTCTCGGAAGCGGCCGAGGTGCCCAGCGAACAGATCCGCAAGGGCGACATGACAGAGGCCGAGTTCCGCCGCTTCGTCGAGGCCGCCAAGGCGCTGGAAGCCTGCCCGCTCTATATCGACGACACGCCCGCCCTGCCCATCGCGCAGCTTGCCGCCCGCGCGCGGCGGCAGAAGCGGACCCACGGCCTGGATCTGCTGATCGTGGATTACCTGCAACTCGTGAAGGCCCCAGGCACCGGCGACAACCGCGTGAACGAGGTCTCGGCGATTACCCAAGGTCTGAAGGCCATCGCGAAGGAGCTGGACATCCCCGTGATCGCCCTGTCGCAGCTGTCGCGGCAGGTCGAGTCGCGCGAGGACAAGCGCCCGCAATTGTCGGATCTGCGCGAATCGGGCTCGATCGAGCAAGACGCGGATGTCGTCATGTTCGTTTACCGTGAGGAATATTACAAAGAGCGGGAGAAGCCGGGCGATCACCAACTCGACAAGATGGCCGAATGGCAGGCCGCGATGGAGGCGGTTCACGGAAAAGCGGAGGTCGTCATCGGCAAGCAGCGGCACGGCCCCATCGGCACGGTCGAGCTGTCGTTCGAGGGCCGCTTCACCCGCTTCGGCAACTTGGTGAAGCCCTGGCAGGAGGGGCGCTAGGATCGTGCGCGTCCCAGTCCGACGGTCGGGCGGGACCGTCCCGGACTTGCCGCTGTCGCCCGCCATTCGGTCGGGCGACCACATCTTCCTGACCGGCGTGACGGGCAGCCTTGCCGACGGCACCATGCCGTCCGATCCCACCGCCCAATTCGAGCGCGCGTTCGACAAGGTCGCGGAGCTTCTGGGCGAGGCCGGCCTGACGTTGGACGCGGTGTCCGAAGTGACGAGTTTCCATGTCGATCTCCACCGCTATTTCGACGCGTTCGAGGCGGTCTGGCGCGCCCGGTTCGCAGCGCCTTACCCGGCCTGGACGGCGGTCGAGGTCGCGGGCCTGCGGCGCGCCGGGGCATTGGTCGAGATCCGGGCCGTGGCCTGGGCGGGCCCTGACCCAACTTGACGCCACGGCGCGGCGGCCCCATCACCGCGCGGATGCCCAGCGGAACGCTCCATATCGACCTCGAAGCCGTGGCCGCCAATTGGCGCGCGCTGGACCGTCTGTCGGGCCAGGGCTGCGAAACAGCGGCCGTGGTGAAGGCCGATTCCTACGGCCTGGGCGTCCCCCAGGTCGCGCCCCGCCTGGCCCTGGAAGGGGCCCGCGCCTTCTTCGTGGCGACGGCGGATGAAGGTCTGGAGGTTCGGCGCGTTTTAGGACCGGAACCAAGGGTTTACGTGCTCTATGGCCATATGCCTGGCGACACTGTCACGCTGCAGCGGGCAGACCTGGTGCCGATGATCACGTCCCTGGAACAGGCCGTTCTGCACATCGAATCCCTGCCCCGCCATCCGTTCGGCGTGCAGTTGGACACCGGCATGAACCGCCTGGGCCTGAAAGCCGCCGACTGGGCCGAGGTGGCGCCGATCCTGCTGGAGGCCGAGCCGGTCTTGCTGATGTCGCATCTGGCCTGCGCCGACGAGCCGGGCCATCCCATGAACGACGCCCAGCTGCGCAATTTCCGCCACATGATCGAAGGCATCGACGTGCCGCTGAGCCTGGCCGCCACGGGTGGCACGCTGCTGGGCGATGCCTATCATTTCGACATGACGCGGCCGGGCATCGGGCTCTATGGTGGCCGGCCCTTCGCCGATGCCGACCCGGTCGTCGCGCTGGACCTGCCGGTGATCGCCTGCTTCGACGTCGCCGCGGGCGAGGCGTCGGGCTATGGCGGCACCTGGACCGCGCGGTCGCCCACCCGGCTGGCCACCATCGCGGCGGGGTATGCCGACGGGCTGCACCGCGCGCTGGCACCGGGCGTCCAGGTTATGGTGGGGCCGGTCGCCTGCCCCGTTGTGGGGCGCGTGTCCATGGATCTGATGACGGTGGATATCGGCCATCTCGACCGCGACCCCGATCTGGTGACCTTGCTGAATGCCCATCTGGGTGTCGACGATCTGGCTGAAACAGCCGGGACGATAGGTTACGAAATGCTGACGTCGCTGGGCCGCAGATATGGCCGGCGCTACCGCGGCGAACGCACCTGATCCCGGCTTCAAGACCTGTCCTTGGGTCAGCGGTCGCACATTCTAGCGTGTTGACGCAGAAGTTAACAACTATCCCTTTTCCGGGAACGCGCTAAGATACCGTTGCTATTAGAGCACCGTGAACCGCATTTGATATTCAACGACCAAGACCTGGTTTTATTCCTTTTGCCGAAGAAGAGGGTCAAAAATATGACCAACGCCAACAAAACCGTCGCCACCGCGACCACCGCCCTTCAGAACCTCAGCACCTTCATCCTGAGCGGTCTCGCCATCGGCGTCGCCGCCGCGACCGCAGCGGCCGCCGCCGGCGTTCTGCCCTGGATCGACTTGCCCATCGCGATCGGCGGCGACGTCGTCACCGAGGCCGGGATGTACGCGCAGATCGGCGTCGCCGTCCTGCTGCTCGCCCTTCTGGGCTTCCTGCCCGCCAACTCCCGGATGCGCCGCCTGGAGGTGACGAACCGGAACTTCCAGGTCTCCATGACCGACGTGGCCCAAGCCTATGATTACGTGCACCGCGCCGACCGCGAGGGTGTCTTCGAACTGAGCCGCGAATTCGACGCCATGCGCGAGCGGATCGACTGGATGCGCAACCACCCCGAACTTGCCGGGATGGAGCACGACGTGCTGCAATTGGCGGCCCAGATGTCCGTGGAAAGCCGCGAGTTGGCCCAAATCTACGCCGATGAGAAGGTCGAGCG
>JBCCCB010000305.1:0-5072 GCA_039033775.1 Pseudomonadota bacterium | reverse complement strand
TGGCCCGGCGGGATGGCTGGTTGAACCGGCTCTTACCTCTGATGCCAGGCGCCCATGGCCGGACGGCCTTCGCCATCGGCCGCAGCGAGATGCTGATCCTGCGCGGATCGGCAGATCATGCGTCCTGGGCGCCGGAGGCCCAGCTCGACATGGCGCCAGCGACGCGCGATCTGCTGATGCATGCCTATGCCGACGATCCCCTGTTTCGGGACGCGGCGGAGACGGCCTTCGGGCTGGCGGCGTCAACCGAAGGCGTCGACGCCGAGCGGACGGAGGCCCTGTTCGCCTTCGCGGCAGCCCAGCTCAGGGACGACGCGCGGATCGCGGCCCTGTCGTTGGGCGGATGGGACAGCCATCGCAACCAGCCGGGCGCGGTCACGCGAAGGCTGCTGCTGCTGACGGAAGGGATTGAGCGGCTGCGCACCGATCTGGGCCCCGCCTGGGACCGCACTTTGGTTATGACGATCACCGAATTCGGGCGGACGGCCTATCACAACGGCACCATGGGCACCGATCATGGGACCGGCGGCACGACCCTTCTGGCTGGCGGGGCCCTGTCGCGGGCGAAGGTCTGGGGCGATTGGCCGGGCCTGTCGGAAGCCGCCCTGCTGGACCGCCGCGATGTGATGCCGACGCGTGACGTGCGGGCCTACGCCGCTTGGGCGCTTCACGGTCTGTTTGGAACGGACCGGTCCGCCTTGGAAAGCCGCGTCTTTCCCGAACTGGACATGGGCCTCGATCCCGGTCTGATCGCTTGATCGGCATCTCTTTCGCGCCATCCACTTCGCCCTTGTTTCCCGTCGCCCGGCCCCCTAGACGGGTCGGCGGAGACGTGGCCGAGTGGTCGAAGGCGCTCCCCTGCTAAGGGAGTAACGGGGAAACTCGTTCGAGGGTTCGAATCCCTTCGTCTCCGCCATAACACGCTAAAACAATGACTTAGGTCTTGGACAGGCAAGTGCGACACAAAGTGGAACGCACAACCAATGAAACTGTCCGCCTATCTGTCATCGTCACGTCACGGGATTTATTACTTCCGTTGGCCACTACCTTCCTGCGACCGGCAAATCCGCAGAACCATTAGAATATCGTTAAGAACCAAGTGTCCAGATAAGGCTGGCGATCTTGCACGCCATCTAGCATCTTGTGGGCGATTGGTTCGGGATAACAAGGCATTGGCACGGCTGAGACAAGACGAGATGCGCGAAATGGTGCGCGCTTACTTCGCTGCATCACTGGATCGGTATGTGGAGCGGTTGAACGATACCGGGCTATCTGAGCGGTCCCTTGATGCATTGCAGCAAGAGTTGGATGTCCATGAGGACGCCATAGGCGGCTTTGACGACCTGTCAGACCTTTACCTTGATGCCGGCACCTTGGACAGCTTCCGCGCCTCAGCGGGCCTCACAGAGGCTCAATGGGCCGAAAACGAAGACGACCTGCGCCGGGAACTGCGAAAGGCTCGTCGGGGTCAGATAACGGAACTTCTGAGCCGGGTAGAGGCGCTGGAAGGCTATTCCTTCGCTCAACCCGCCCCAGTCGCGCGAGAACCCGACAAGGCCCCGCAGAGGCCCTCTGCATCACTCACGGACGTGTATGAAGATTTTATAGCCGAGAACAGCCCGCGTTGGACAACACAAATGGAAAACCGGGCCAAGGCCTTCCTTGCGGTCATGCTTGAGTTCTTTGACCACGACCGTCCATTCGCGGAGATTACCCGAGAAGACGCTGCCGACTTCAAAAAGGTAGTCATGGCATTGCCGGTCAACCGCAACACCAAGCCGGAAACCAAGGGCCTACCGCTCTTGGAGGCCGTGGAGGTGACAGGTGTCAAAAAGATATCCCTTGAGCACTTTAACAATCACATGGCGATGTTCGAGCGGTTTGGTGACTGGGCCAAACGCCACGGGCGCGCATCTGAGAACGTCTTCGATGGTATGAAGATCAAGAAACCCAGGAGTAGAAGATCTCGCCGTTGAGGAACTCGTCGCGGAGCTTCGAGTTGAAGCTCTCGCAGTATCCGTTCTCCCAGGGGCTGCCTGGCTCGATGAACGCTGTCTTCGCTCCGACGGCGGCGATCCAGTCCCGCGCCGCCTTCGCCACGAACTCAGGGCCGTTGTCCGAGCGAACGTGGTCGGGCACGCCCCGCAGGATGAACAGGTCGGTCAGGACATCGATCACGGCGGTCGAGTTCAGCTTCCGGTCGATCCGGATGGCCAGGCATTCCCGGATGAACTCGTCGATGATGTTGAGCATGCGGAACTTCCTCCCGTCATGGGTCCGGCCCTCGACAAAATCGTAGGACCAGACGTGGTTTGGCCGCTCGGGCCGGAGACGGATGCAGGACCCGTCGTTCAGCCAGAGGCGACCTTTCTTCGGTTGCTTCTGGGGAACCTTGAGCCCCTCCCGCCGCCATATCCGCTCGACGCGCTTCACGTTCACCGCCCAGCCGGCCCCCCGAAGGAGCGCCGTGATCCGTCGGTAACCGTAGCGCCCATACCGGGACGCGAGCGCGATGATGTCCGCGGTCAGCGCATCCTCGTCGGCCCGCCCACGCGGCACCTTCCGCTGGGTCGACCGATGCTGCCCGAGCACGCGACAGGCGAACCGTGCCGAGACGCAGAACGTCTGCCTGACATGATCGATGCAGGCACGGCGGCGGGCGGGGCTCAGAAGTTTCGCTGCGCGGACCTTCGGTTCCCGAGGCAGCCTCGCGCAGGATCAGCTTCTCAAGCGTGAGATCGGACACGGCCTTCCGCAGCCTCTCGTTCTCCTTCTCGAGCTCCTTCAGGCGCTTCACCTGGTCGGTCTTCAAGCCGCCGAACTCCTTGCGCCACCGGTAGTAGGTGAACTGTGTCACGCCGATCGACCGCACCGCCTCGGCCACCGATCGGCCTTGAGATACCAGCACGTCGACCTGCCGGAGCTTCGCGACGATCTCCTCCGGCTTATGCCTCTTCTGTCCCATTCCTTCGTCCTCCATCCGGCTCGAAAGCCTACTTCAGGGAGAACCACTTTTCAGGGGGCAGACCACTTGCAGAAATCGCTGATGTTTTTCCCGGCATCGTGTCGGCACGCGCCGACGCCAGACATAGACCGCCCCGCGTCTTTGGACGTGCGTCGGTAGCCTCATGGGTTCGTCTCCCTCTAGGGGCAGGCGGAACCATGGAACACCGCTCGGTTCGGGGCATGTCTCGCACCCGTGTATCACACCCATGTATCGCAGTGGGGTGATCTAAGGTGTCGAAACGCCCATTTTCCGAAATTTATCAATACTTTGATGAAGGACTGGCTGGGGTGGTAGGATTCGAACCTACGACCTGCGGTACCAAAAACCGTTGCGCTACCACTGCGCCACACCCCAACCGTGCCGCGGGAAATAGGCGAGGTGCGGCAGGCTCGCAAGGGAAAAATCCCCGCGCTGCAGCGGCGCCTGCTTAGTCCCGTGCCGCCCGGATCAACCGCAAGATATCGGCGGCGGCATCGGGAATGTTCGTGCCCGGCCCGAAGATCGCGGCGACCCCGGCCTGGCGCAGGAAATCGTAATCCTGCTGGGGGATCACGCCGCCGCAGATCACGATGATCTCGTCCGCATCCGCGGCCCGCAAAGCCTCGATCAGCTTGGGCGCCAGGGTCCGGTGGCCCGCCGCCTGGGACGAGATGCCGACGACGTGGACGTCGTTGTCGATGGCGTCCTGCGCGGCCTCCTCGGGCGTTTGGAACAGCGGGCCCACATCCACGTCGAAGCCGATATCGGCGAAGGCCGTGGCGATGACCTTGGCGCCCCGGTCATGGCCGTCCTGGCCCATCTTGACGACCAACATCCTCGGCCGACGCCCCTCCTCCTCGGCGAACGCCTCCACGTCGGATTGGATGGCCGCGAACCCCTCGTCGCCCTCATAGGCCGCGCCGTAGACCCCGGCCAATGTCTTCACCTCGGCCCGGTGGCGGCCGAAGACCTTTTCCATCGCGTCGCTGATCTCTCCCACCGTCGCCCGGGCCCTTGCCGCCTCGACGGCGCCTTCCAAAAGGTTCCCCCCCTCCGACGCCCGGCGCGACAGCTCTTCCAGCGCCTGCGCGCAGGCTGTCTCATCGCGACTTCCCCGAATCCGCTTCAGCCGCGCGACCTGCGCTTCGCGCACCGCATCGTTGTCGATGTCCAGGATGTCGATCGCATCCTCGGTCTCGCGCCGGTACTTGTTGACGCCGACGATCACCTCGTCGCCCTTGTCGATCATCGCCTGCCGGGTGGCGGCGCTTTCTTCGATGCGCAGCTTCGGCATGCCCGAGGCCACGGCCTTGGTCATGCCGCCAAGCTCTTCGACCTCCTCGATCAGCCTCCAGGCTTCCTCGGCCAGATCGTGCGTCAGTTTCTCGACGTAGTAGGAGCCGGCCAGGGGATCGACCACGTGGGTCACCCCCGTCTCCTCCTGCAGGATCAGCTGCGTGTTCCGCGCGATCCGGGCGGAGTTTTCCGTCGGCAAAGCAATGGCTTCGTCGAAGGAGTTCGTGTGGAGCGACTGTGTGCCCCCTAACACGGCCGCCATGGCCTCATAGGCCGTCCGGACCACGTTGTTGTACGGGTCCTGCTCCTGCAGGCTCACTCCGCTGGTTTGGCAATGGGTGCGCAGCATCAGGCTCTTGGGGTTCTTCGGCTCGAACTCCGACATGATCCGATGCCACAGCAGCCGGGCGGCGCGCAGCTTCGCCGCCTCCATGAAGAAATTCATTCCGATGGCAAAGAAGAACGACAGCCGCCCCGCGAACCGGTCCACATCCATGCCCCGATCCAAGGCGGCGCGCACGTATTCCCGCCCATCGGCCAGGGTGAAGGCCAGCTCCTGCACCAGGTTCGCGCCGGCCTCCTGCATGTGATAGCCGGAGATCGAGATCGAGTTGAATTTCGGCATCTCTTCCGACGTATATTCAATGATATCCGCGATGATCTTCATGCTGGGTTCGGGCGGGTAGACATAGGTGTTCCGCACCATGAATTCCTTGAGGATGTCATTCTGAATCGTGCCTGAAAGCACGGACCTGTCGTGACCCTGTTCCTCTCCGGCAACGATGAAATT
>JBCCCB010000304.1:0-5088 GCA_039033775.1 Pseudomonadota bacterium | reverse complement strand
CAAGGCCACGATGCCCGAGGACACCCGCTTGGCCGAACGCCCCTTCGACAGCGACCGCAAGATGATGTCCGTCCTGGCCGACGGCCCGGACGGCCGCCGCCTGCTGCTCAAGGGCGCGCCCGAGGCGGTGCTGGCCGCCTGCGATGGCACCGACGGCGCCGCCAGCCTGGATGACGCCCATAAAGCGGCACAGGCCATGGCCGCGCGGGGCCTACGCGTCCTGGCCCTCGCCTCCCGACCCGAGATTGCCGAGGATCTGACCGAAGAAAACCTCACGCTCCATGGCTTCGCGGGCCTCATCGACCCGCCCCGGGCCGAAGTTCGCGACGCCGTCGCCCTTGCGCACGCGGCGGGCGTCACGCCGGTGATGATCACCGGCGACGGCCCCGTGACCGCACAGGCCATCGGCGCGCAGCTCGGCATCGGCGGCACGGTCGTCACCGGCGCACAGCTTGAGAAGATGGGCGCCGACGCCCTGGGCGCCATCCTAAAGGACGGCGCCCTCTTCGCGCGCACCACGCCCGCCCACAAGATGCGCATCGTCCAGGCGTTGCAGGCCCAGGGCCGCATCGTGGCCATGACCGGCGACGGCGTGAACGATGCGCCCGCGCTGCGCCGCGCCGATATCGGCATCGCCATGGGCCGGCGCGGCACCGACGTGGCGCGCGAAGCGGCGGACGTGGTCCTGCTGGACGACAACTTCGCCACCATCGTCGCCGCCATCGAGGAAGGCCGCCGCCAGTTCGGCAATGTCCGCAAGTTCGTCCGCTACCTGCTGTCGTCCAATGCGGGCGAGGTCGTCGCGCTGACCGGCGCGCTGGCCCTGGGCGGCGCGCTGATCTTCCTGCCGATCCAGATCCTCTGGATGAACCTCGTCACCGACGGCGTCACCGCCATGGCGCTCGGCCTGGAAAAGGCCGAACCCGACCAGATGCGCCGCGCGCCGCGCCCCAAGGACGCCCCCGTCCTCGACCGCCGCGGCCTCGCCCTCATCGCCAGCTTCGGCCTCTACACGGGTGCGGCGGCCCTGGCGATCTTCCTCGTCCTTCTCCCCCAAGGCGAGGTCCTGGCCCGCAGCGCCGCCTTCACGGCCATGGTCGTCTTCGAGAAGGTCTCCGTCTTCGCCTTCCGCTCGTCGCGCAACCCCAACCGGGTGCTGGGCTGGGCCTCCAACCGCTGGCTCTGGGCCGCGCTCGCCGTCACGCTGGGCGCCCAGGTCGCCGCGCTTCACGTGCCGCTCCTGCAACAGGTCCTGCGCACCGTCCCGCTCGGCTGGTCCGAATGGGGCCTGATCGCGGCCCTCGCCCTGCCGCTGATCGTGGTCCCCGAGGCCGTCAAGGAGATCCGCCGCCACCGCGCGCCCGCCGCACCGGACTCCAGCGGGCCAGCCCGCACCGGCCCCTAATAGGACCCGTCCAGCAACACGTGGTCGTGGCCGATCTCCTCCAACCCGGCGGCGATCTCGTCCCCGGCCAGCGGCTGGGCGATCAGGTAGTCGAAGGTCGGACCCACATGCCGCTCCTCGGCCAGGGCCACGGCCTCTTCCCACTCGGCCTCGGTGAAGTCGCCGCGCCCGACCCACATCAGCGCCACCAACTCGTGCTGCTGATCGCGGTCCAGCCCCTCGATCTCGGTGCGCAATTCGGCCCGGCGCAGGTCGCGCTCGCCCTCCTCGGTGGCGCGGCGGCTGGACACCAACGCGCGCAATTGCTCGATCATGGTGCGCATCGCGGCGGGTGGGATGGTCATTTCCTTCATGCATCTGCCTCCGATCTCAGCATCTCGTCATCCTCCACCGGATCCACGTCGGGGATGGCCCAGCGGAGAACCCCCTCGGTCATCGCGCCCAGCCCCAGGAAGACCAGCGCCACGTTCAGCACCCAACCCAGGATCGGTACGAAGTTCAACAGCGCCGCCGCCGTGATCGCCGCCGCCAGCACCGCTAGGCGCACCGGCAGGACCGGATTGTCGCCCAGCCCCACGGCCCGCGCAACGCCCATGGCCACCACATAGGCCCCCAAGAGATAGCCCAGCAGCCAGGCCAGCAGGACCGTCAGGATCGCCATCGGCAGAAGCGGCAGCCCCACGATGCTGATCGCCGAAACCGGCACCAGGCCGATCAGCGCCGACAGGCCCAGCCCCCCGACCAGGATCGTGATCCCCGGCCGGGTCAAAGCGACCCGCCGCATGGTCGCCACGCGGTCCGGCGCCAGGGCCAGAAAGGTCCCGCCGACGGCCAGCAGGAAGGCCAGCGACACCAGGAACCCGCCCCCGACGGCGGCGGCCGAGGGCGCCTCCGGTATCCCCTCCCAGGCCAATTCGTCGAAATCGCGCCAGGCGCCCGCATCCATGTATTCATAGCTGACCCGCCCGGACGGTGCGACATGGTCGGGAACGATCAATTCCTCGGGCGCGGTGATTGTCAGGCGGCCGTCGACCCGCGCCTCCGGCCCGAAGCTGATCGCATCGCCCGCCAGCTGCATGTCGCCGGCCACGCGCCCCTCGATCCGGATCTCCGACGCCGCGACCACGGCCGACCCGCCCACGGCGCCCCGGACCGTGGCCGTCCCCCCGAACAGCCGCGCATTCCCGGCCACCTCGCCCTGCCGGTCCAGCGTCACGATCACGCCCGACAGCATCGCGTCGCCGCCCGCCCGGCCGTCCAGCCGCACGCGGGCGCCCGCCGCCGTTACATCCCCGCCCGTGGCGCCCTCCATATCCACCGAAAAGCCGGCGGCGAACAGATCCTGCGTCACGTCCCCCCGCGTCACCACCTGCGCGCCCGACACCAGCAGGTCGCGGCCCGATGGCACGGTCTCGTCCAAGCGGCCGCCCGACACGAACCGGTCCCCACCCAACTGGGCTTCGTACCGGTCGGCCAAAGCGGAACCGCAGGACAGGCAGAGCACAAGGACGGCGAGAGCGCGCAAGATCATGGGGAACACTCCGTCAGAGATCGGGCCAGGCCCTTCTGCGGCCATCTCCCGAGGCCCGCCTTGACGACCGTCAAATGCGGTCGGGCCGGGCGCTGCTAGGGAAGGTCACCATCGGAAGGAGACCGCCATGACGATCCGCACCATCCTGACCTGCCTGCTCGACGAGGCCTCCGCCGACCTCCTGTCCGAGGCGTCGGCCCTTCTCGCCCAACGCTTCGACGCCCATCTGATCGGCCAGCACACGCTAGAGGCGATCGTCGTCTATCCGGGCATCGGCATGCATATTCCCGGCGCCACGTTCGAGGCCTTCAACCAGGCACAGGTCGACCAGGGCGCGGCCATCGAACAGGTCTTCCGCAAGGTCACCGACCGGGTGGGGGTCAAGGCCGAATGGCGCCTGGTGCCCACCGATACGGCGATCCCGTCCGACCGCATGATCGAAAGCGCGCGCTGCGCCGACCTTGTGGTGATGACGCGTCCGGCCCGCGACCACGACCGCCCCGATCAGCGCTTCGCGCTGGACCAGGTGATCCGCGATGGCGGCCGCCCCGTGCTCTTGGTGCCGGAAAACGGGATCGGCGACGGCGTGGGCAAGCGCGCGATCATCGCCCATGCGGGCACCCGGGAATCGGCGCGGGCCGCCTTCGACCTGATGCCGCTGCTCGACGCCGGGGCCGAGGTGCACATCGTCCATGTGGGCGACGAAAAAGACGAGATGCGGGACTTCGCGATGACCGAACTCTGCGCCGCGCTGGCGCGGCATGGCCATGACGTGACCTTGAAGCACCGCGCCCGCCACGGCCGCGACGTGTCCACCACGCTGCTTCAGGAAGCGCGCGAGATCGGCGCCGACATCATCGCCGCCGGGGCCTATGGCCATTCGCGCACCTATGCCTTCTTCCTGGGCGCCACCACGGGCGAGTTGATCCGCGACACCAACGTCCCGGTGCTGTTCTCGGCATGATCCGGCAGGGCGAAATCCACCCAGATCGGCAGATGGTCCGACGCGCGCCGCGCCTCGGGCGTGTCCACGACCCCACCACCCTGCAGCGCGATCCCCCGGCGCAGCGCGATCCGGTCCAGGCCGGCGACGGGCCGCGCCGCATGGAAGCTGCGCCCCGGCGCGTGGATGTCGAAATCGGGCCGCAGCGCCTCCAACCCCCGGCCCTTGGACCATTCGTTGAAATCGCCCACCAGCGCGACCGGCGCGTCATGCCCCCGCAGCCGGTCGGCCAGATGGGCCAGTTGGTCCCGCCGGTGGCGGCGGAGCAGCCCTAGATGCACGGCGGCCAGGATCAGCCTCCGCCCCCGAAGCTCAACCCCGGCCAGGAGGGCGCCGCGCGGCTCGAACCCCGGCAGGTCGATCCCCTCGGACCAAATCAGCCGCGCCTCGGGCCCCAGCAGGATGGCGTTGCCGTGCCAGCCGATGCCGGCGCCGGGCCCGGCGGGAACGGGCCGCCAGCGCGACGCGGCGAGCATCTCGGCCGGCAGGGCCGAGGGCCGCAGCCCCAGCCGCTTGTCGGCCTCCTGAAGCGCCAGGATGTCGGCCCGGGTGTCGTCGGCGACCCGCAGGATCCGGGCCGGATCCCGCCGCCAGTCGAGGCCCACCGCCTTGCGGATGTTGTAACTGGCCAAGCGGACCAACCCGGCCCGGTCCGTCCGCGCCTGCGCCGCCGGGTGATCGCGGGCATCTGGACACTCTTCGCCATCCTCGCCGCCGCCGCCGCCCTCCTGGGCCAGCCCGCCCTGGCCGGCGTCGCGCTTCTCTCCCTCCTCCTCTCGGTCGCGCCCATCGTCCTGGCCCGCCGCCTGCGGATCGTCCTGCCCCTGCCCTTCGTCCTCGCCCTGGCCGGGTTCCTGACCGCCTCGCTGCTCTTGGGCGAGGCGTTCGACATGTACGAACGCGTCTGGTGGTGGGACATCGCCCTGCACGGCGCCGCCGCCATCGGCCTGTGCATGGCCGGGTTCCTCTTCGTGCTGATGCTGTTCGAAGGCGACCGCTTCGCCGCGCCGATCTGGGCCCTGACCCTCATCGCCGCCTGCATCGCAATCACCTTCGGCGTGTTGTGGGAGCTGTTCGAGTTCGCCATGGACCGCGCCTTCGGCCTGTCCATGCAGAAATCCGGCTTGCCCGACACCATGGGCGATCTGT
>JBCCCB010000303.1:0-5097 GCA_039033775.1 Pseudomonadota bacterium | reverse complement strand
GGGGGCCCGCCGGGGGGGGGCCCCCCGTGGACCTCCCCCCCCCCCCCCCCCGCGGCCCCGGGGGGGTGGTATGGCTGCGGGGGGGGGGGGGGGCCCATGCGGGGGCGCGCGCCCCCGCCCCGCCGCCGGCACGGGGGATCGCGACGACCGACCAATCCGACGCTTTCGCCGCCTTGCGCCTGTCAGGCCCAGACGCCGACGCGGTTCTGGCCCGTCTCACCCCGCTCAACCTGGCCGAGATCGCGCCCGGACAGACGGCGCGCAGCCTGCTGGGTCACATGAACACCCTCTTCCACCGAACAGAGGCAGAGGCCTGGGACCTCCTGCTCTTCCGGTCCATGGCCGCCCACGCGATCCACGAAATTGACCGCGCCATGCGCGGCGTCGCCGCGCGCGCGGCGCTGGACCATGGGACCTGACCAGTTCGAACACATGCTGACGGGCGGACACCCCAATTCGCTCGGCCGGACGATCGAGGTCGTCGAGATGGTGTTGGCCGATCCCGATCGGTTCGCGGATCTGTTCGCGTGCTATGGCAGCGCGGACGCGGTCGTCCGCCTGCGCGTCTCCAATGCCATGAAACGGGTCGACGCCGATCGCCACAACCGGCTGATCCCCTATCTCGACCGGTTCATCGACCAGGTCGGCGCCTTGAACCAGGCCTCGGCCCAATGGACGTTGGCCCAGCTCTTCGACCGCCTGTCGGGCGATATGAACGCGGCCCAGCGGGGCGGGCCCTGGCGGTCCTGCAACGCAACCTGGCCGGGTCGGACGATTGGATCGTGTTGAAGAACACCATGGGCACGCTGGCCCGATGGGCCGAGACCGATCCGGATCTGGGCCGATGGCTGGCCCCGCATCAGGCTCGCCTGTCGGCTGATCCCCGCAAGTCGGTGGCCCGGGCGGCGGTCTAGGCGCGGACCGGGCTTAGCCAGTGACGGTCACGGCTTGGGTGTCAGGCCCCGCGCGTCCATAGCGATCGTCAGAAGGGCCACATGATCGGCGGCCCGGTCCGGATTGCCGTAATCGGGATCGGCCAGGCGGTTGCGCCAAATCCTGTACTGGTTGCGAAGCCTCTGGTCGCTGAAGGCGTTCAGGAGCGTATCCATCCGCGTCGTCTTGAACGTTTCGTCGAAATGCCGGAGCTGGATGCCCTGCGCGACCTCGCGCGGGGACCGGCCGGAATGGCGCGATGCGAATGAAATTTCGCTGGCGTCCATCATCAGGGCGATTTCGTGGGCGGTGCGGCCTTGCGGCGTCTGAACGGCGCCGTTTGCGGCCAATCCCACCCCGATCAGGCCGGCCGACAAAACCACCCAATCCACGGTGACGGCGCCGGCGGTATCCAAGAGAAAGCGGCGAAAGTAGGTCATGGCCTGTCGATGCCGCCCGATTGCGGCACGAGAATGCGACCATTTGGGCACAGTCGAGACAGGGTTAAATGCAGCCCGGGATCGCGCCCGGGGCCGAGGTCGGCGCTCGCGGCTCCTGGACTCTGCCCCGCTGCGCCCCGATATTCCCGTGATGCGGCTTCCGGACAGCTTCCTCGACGATTTGCGCAACCGCCTGAGCTTGTCGGCGGTGGTCGGGCGCAAGGTCGTCTGGGACATGAAGAAGTCCAATCAGGCGAAGGGCGATTGGTGGGCGCCCTGCCCGTTTCACCAGGAAAAAACCGCGTCTTTCCATGTGGATGACCGGAAGGGCTTCTATTACTGCTTCGGCTGCCAGGCCAAGGGAAACCTATTCGGTTTCGTGCAGGAGACGGAGAACGTCTCCTTCATGGAGGCGGTCGAGATCTTGGCCACCGAGGCCGGCATGCCCATGCCCGCCCGCGACCCCAAAGCCGCGGAGACGGCCGATCGCCGGACACAATTGGCCAAGGTTACCGAAGAGGCCGGCAAATGGTTCAAGTTGCAGCTAAATACCGGGGCCGGGTCCAGCGCGCGCGACTATCTGAAGGGCCGCCGCCTGCGGCCAGAGACGTTGGAGCGGTTCGAGATCGGGTTCGCGCCCGCCACGCCGGACGCGCTGCTCACAGCGCTGGAACAGAAGGGCATCGCCTGGGATCTGATCGAAGGCGCCGGTCTGGCGCTGGGCGAGGACGACGGCCGCCGCCGGGACCGGTTCATCAACCGCATCATCTTCCCGATCCGCGATGCGCGGGGCCGCTGCATCGGCTTCGGCGGCCGGGCGATGAACCCGAGTTCGCCCGCGAAGTACCTGAACTCGCCGGAGACGGAGCTCTTCGATAAGGGCGCGAACCTCTACAATCTGGGCCCCGCCCGCAAAGCCTGCGGCCAGGGCCAGCCGCTGGTGGTGGCCGAAGGCTACATGGACGTCATCGCCCTGGCCCAAGCCGGGTTCGAGGCCGCCGTCGCGCCCCTTGGCACGGCGGTCACCGAACGGCAGCTGCAACTACTCTGGCGCGTCACGCCCGAGCCGCTGATCGCGCTGGACGGCGACACGGCGGGCCAGCGCGCGGGCCTGCGCGTGGCCGACCTGGCCCTGCCGTTGATCCAGGCGGGCCAGGCGCTGCGCTTCGCCATCCTGCCCAAGGGCCAGGACCCCGACGACCTGATCCGGGACGCGGGCCGCGACGCCATGCAGGCCATCCTGGACGACGCCAAGCCCATGCTCGCCCTGCTCTGGCAGCGCGAGACCGAGGGCAAGAGCTTCGACAGCCCCGAGCGACGGGCCATGCTGGACCGCGACCTGCGCGCGCTGGTTCGCAAGGTCGAGGACCCGACCCTGCGCCGCCATTACGGTGACGAGATCGCGCGGCTGCGGGCCGAGCTGTTCGGGCTGTCCAAGGACGCCCCCGCCCCGTTCCAGCCCCGCCGCGACCGGCCATGGATTCCGGGCAAGAAATGGCAACCCCCGGCCGTCGCCATGGCATCGACCAAGTCGTCGGCCCTGGCGTCGGGCGCGACCTCGCCGGACATCATGCTGGAACAGGTCACGTTGGCCGGCCTGGCGCTGCATCCCGAACTCCTGGACGACTTCGCCGACGCCCTGGAATCCGGCGCCTGGTCCAGCGACGACCATGCCGCCATGGCCACCGCGCTGCTGGGGATCGACCCGGCGGCCACGCGGGACGAAGCGCGCCAGATCCTTCTGTCGCGGCTGGGCGAAGATGCCCTTGAATCGGTCGTCGCCCGCCGCCATGTCCGGATATCGCCCGTCACGCGCGGCGATGCGGCGGCAGCGCGGCTGTGCATCCACGATGCGATCAGCAAGCTGGCCGCCCGTCGCGGCGCCGAACGGGAAAGGCGGGAGGCGATGGAGGATTTCGAGGACGGGGCCGACGAAGCTCTGACGTGGCGGCTGGCCCAGGCCACCCGCCGCCGCGACGAGGCGCAGCGCGCGCCCCGCGACGCGGCGGATGAAGACCAGAGTGAGGCAGGTCTGTCAGACTACCTGCAGGGCCTTCTGGACACAGAGGTCTGGAAGAAAGGGACGCGAAAGTGATTCGGGGTGCGGCGCCCGATGATTCGCGCTAGTGATTCGAGAATCACGCCGCAAATGACCACTCTGCCGACCGGAGCGCGACATGGCCAAAGACACCGACGACCAGAAGCAGGACGCCGATAGCGATCACTCGCTGGACATGAGTCAGGCGGCCGTCAAACGCATGATCGCCGAGGCGCGGACGCGCGGCTACATCACGTATGACCAGCTGAACGAAGTCCTGCCGCCCGAGCAGGTGTCGTCCGAGCAGATCGAGGATGTCATGTCGATGCTGTCCGAGATGGGCATTAACATCGTCGAGGCCGAGGAAGCCGAAGACGAGGACGAAGAAAAGCCCAAGGGATCGACCGACCTTGTCGACGCTTCCAAGAAAGGTGGCGAAGTCGCCACCACCGACGGTTCCGACCAGAAGCTGGACCGCACCGACGACCCGGTGCGGATGTATCTTCGCGAGATGGGCTCGGTCGAATTGCTGTCCCGCGAGGGCGAGATCGCCATCGCCAAGCGGATCGAAGCCGGCCGGAACACGATGATCCTGGGGCTGTGCGAAAGCCCCCTGACCTTCCAGGCGATCACCATCTGGCGCGACGAACTTCTGTCCGAGGACATTTTGTTGCGGGACGTCATCGACCTGGAAACCACGTTCGGCAACCAGATCGAAGACGGGGTCGAGACCTCCGTGGCGGGCGCCGCCGCCGCCCCGGCCAACGACAACACCAAGTCAGAGGCCAAGCCCGAACTGGATGCCGACGGCAACCCGATCACCATCGACGACGATGATGACGAGGACGAGGGCGCGAACCTGTCGCTGGCTGCCATGGAGGCGGCACTGAAGCCCCGCGTGCTGGAGACGCTGGACCGCATCGCAGACGATTACGCCCATCTGGCCGAGATGCAGGATCTTCGCATCAGCGCCACGTTGAACGAAGACGATAGCTTCTCCGAAAAGGAAGAGGCGACCTATCAGCAGTTGCGATCCGAGATCGTGGAACTGGTAAACGGCCTGCACCTGCACAACAACCGGATCGAAGCGCTGATCGACCAGCTCTACGGCATCAATCGCCGGATCATGTCCATCGACAGCGGCATGGTGAAGCTGGCCGACCAGGCGCGCATAAACCGGCGCGAGTTCATCGAAGCCTATCGCGGGCACGAACTGGATCCCGGCTGGGTCGAGCGGATGTCCGAGAAGCCGGGCCGCGGCTGGCAGGCCCTAATGGAGCGATCGCGCGACAAGGTCGAGGAATTGCGCGCCGACATGGCCCAGGTCGGCCAATATGTGGGCGTCGACATCAACGAATTCCGCCGCATCGTGAACCAGGTGCAGAAGGGCGAGAAGGAAGCCCGCCAGGCCAAGAAGGAAATGGTCGAAGCCAATCTGCGCCTCGTGATTTCCATCGCCAAGAAATACACGAATCGCGGCCTGCAATTCCTGGATCTGATCCAGGAGGGGAACATCGGCCTGATGAAGGCTGTCGATAAGTTCGAATACCGGCGCGGCTACAAGTTCTCGACCTACGCGACCTGGTGGATCCGCCAAGCCATCACGCGCAGTATCGCCGACCAGGCCCGCACGATCCGCATCCCGGTCCACATGATCGAGACGATCAACAAGCTGGTGCGCACCGG
>JBCCCB010000302.1:0-5102 GCA_039033775.1 Pseudomonadota bacterium | reverse complement strand
CCAAGCGCCAGATGATCCGCGTGCCGCTGCGCGACGGCCGCACGCTGCACCACGACATGGAAGGCCGCCACGGCGCCGGCCGCGTGGTGATGCGCACCGCCCCGGAAGGCACTGGAATCATTGCCGGCGGCCCGATGCGCGCTGTGTTCGAGATGCTGGGCATCAAGGACGTGGTGTCGAAGTCCATCGGCTCCCAGAACCCCTACAACATGATCCGCGCCACCCTGGACGGCCTGACGAAAGAGGCCTCGCCCCGCTCGGTCGCCCAGCGTCGCGGCAAGAAGGTCGCCGACATCCTGCGCAAGGATGACGGCCCGAAGATGGACGGCGAACAGGCGCCCGTCGCAGAGGAGGCCTGATCCATGGCAAAGACCATTGTTATCAAGCAGATCGGGTCCCCGATCCGCCGCCCCGGCGTTCAGCGCGCGACGCTGATCGGCCTGGGACTGAACAAGATGCACAAAACCCGCGAGTTGGAGGACACGCCCTCGGTCCGTGGGATGATCGCCAAGATCCCGCATATGGTGGAGATCATCGAAGAGCGGGGATAATGCCCCATCCGAAGGATCGAAAGCGCTCCGGAGTGACATCCGGGGCGTTTTGCGTTTTGTTCACTCCATGAGACGCTTTGTGGTCATCAGGGTTCCAGATGGCGGGCGACCGGCTTTGGTCGGCACACCGAACGATTTCGCGACGCGCGAAAGGGCGCTGGCGCGCATCGCCGAAATCGAGGCGGATCATCGGAAGGTGCACCACACTTTTCTTGATGTGCTGGAGGTCGATGCGCCCTTATTGGCGGCGTTGGAGCGGGAAGGCGTTTTGTTTTAGGCCATGTCGACCCACGACGTCCCGAGGGTCGGTCCTAAATGCTCGTCCAGCTGAGCCTTTTCTGAGATCAGTTCTCGGTCTCTCCCGCGCCCTCGTCCACGAACACGACCGTCCCGATCCGGGTGTTCAGAAGGCGGTCGCGGTGCAGCAGCGTGCCGTCCGCGATGTAAAGGTTGCGGACCTCGAATGTCCGCACCTCCTGCGGCCTCGCGGGATCGCGCAGCACCAGGGTCAGTTCATCGGTGTCTTCCGGCGTCACCAGCAGGAAGCGGTCCGGGTCGGCGGCGGCTTCCATGTCCCGCAGGATCGCCACGACCGTGTCCCGGTCGGTGACCCGCTCCACCGCGAAGTAGCACGCGCCTTCATAGCCGCCCAGCGCCACGGCCGTGATGGACCCCGCGACGATCGTGGCGGGGGCGGTCAGGACCGCGACGGCGGAGGACAGGAAACCCGACACGCCGCCGGCCAGACCGGCCGCCGATCCTCCCGCGGTCGCGGAGCCCAGAAGGCTGAACCCCGTCTGCGGATTGACCAGCGTGTACCGGCCGGCTTCGACGACCGCATTGGTCGCCGATTGGGTCACGGGCGCCTCGGCCATCGCCCCGACAAGGCGGCTCGGCTTGTAGTCGCAGACGCCGGCCTGGGCCAGGCCGACCGGCAGGATCACGGCGGCTCCGGCAAGCAGGGACTTGATGGGGCTGGACATTGTCACGCTCCGCTGTGGCAAAATCGGACGAAATCCGTCGACCGGGTCTTACGGTGTCCGGCGCGGGCGATAAAGTCCCCGCCGGTGTGGCGCCGGTCGGTCTGGCGCTTTGCCGCTTGGCGGCCCGGCCGGTCGCGCGGGGCGCCGCCGGCATCGGGTTACGTCACAATTTCATCCGCTCCACTTCTCCGAAGAACCGCTCCACATCCGCCCGCTGGCACAGCCGTGTGCCCTCCTCCTGCACGGCCGAGGCCGCGGCGGCGGTGCCCCAGCAGCAGGCGGTGACCGGGTCCTCGCCGCGGGCGAGCGACATGGCGAAGGCGGCGACGAAGCTGTCTCCGGCGCCGATCTTGGAATGGGGGACGACGACCGGCGGGCGGGTGAGACCGGTCCAGGTCTCCGATGCGATCACCGTGCCCTGGGCGCCGGCGGCGACCATGACGATCTCGGCGGCGCCCGCGGCGCGCAGCGACTTGGCCAGGTCCGCCATGTCCGCCAGCGCCGTGAGGCGGTGGCCCGTCAGCTCCTCCGCTTCGACCGTGTCCATCCGAAGCACATAGAGACCGGCGCGGGCCTCGGCGGCGCGGGTCAGGGCGGGGCCCGACGTGTCCAGCAGCATGCGGCCGCCGGTGGCCGCGATCTCGGGCGCCAGCGACAGCAGGAAGTCGACCGACACGCCCGGCGGCAGCGAGCCCGAGGGGATGACCAAGGCGCCGGGCGTGACGGACGACAAGATGGCGGCGCGGGCGGTGGCCGCGTCTTCCTCGGTCCACGGCGCGCCGGGCATCATGAAGCGGTATTGCAGGCCGGTGGCGTTATCCATGACGCTGACCGACTGGCGGGTGGCGTGGTCGACGCCCAGCGGTTCGGGCGTCAGCCCCTCGGCCTGGATCAGGCGGACCAGTTCCTGGCCCGTGGGCCCGCCATAGGCCACCAGCGCGCGGGACGTCCCACCCAGATTGGCCACCGCGCGCGAGATGTTCACGCCGCCCCCGCCGGGATGGATCAATGGCGCCGAACACCGCAGCTTGCGGTCCGGGATCACCGCCGGGGCTTCCGTCGACAGGTCCAGGGCCGGGTTCAAGGTGACGGTGATGATATCGGTCATGCGGGGCGTCTATCCAAGGGGGCCTGGCCGATCAGCGGACAGCCCAGGGTCTGTTGCAGCGCGATCACCAGGTCGTCAACGGTTTCGGTCGCCACGAACAGACCGCCGGTCCGGTCGGCCAGGCACTTGGCCACCGTATCGGACGCGAAGCGCTGCTGTTCTGGGTTGTTCCAGACGAAGACGTTGCCCTCGCCCCGGAAGCCGATGACGTGGATCGTCAGGTCGGCCGCCTCGGCGGCCAGGCGGTTCGACAGGGTGCAGGGCCGTCCGCCGCAGGTTTCGTTGCCGTCGGTGACCACGACGACGATGGCCGGATCGGTCCGGTAGTTCAGCAATTCGGCGGCGATCTCGACCGAAGCCGCCAGCGGCGTCAGGCCGTCGGGGCGCAGGGCCTCGACCTCGGCGATGGTGGCCTGGGCAGCCCGGTTCATGGGCGGAAAGTGGATCCGCAGCCCCGAGCAGGAGGTATCGCCGCCGGGCCCGTAGGTCATCAGCCCGATGCGGCGATAGGGCTCCACCAGGGGCATGGCGCGGGCGACGGCCAGTCGCGCCTCCTCGATGCGGGTCGGATGGGTCGGATCGAACCCGATCTCGGCCATGGAGGCGGAGCCGTCGAAGACGAGCATGGCGTCGGTCGCGCAAGAGGCCTGGGCGATCGGGGCCAAGGCCGTGGCGAAGGCGGTGGCAAGGATCAAGGGTCTCATGCCCGCACGGTGCCAGTGACGGCGCGCCTGGGCAAGCGGGGGTGGCCAGGATGCGGCCCGGGGCCTGGATCGAATGCGGCTATTGCGGCGATTCCGCATTCGCTTGGCTGGGATCCGCCCAGGTGATGAAGATCTGTGCAGCCCGTGACGCGCCGCCGGCGCATCGGTCGGTGCCGTCGTCTTCGGTCGGCGAGGCTCGGCACGCGCGCGAGGCCGGTCCAGCCCGCGACGTGGCGAAATCAATCCGTTGGACGAGCCTCGGGGCTTGCGGGATGCGGCACCGGGGTGTAGGCCCGCGCGGTGCCGAAACGGCACCTGACGCAATGCCGTGTTCGCCCCACATCGCTTCGGGGGTGCTTCCGGCTTTAGGAGAAGCGACATGAAACTGAACGAACTTCGTGACAATCCCGGCGCGACGCACAAGCCTAAGCGCGTGGGCCGTGGACCGGGCTCGGGCCTCGGCAAGATGGGCGGCCGCGGCATCAAGGGCCAGAAATCCCGCTCCGGCGTGGCCATCAAGGGCTACGAGGGCGGGCAGATGCCGCTCTACCAGCGCCTGCCCAAGCGCGGCTTCAACAAGCCGAACCGGAAATCCTTCGCCGTGGTGAACCTGGGCAAGATCCAGCAGTTCATCGACGCGGGCAAGCTGGATGCTGCCAACGTCACCGAGGACACCTTGGTCGAAGCTGGTATCGTGCGGCGCAAGCTGGACGGCATTCGCGTGCTCGGCAAGGGCGAGCTGAACGCCAAGGCCACGATCACCGTCACCGGCGCCTCCAAGGGCGCGGTCGAGGCGGTCGAGAAGGCGGGCGGGTCGATCACGCTTCCCGCCGCGGCCGAGTAAGCGGTTGTGAGCGGGCGTTAGGCCGCTTACATCGCCAATCAAGTTTTCCAGGCGCCGCCCCCGGGGAAGACCTGCGGGCGGCGTCTCCGACCGAAAAGGACCGCGTATGGCATCGGCAGCAGAGCAGATGGCCTCGAACATGAGCTGGGGCGCCTTCGGCAAAGCCAAAGAGCTGCGCCAGCGCATCCTGTTCACGATCGGCCTGCTGATCATCTATCGCATCGGCACCTATATCCCCGTTCCCGGCATCGACGCGGTCGCCCTGCGCGAGTTCGTCGACCAGGCGGCGGCGGGTCTGGGCGGCGTGCTGAACTTGTTCACCGGCGGCGCCATCGGCCGGATGGGGGTCTTCGCGCTGGGGATCATGCCCTATATCTCGGCGTCGATCATTGTGCAGCTGATGACGGCCATGGTGCCGCAGCTCGAGCAGCTGAAGAAAGAGGGCGAACAGGGCCGCAAGAAGATCAACCAATACACCCGCTACGGCACCGTGGGCCTGGCGACGATCCAGGCCTATGGCCTGGCGGTGTCGCTGGAAGCGGGCGGCCTGGTGGCCGATCCCGGCTGGTTCTTCCGCGCCGCCTGCGTGATCACGCTGGTCGGCGGCACCATGTTCCTGATGTGGCTGGGTGAGCAGATCACCGCGCGCGGCATCGGCAACGGCATCTCGCTCATCATCTTCGTGGGCATCGTCGCCGAACTGCCCGGCGCCCTGGCCCAGTTCTTCGAGCAAGGCCGCACAGGCGCGCTGTCGACCGCCGTGATCTTGGGCGTCGTTCTGATGCTGATCGTGACGCTGCTCTTCGTGGTGTTCATGGAGCGATCTTTGCGCAAGGTGCATATCCAATACCCGCGCCGCCAGGTCGGCATGAAGGTCTATGACGGCGGCTCCAGCCACCTGCCGATCAAGGT
>JBCCCB010000301.1:0-5110 GCA_039033775.1 Pseudomonadota bacterium | reverse complement strand
GGACGAGCTGACGCTCCAGCTCCAATGGGTCACGCAGGCCCAGTTCGCCGGCTACTACGCGGCGCTCGACCAGGGCTTCTACGAGGAGGAGGGCCTCGACGTCACCATCCAGCCCGGCGGCCCCGACATCGCCCCCCCGCAGGTGCTAGCAGGCGGCGGCGCGGATGCCATGCTGAACTGGATGCCCTCGGCGTTGAGCGCACGGGAGAAGGGCCTGCCGGTCGTGAACATCGCGCAGCCGTTCAAGTCGTCGGGTCTGATGCTGACCTGCTGGAAGGACACGGGCATCACCGGGCCGCAGGACTTCAAAGGCAAGACCATCGGCGTGTGGTTCTTCGGCAACGAGTTTACGTTACAGTCGTGGATGTCCCAGGAAGGCATCCCGACCGAGGGGGGCGAAGACGGGGTAACCGTTCTGAAACAGGGGTTTAACGTCGACCCGCTGTTGCAGCGGCAGGCCGATTGCATCTCGACCATGACCTATAACGAATTCGGTCAGGTGCTGGATGCAGGCGTGTCCGAGGACGAGCTGGTCACCTTCAAATACGAGGATATGGGCGTCGCGACCCTGGAAGACGGTATCTACGTGCTGGAGGAAAACCTGGAAGACCCGGCCTTCGTGGACAAGATGACCCGGTTCGTGCGCGCCTCGATGGAGGGCTGGAAATATGCCGAGGCGAACCCCGACGAAGCCGCTGAGATCGTTCTGGAATATGACGAGACCGGCGCCCAGTCAGAGGCGCATCAGAAGCGCATGATGGGCGAGATCGCCAAGCTGACGGCGGGGTCGGACGGATCACTGGATCCGGCGGATTTCCAGCGCACGGTGGACACGCTGTTGGCCGGCGGGTCGGACCCGGTCATCACCGAGCAGCCCGAGGGCGCCTGGACCTCGATCATCACCGACGCGGCGCTGAACTGAGGCGATCGGTCGAAGTTTAGCTATTTTTTCCGAAAGGGGCGTGCGGGCGACCGCGCGCCCCTTTTTTCATTGGCCAAACCGAGGGGCACCCCCCGTGCACCCGGCGTACACCCCCCGTACAGACAAACGTGCACCCCCCGCGCACGGTGCGCCGGGATTGTGCAACGGCCGCGTGTTCTGGTGTACAGGCGGCGATTCGACGGGGGCGCGGACGGCGGGCGGAGCCGTTTAACGATGTCGGCTGTGAGCCCAGAGCCACCGATGCTGCGCTCTACACGAATGACTGCTTCCTATCGGATTTTGTTGCTCGTGCGTAGGCGGCTCATCGTAACGGGCGTGACGCCCAAATAGGACGCGATCAACGTATGGGGAAAGATGTCCTCATAGCCGGGATATGCCTGGCGAAACCAAGTGAGCCGCTCGGCCCCGCCAAGTGCGGCGAGGCACCACTCTCGATCCACCTTCCGGCTCAAAGCGTCCCGAAGAATACCGTTGGCCCAGTTGCGGACCGGTTCAGCCGAAATCATCCGATCTGAAAGCACATCGCTGTCGATCTTTGCCAGCGCAGAATCGGTCATTGCCACAATGGACACAAGCGACAAGCCGTTACGGGTTCGCGCAATATTTGGCGTAACAACACAGGGACCCACGTAAAAACCGACGCAAATCTCTTTGCCGTCCTGATCACAGATACTACTCGCCAGACACCCTTCCAAAAGTATGAACTCACCCGCTTCTGGCTGTTCTTGTCGAGTCAAATGTGCCCCTTTTTTCAAGGGCTTCCGCTTCCAACCCGATGCAAAATCATCCACGTAATCCATGTCTGAGAGGTCGGATGACTGCATCAGGAAAGTCCGTAAATCCATCTTCGCGTGCCTTATCAAATGATAATGCGGGTGAAACCGGCTGCGGGCATGTGTGGCACAGGTCAGGGAGTTTACAAAATGACGAACAGAATTCTGTCAAAGCACATTGGAACAATTGCAGTTGGTTCAGGTTTGATAGCGGCGTCCATCTATGTGCTGATGATAAGTGTCACCCTCGCCCATATCGAAGCGGTGTCGGGGCAGGTCCCTTTCGACATGTGTCCGTCCGGTTATGGCCCGACAGAGGCTGCGGCGCTTCTTGACGCACTGGGAGTTGAAGGGCGCGGTTACTATCTCAGTCGCCAGATCGCCTTGGACACCATTTATCCGGCGATGCTCGCACTGACTATGGTTGCCGCGATCTGCTGGATCGGACAACGCACACCGAACAGGAAACTTGTCCGCTTTGGCATCGCCTTTTCGGTTGTTGGCGCCCTGTTCGATTATGTCGAGAACCTTGGTATCATAGCTATGATCTGGAGCTGGCCGGAGGTTTCTGTTCCGTTGGTCTATGCCGCCAGCTCGGCCACGATACTGAAGTCCGTTTCGACGACCCTGGCTGTGATACTGGTCCTTTTGGTGGGATTTAACTGGACACGGCTATCCAAAGCCCACCTTCACCCATAGCCGGGCACCGGCAGCTTTGTCCCACATAGCCGCCACTCGGCCAGCCGGCCCTCATCCCCCCAACTTCCCCAACCGCGCCATCAGGCTGGATGTGTCCCAGCGCCCGCCGCCCATGGCCTGCACGTCCTTGTAGAACTGGTCGATCAACGCCGTGCCCGGCAGAGGGGCGCCCAGGGCGTTGCCCTCGGACAGGCAGATGGCCAGGTCCTTGCGCATCCAATCGACCGCGAAACCATGGTCGTAGTCGCCCGCCAGCATGGTCTTGTGCCGGTTGACCATCTGCCAGGACCCCGCCGCGCCACCCTGGATGACGTCGATCACCGCTTCGCCGTCGAGGCCCGCCTTCTGGGCGAAGCTCAGCCCCTCGGCCAGGCCTTGCAGCAGACCGGCGATGCAGATCTGGTTGACCATCTTCGTCAATTGTCCCGCGCCCACCTCGCCCATCAGCCGGGTGGCCTTGGCATAGGCGGCCATCACCGGCTCGGCGCGGTCGTAATCGGCCTGGGCGCCGCCGCACATGATGACCAGCTGCCCGGTCTCGGCGCCCGCCTGACCGCCCGAGACGGGGGCGTCGACATAGGCCACGTCGCCCGCCGCCTGGGCCAATTCGCGGGTGACGCCGGCGCTGACGGTGGTGTGATCCACGAACAATGTGCCCGCGCCCATGCCCGCGAACGCGCCGTCGTCGCCCAGGCACACGCCGCGCAGATCGTCGTCGTTGCCGACGCAGGCCAGCACGATCTCGGCGCCCTCGGCCGCGGCGCGGGGCGTGGCGGCCATGGCGCCGCCATAGCGTTCGACCCAGGCCTCGGCCTTGATGTCGGTTCGGTTGTAGACCGTCACGTCATGCCCGGCCTCGGCCAGATGCCCCGCCATCGGTGCGCCCATGACGCCCATTCCCAGAAACGCGACCTTTGCCATGACGGCCTCCCTATGCATTCGTGATCCCGGGCGTTAGACCGCCATAGGTCACCCGGGTCAACGAGGCACGCATGGAGCGTCTGTTCCGCTGGACATTTCGCATCGTGGTGACCGGGCTGTCGCTGGCGGGGCTGGCCCTGGTGGCGGTGCTGTGGCTGGCCTCTCGCAGCTTGCCCGATTACAATGCGACGGTGAATGTGGACGGCTTGCGCTTCCCGGTCGAGATCGTGCGCAACACCCACAACGTGCCCCATATCTTCGGCGCCACGGATGAAGACGTGTTCTTCGGCCTGGGCTATGCCCATGCCCAGGACCGGCTCTGGCAGATGACGCTGATGCGCCGGACGGCCCAGGGCCGCCTGTCGGAAGTGTTCGGGACGCGCACCCTGCGCACCGACGAATTGATGCGGCGACTGGGCATCTATCGCGCGGCCTCGGCCAGCGTGGCGGCGCAGGACCCCGAGACCCTGGCCATGCTGGAGGCCTACGCGGCCGGGGTGAATGCCCGCATCCGGGTCATCAACGAAGGGGCCGAGGGACGGGGCGCGCCGGAATTCTTCCTGTTCGCGCCCGATATCGCGCCCTGGCGGCCCGCCGACAGCATCGCCATGGTCAAGCTGATGGCGCTGCAATTGTCCGGCCACGTCACCGAGGAGGTGCGCCGCGCCCGCGCCTCGCTGATCCTGCCGGACGACCGGTTGCGCGACCTGCATCCCGACCATCCGGGCGACGGGACGGCGGTGCTAGCCTCGGCCCGCGACCTGTTCCCGACGCTGACGCCATCGACCCAGGTCGCGGCGCTGCGCCCCGATTTCTGGCCGGTCGCGCCGCCGGGCCTGGCGGGCGCGTCCAACGCCTTCGCCGTCGCCGGCGACCGGGCGGCGGCGGGCGGCGCGCTTTTGGCCAACGATCCGCATATGGGGCTCCAGGCGCCGACGCTGTGGTATCTGGCCCGGCTGGAATTACGGACCGGCGCCGTGATCGGCGGCACGATCCCCGGCCTGCCCGTGGTCCTGGCCGGCCGGTCCGAACGGCTGGGCTGGGGCCTGACCTCGGCCTATCTGGACGACCAAGACGTGATGATCGAACAGCTCAACCCCGAGAATCCCGGCCAATATGCCGTGCCCGGCGGCTGGGCCGAATTCGAGACCGAGCGCACGATCCTGACCATCAAGGACGCTCAGCCCGTCACCTTGACCCTTCGCCGGACCGTGAACGGCCCGGTGATGACCGGCGCCCAGTTCGACCTGCGCCACGTCACGCCGCCGGGCCACGTGGCGGCCCTGTCCTGGACCGCGCTGACCCCCCGCGATACCTCGCTGCGCGCCGGGCTCGATCTGATGCGGGCGCAGACCATCGAAGACGCCCTGGCCGCGGCGGACCATTACATCGCCCCCGCCCAGAACCTGATCCTGGCCGATGGCGATCGTGTGGCCATGACCATCATGGGCCGCCAGCCGAACCGCGACCCGAGCCACCAGAGCCAGGGGCGCATCCCCGCACCGGGCTGGATCCAGTCGAACCGGTGGGACGGGCTGAAGCCGGCCTCGGCCAACCCGGTCTGGCAGGATCCGGATTCCGGCCTGTTGGGCAACACCAATAACAAGACCGTCGATGCCCCCTTCCCCGACCATGTCAGCCATTACTGGGGCGACAGCCAACGGGTGCAGCGGATGGAACGCCTGATGACCGCGCGCGAGATCCATACCCGCGACAGCCTGATCGAGATGCAGCAGGACAACGTCTCGGAGGCCGCCCGCGCGCTGCTGCCCCT
>JBCCCB010000300.1:0-5177 GCA_039033775.1 Pseudomonadota bacterium | reverse complement strand
TTTTGTACGGCATCATTTAAAACACCCCCTTCTTTTACATCCGCGCCTATTGGGGTCGGGGGGGCCCCCGGGGGCCCCCGCGTCCGGGCCATCTTCTCCAGATCGGATCAGGTCCGCAGGTCGAAGCGATCCAGCTCCATTACCTTTACCCAGGCCGTCACGAAATCCGCCACGAAGCGGCCTTCGGCGTCGTCCTGCGCATAAACTTCCGCGATGGCGCGCAGCTGCGAGTTCGACCCGAAGATCAGATCGCATCGGGTGCCCGTCCACATCACCTGGTCCGAGGCACGGTCGCGGCCCTGATAGATTTTTGATCCTTCTTCCAAGGGCTTCCAGACCGTGTCCATGCTCAGCAGGTTGCGGAACACGTCGTTGGTCAACTGCCCCGGCCGGTCCGTCAGCACCCCGTGCTTGGACCCGCCATGGTTGCAGTCGAGCGCCCGTAGACCGCCGACCAGCACCGTCATCTCCGGCGCGCTGAGACCGAGCAACTGGGCCCGGTCCACCAGCAACTCCTCCGGCGAGGCGGTGAAGTCTTCGGCCTGGTAGTTGCGGAAACCGTCGGCCACGGGTTCCAGCGGATCGAAGCTCTCGGCGTCGGTCATCTCATCCGTGGCGTCGGTGCGGCCGGGCGTGAAGGGCACGGCGATGTCGTGGCCCGCGGCCTTGGCCGCCGCTTCGATGGCCGCGCCACCGGCCAAAACAATGAGGTCCGCCAAGGAGATACGCTTCGGCGCATTGGCCCCGTCGAACGCCGCCTTGATGTCTTCCAGCGCGCCGATGACCTTGGCCAGCGTCGCGGGCTGGTTTACCTCCCAATCCTTCTGGGGCGCCAGGCGGATGCGCGCGCCGTTGGCGCCGCCGCGCCGGTCCGAGCCGCGATAGGTCGAGGCCGACCCCCAGGCCACGCCAACCAGATCCTGCGTCGACAGGCCGGACGCCAGGACCTTCGCCTTGAGCGCGTCGATATCGGTCGCATCCACCAGCGGGTGATCGACCTCCGGCACGGGATCCATCCAGATCAGCGTTTCGTCCGGCACTTCCGGGCCCATGTAGCGGACCTTCGGCCCCATGTCGCGGTGCAGCAGCTTGAACCATGCGCGCGCGAAGGTATTGGCGAAGTAGTCGGGATCGGCCCGGAACTTCTCGCAGATCTTCCGATATTCCGGGTCCATCTTCATGGCCATGTCGGCCGTGGTCATCATCGGCGCGTGGTGCTTCGACGGATCATGGGCGTCCGGCACGGCATCCGACATGGCGCCGCCCACGGGCCGCCATTGATGCGCGCCGGCGGGCGACTTGGTCAGCTCCCACTCGTTGTCGAGCAGCGTCTCCAGGTAGGACATGTCCCATTTGGTCGGCGTGGGCGTCCAGGCGCCCTCGATTCCGCTCGTGATCGCGTGGCCGCCATGCCCGGTCTCCCAGGTGTTGGTCCAGCCGAGGCCCATGGACTCGATAGGCGCGCCCTCGGGCTCGACGCCGACATTCGCCACGTCGCCCGCGCCATGGGCCTTGCCGAAGGTGTGGCCACCGGCAGTGAGGGCTGCCGTCTCCTCGTCGTTCATGGCCATGCGCGCGAAGGTGTCGCGGATGTCATAGGCCGATTTGAGCGGGTCCGGATTGCCGTTGGGGCCTTCGGGATTGACGTAGATCAGGCCCATCTGCACGGCGGCGAGGGGGTTCTCCAGGAAGCGGCCTTGGCCGTCTTCACCGGCGTCGTAGCGCTCGTCCTTCTCGCCCAGCCACTCGTCCTCCATGCCCCAGTAGATATCCTCCTCGGGCTCATAGATATCCTCACGTCCGCCGCCGAAACCGAAGGTCTTGAAGCCCATTGTCTCCATGGCGACGTTGCCGGTCAGCAGGAACAGATCGGCCCAGGAGATGGCGTTGCCGTATTTCTGCTTGATCGGCCAGAGCAGCCGCCGCGCCTTGTCCAGGTTGCCGTTGTCGGGCCAGGAGTTCAGGGGCGCGAACCGCTGATTGCCGGTCGAGCCGCCGCCGCGCCCATCGGCGGTGCGGTAAGTGCCCGCGCTGTGCCAGGCCATGCGGACGAAGAACGGGCCGTAATGGCCATAATCGGCGGGCCACCAGGGCTGGCTGTCGGTCATCAGGTCGGCGAGATCCTTCTTGAGCCCATCGTAATCGAGCCCCTTGAACGCCTGGCGATAGTCGAATGCCTCGCCCAGCGGGTTCGTCACGGGCTGGTTCTGATGGAGGATCTTCAGGTTCAGCTGGTTGGGCCACCAATCGCGGTTGCCGCGCGCCAGGTTCGTCGTGTGCAGCGTGGCGCCGTGGATCACCGGGCATTTGCCGGCGGCGATGTCGTTTCCGTCCATCATGGGGATCTCCTGAAGCTGGCAGAGCGGGGCAGGGGCCTTCGCCCGTGCCGATAGGGACGGCGTAGCATCGAGGTTTGATTTGCAAAAGTTGCATTTTCCGATGCAGTCCATAGGTTCACGTTATGGTGATGACCCTTAAACAATTGCGTTACTTCGAAGCCCTGGCACGGCACGGCCATTTCGGTCGTGCGGCCGAAGCGGCGGCGATTTCGCAGCCCGCCCTTTCCGTGCAGATCCGGGACCTGGAGGCAGATTTGGGCGCGGCGTTGTTCGAGCGCGGGCCACGCGGCGTGCGCTTGACGGCGTTGGGCGAGACGTTCGCGCCCCGCGCGCGCGACATTCTGCGCAGCGTCGAGGAACTGGGCGACCTGGCGCGCGCGGCCCAGGGCGGGCTGGCCGGGCGGCTGCGGATCGGGATGATCCCGACGGTGGCGCCCTATCTGCTGGCGCCGGTGATGGCGGCGATTGCGGCGGCCCATCCCGACCTGACGCCCGACATCCGCGAGACGGTGACACCGACATTACTTGAAGAATTGGGCGAGGGGCGTCTGGATTGCGCCATCGTGGCGCTGCCCATCGGTGAGCCGTCGCTGACCGAGATGCCGCTCCTGAAGGAGGACTTCGTGCTGGTTCGGCCCAAGGCCGATGCGGATCTGCCGGTCCCCACGCCCGAGGGGCTTGCGACCATGCGGTTGCTCTTGCTGGAGGAGGGGCATTGCTTCCGCGACCAGGCCTTGGCGGTCTGCGAGATGCGGGCGCGGAATGTGGGCCTGGAAGGATCGTCGCTCGCGACCCTGGTGCAGATGGTCGGCACGGGCCTCGGCGTGACGCTGCTTCCAGAGATGGCGCTGGAGGAAACCCGCAGCGCCCCCGTCTGCGTGGCGCGCTTCCCGGACCCCGCGCCGTCGCGCACGCTTGGGCTGGTCTGGCGGCGGAGTTCTCCCCTGGCCGAACCGCTGCTGACCTTGTCGGAGACCATCGGACGCGCCGTTGCGTGACCGCCGTGCCGATGGCAGGCTTCCGGTCGGGAGGAGTTCGGATGCAAGATGTGCGCGCAGAGGCCGGCGGCCTGCCGTCCTTCGACGAGTGGGCCGCCCTGTCGCCCGAGACAGTGGCGGACCGCCTTGCCACTTATCCCGAGGTCGCCGCCCGGTTGGGCGGCAGGCCCGGCGACTGGTCGGTGCGCGAGGTGGGCGACGGTAACTTGAATTTCGTCTACATCGTCGAGGGTCCCGCCGGGTCGGTCTGCGCCAAGCAGGCCCTGCCGTTCCTGCGGCTGGTGGGCGAAAGCTGGCCTTTGCCGCTCTCCCGGGCCTGGTTCGAATGGTCCGCCCTCACGCGCCAGGCCCAGGATGCGGGCGGCGTGCCCGGGGTGATCCGCTTCGACGGCGGGCAGGCCCTGATTGTCATGGAGAACCTGGCCGGCCATGTCATCTGGCGCAATGCCCTGATCGACCGGCAGCGGCACGAGACGGCCGCGCCGGTGCTGGGCCGGTTCTGCGCCGATACGCTGTTCCGGTCGTCGGACCTGGCGCTGGAGCCGGGCGTCAAGAAGGCGGAGGCGGCGCGGTTCGCGGGGAACGTGGCGCTTTGCCGGATCAGCGAGGACCTGATCTTCACCGACCCCTACCACGACCACCCGGGCAACGATTTCACGCCCGGGCTGGAAAGGGCCGTTTCCGACATGCGCGCCGATGCAGCCTGGCGGCAGGGGATCCAGCGGCTGAAATGGGACTTCATGACCCGGGCCGAGGCGATGCTGCACGGCGACCTGCATTCCGGCTCGGTCATGGTGACGCCACCGGGCGCGGGCGAGCGCATTCGCATCATCGACCCGGAATTTGCCTTCTACGGTCCCATGGGGTTCGACCTGGGCGCCGTGTTGGCCAACCTCTGGCTGAACGCCGCCTCCCAGCCCGGTTGGGTCGGCGATTGGCGCGCCCAACAGGGTTGGGTCCTGACCCAGGGGCGGCGGTTCTGGGATACCTTTGCGGACCGCTTTACTGAGCTGTGGCGGACCGAACGGCGGGGCGAGGCCATGGTGGACCGCGTGCTCCGCGACGCGTCCGAGGAGGCGCTGGCGGCCATGCTGGCGCGGATCGAGGCGGATGCGTTGGGCTTCGCCGGCGCCAAGATGACGCGGCGGATCGTGGGGCTGGCCGGGGTGGCCGATCTCGGGCGGCTGGATCCGGAGACGCGGCTGCCCTGCGAGACGCGGGCGCTTTCCATGGCGGGGCGCTTGGTGAAGGGTGAGGTCGGGACGGTCGCTGCTGCGACCGCCATGGCCGAGGACATGCTGGGAGATTCGACATGAAGGTGAACGGGACGCCCACACGGACCATCTGGCCCCTACGCGCGCAGGGCGCGGTGGGGATCATCGACCAGACCAAGCTGCCGCATATTTACGAAACCGTGGAGCTTCGCACCCTGGAGGACGCGGCCCGCGCCATCGCCGACATGCTGGTCCGCGGCGCGCCGCTGATCGGGGCGACGGCGGCCTACGGGATGGCGCTGGCCATCGAAGGCGACGCATCGGATGCGCGCCTTGGCCGGGCTTACGACATTCTGCACGCCACACGGCCCACGGCGATCAACCTGCGCTGGGCGCTGGACGAGATGATGGCGGCGCTGAAGCCGCTCCCCGAAGGTCAGCGCGCCGATGCCGCCTGGCGCCGCGCCGCCGAGATCGCCGACGAGGACGTGGAGATCTGCCGCATGATCGGCGTCCATGGGTTGGAGTTGATCCGCGACATCGCCGCGAAGAAGGAGGGCCCCGTTAACGTCCTGACCCATTGCAACGCGGGCTGGCTGGCCACGGTCGATTGGGGGACCGCGACC
>JBCCCB010000299.1:0-5189 GCA_039033775.1 Pseudomonadota bacterium | reverse complement strand
TCGCCGAAGACGTGGTGGATCCAAAGCGCGAGCGCCAGGCCCGACACACTGGTCCGGGGATCCTGGATGGCGATGCGCAAGTCGTCATCGGCCGCCACCAGCGCCCGGAAAGATGCCGGTGCCTCGATCTTGGTGGCGTCGTAGACAAAGGCCGTATGGCTCCAATTGAACGGCACGAACATGTCGTCGGTCCAGTCGATCGGCATGGTCAGCCCGTCGACCGCGACTCCGTGGGGTGCAAAGAGACCCGTCTGGCGGGCCCGCTCGGCGTCGTCGGTGTTCAGCCCGATCACCACGTCGGCCCGCGTCCGCGCGCCCTCCAGCCGCAGGCGCGGCAGCAGGTCGCCGGTGACGTATTCGATCTCGGTCCCCGTGGCGGCTTGGAATGCCTCGGCAATGGCGGGTCCAGGGCCCCATTCCGAGGCGAAGTAATCGGGGGCATAGACCGTCAGCGGCTCGGCAACAGCCGAGGCAGTGGTAAAAGTCAAAGCCGTGGCGATGGTCAGTCTCATCTCGATCTCCCAATGCGCGACGGACGGGGTTCGGGTGAGACGTACACCTTCCCTCCGCCGGTCCTAACCGGTTCAGGTTCTACGGGTCCGCATGCAGCGTCTCAGCCCTTCCGGGCACCCCGAGGTAAGGGCGGACTTAGGGCAAGGTCGCCGCGGCGTCCAGAGGGCGGGTCGGCGACCAAAGGAAGGAATGCCCGAACCGGGACGGGCCCAGGCGGTCGCGCGGTTGGCCTAGTAGTCCGGATCCAAGGTGATCTCCTCGCTGTCGGCCCCGTCGTGGCGAAGCGAAAACTCAAGGGCGACCCCGCAGAGCCCGAGCGCGATGAGACCGGGAAACGCGACGATCCGTTCGTCGAGATCGGGCGCATGGACATCCGCGATCAGGATCATGGCCCCCGTCATCGCGAAGACGGCGACGACCGCTGCCCAAAGCGGGCCAACACCATGGCGCAGCAGGGCGCGCCCGATGGCGCGCATCCGCGCGCTTTCCTTCGCCGCCGAAGCCACGCGTTTGCGGAACCGTTGGAGATGGGTGGATCCGGGACGGATGCGAAGGGCCGTGTCCAGGGCATCCAGCGCCTCTTCCGGCCGATTGCGCCGGAACAGGGCGAAGGCGAGAGCGTAATGCGCCTCCCAATTCTCGGGATCGAGCGACAGGGCATGCCGGGCGGCGGCTTCGGCCTCGATCGGGTGAGACGTCCGGGCCAGCAGCACGGCGTGCAGCATATGTGCGGTGGAATTGGCCGGCGCATAGGCGAGAAAGGCATTGACGCGCTCTGCCAGCAGGTCGTTGTCCTTCAGGTCCAAGGCATTCCGGCAGGTCAGGGCGTGGTAGGCCCCATCCTCTCCGCCCAACTCCCGAAGACGGGCGATCGTCGTCTCCGCCTCGCGGCACCGGTTGCGCAGACGCAGGACCATGGACAGGACGAAGTAGGCATCCGCCTCATTCGGCGCCAGGGACAGCGCGCGCTTGGACGCCTCCTCCGCCTGATCGAGCCGGCCCAATTGAAGAAGCGCATAGGCCCGCCAGCGGTGATACAGGTCGTTCGACGGATCTTCCGCCACGCCCTCCTCGGCAAGGGACAGAAGCGATGGCCAATTCCCACTCGCCTCCGCGGCGCGGATCCGGGGCATTCGAGTGGACATCAAAACCAGCCCCATCTGAGCAGATAGAGCGGAAGGGCAGACCAGCTCTCCGCATCGGAGACTTGCGCCCGAACGATGACCAAGGCCGCAATCCAGCCGAAGACCCATGTCAGAATCCGGCCGAATGGGATCGTCGGTCTGGCACCGGCACCGATCTGAAACCGATAGGCGGGGAACTGTCGATTGGTCACCCAAGCCAGGCCCGCGACGGACAGGGTCATCAGCCCGAGGATGGCGAAGTTGCCTAGAAGCGGGCCCCGGACGTCGCCGAACCGGTCGATCAGCGCTGCTTCCTGGGTGTGGAGGCCCGCATTGAGACCGGCCACCGCCACACAAGTCAAACAGGCGACGGCGCGTTGCCGCCACATGTCACCGCAGCGTAATCCCTCACCGTTCCGCAGGGCCAGAAGGAAGCCGACGGCCGGTCCAAGAAAGACGAGCAGCGGGAAGGGCAGCGTGAAATGGGTTGGCGCGACGGTCTTGCCGCGCGCTCCGGTCCCGTCGGTCGCCGCGGCGGTCATTTCCGCGCGTATCGGTCGAGGAAGGCGAGTACGTCGTCGTAGCGCCCGCTCTCATTGGCGTAGGTCGCGTAGTCCTTCGCCGTCGCCAGCCAATCGCCCACCGTCGAGCGATGCGCCTCGACCGCGCGTTTTAGCATGGCACCGTCCAGCGGCACTTCCTGCCCGGTTTCCAGCGTCGCATCTATCGCCTCGTCGGTCGCCATTTCGACGATGGCCCGGATATCGGCCCCGGAGGCCCCGGAGGTCCGCCGCGCGAGGTCGGCCGGATCCACGTCCGGGGCGACGGGCCGGTCGCCCAGCTCCAGACCGAAGATGCCGGCGCGGGCCGCAGCATCGGGGGGTGGTACGAAGAACAGTCGGTCGAAGCGGCCAGGCCGCAGGAAGGCCGGATCCATCGCCCAGGGAGTGTTGGTCGCGGCCAATACCAGAACGCCCTTGTTGTTGGCGTCGACGCCGTCGAATTCATGCAGGAAATGGCTGATCAACTGTCCGACATGGCTTGAGGTCGCGGAGCTGCGCTTGGCGGCCAGGGCCTCGATCTCGTCGAAGAAGATGATCGCCGGCGCGCTTTCTCGCGCTTTCCGGAACAGGGCGGACAGGCGCCGCTCGGATTCGCCGGGACGCGGGTCCAGGATTTCCGACAGCGGGGCATGCAGGAACAGCGCTCCGCATTCGCCGGCCGTCGCCCGCGCCAGAAGGGTTTTGCCGCAGCCCGGCGGACCGTAGAGCAGGACACCGCCCCCCGCCGACTTCTTGAACCGCGCCACCAGCGACGGTTGCGCGAATGGCAGGATGATGCGGCGACGGATGTCGCGCTTGACGTCTTCGAGACCGCCGACATCGGCGAAGGACAGGGGCGCCTGTGCGTCTTCCGTCGGCATGTCCGGCGTGGGATCCGTCCCGCCGACGACCCGCAGAGGCGTGCCGCGCGCGGGGCTCGGCACGGCGGTGGGCGCTGGCGTCGGCGCCGGTCCGGACGCGACGCCGGAATCGGCATCCTGATAGGCCGCGGCCCGGTCCGGCAGACCGCAATCGACCCACATCCGCGCGAGCAATTGTCGATCGCCCGGCGCGGTCACGCCGGCCGGATCCAAGGCCATCGCCATAGTCATGGCCTCCGCCGTCGCCCCTTGGCCGATCAGGTCGCGGACCAGCATCAGGCGCAACAACGTGTTGTCCGGCGCCGCATCGAGCGCGGCGCGGAGTTCCCCGGCAATGTTGGACAAAGGTGCCTCCAATCTTGAACCGTGTCTTGCCTGCCCGGTCATGGTGGCCGGAATTTGGCGGGACGGGGCCCGTTGCGTGAAACCGTCGCTCTGGCTATGGGCGGCATCCAAGGAGAGTGCCCATGTCCCTGAATACGTTCGGCCACCTGTTCCGCGTCACCACCTGGGGCGAAAGCCATGGCCCCGCCCTGGGCGCGACGGTGGATGGCTGCCCGCCGGGTGTGGCGTTGGACGAAGGGGCGATCCAGACGTGGTTGGATAAGCGTCGGCCCGGCACGTCCAAGCACACGACCCAACGGAAGGAACCCGACGCGGTCGAGATCCTGTCGGGCGTATTCGAGGGGCGGACGACCGGCACGCCGATCCAGCTGATGATTCGCAACACGGATCAGCGGTCGAAGGATTATGGCGAGATCGCCGAGAAGTTCCGGCCCGGCCATGCCGATATCACCTATTGGCAGAAATACGGAATCCGCGACTATCGCGGCGGCGGTCGATCTTCGGCCCGCGAAACGGCGGCGCGGGTCGGTGCCGGAGGGATCGCGCGGGCCGCGCTGACGGCCTTGGCACCAGAGGTCAGGATCACCGGCTATATGACAGCCATGGGCCCACACGACATCGACCGGGACCGGTTCGATTGGGACGAGATCGGACGCAACGATTTCTGGTGCCCCGACGCCGAGGCCGCCAAGACCTTCGCCGAGCATCTGGATTGGCTGCGCAAGGACGATCACAATTCGGTTGGCGCGGTGATCGAGTGCGTCGCGCGGGGCGTGCCCGCTGGGCTGGGCGCGCCGATCTACGGCAAGCTCGACACCGATCTGGCCGCGGCGATGATGTCGATCAACGCCGTGAAGGGCGTCGAGATCGGCGAGGGCATGCGGGCGGCGCGCCTGACGGGCCGCGACAATGCCGACGAGATCTCCATGGGATCCGACGGTCCGGTCTATTCATCGAACCATGCGGGCGGCATCCTCGGCGGGATCAGCACCGGGCAGGACGTGGTCGTGCGGTTCGCCGTGAAGCCGACATCGTCGATCCTGTCCGAACGCAAGACGATCACCAAGTCCGGCGACGATACGACCATCATCACCAAGGGCCGCCACGACCCCTGCGTCGGCATCCGCGCCGTTCCGGTGGCCGAGGCGATGATGGCCTGCGTCGTGCTGGATCACCTGCTGCTGCATCGCGGGCAGGTGGGCGACGGGGGCGGGCGGATCGGCTAGCCGCTTTTCGCCCTGAGGCGTGAAAGCTGCACCGCCAGGATCCCGAACGTTACCACCAGCACGCCGACCATATCCAGCGCACCCAGGTTCTCGCCCAGCAGCGCCCAGGCGACGACGACGCCGAAGAACGGGTTCAGGAAGTGGAACGTCGCTGCCGGGGTGGCGCCGATGCGGGCGACCAGCAGGAACCAGATGAAGGTCGCGGCCAGTCCGGGGACCAGCGTCGTATAGGCCAGGGCGGCGATCAGGGTTGGGGTCCAGGTGACATTCCAGGTTTCCAGCCACAGCCCTATGGGCAGCAGCGCCAGGGAGCCGGCGACCATCTGCAGGCCGACGACCATCAGAAGGTTGCCGCCGCCCGACGCCCCGCGCACCGACAACGTGGCGACGGTCAGGGCGACGACGCCGAGGATGCAATAGGCGATCCCCGTCGGGTCTGCCCCGCCTTGCAGACGCGTGCCCATGATCAGCACCACGCCGAGCGTGCCCGCCAGCAGGCCCGCGACCCCCAACAGGCGTGTGCGTTCCGAAAAGAGCACCCAATTCACGAGGGCGACC
>JBCCCB010000298.1:0-5202 GCA_039033775.1 Pseudomonadota bacterium | reverse complement strand
GGTCTGAAGAACAAGGATCAGGTGGCATGAGCGGGGGGCGCCCCCCGTACACCCCCTGTACACCCCCCGTGCGAACGTGCGTTCGCACGGTTTTGGTGACGGTTTCTTCATTGTTCCGAGCGGGGGCTGTCGATGTCTGACGCCTATCGGGACGACCGGGGGAACAAGGATCGCTCGATCACGCGGCCGGGCGGGGGGACGTTGTCGGCCGGGACCGCCTCGGGCGAGCGGCCCGACACGACGCAGGCGTTTCTGGTGGGCGACACAATGTCGGGCGGCTACGGGACTGGGCCGGACATCCTGCACGATTGTACCATCGCGGTGGATCCGGGCGAGATCGCCGTGATCGTCGGGCCCAACGGGGCGGGCAAGTCGACGGCCATGAAGGCCGTGTTCGGGATGCTGAACCTGAACAAAGGGGCGGTTCGGCTGGACGGGGAAGATATCACGGCGCTGTCGCCCCAGGACCGGGTCGTGAAGGGCATGGGGTTCGTGCCGCAGACGTCGAATATCTTTCCGTCGCTGACGGTCGAGGAGAACCTGGAGATGGGGCGTTCATCCGAACGGACGACATCCGCGAGACGATGGAGCAGATCTACGATCTGTTCCCGATCCTGCGCGACAAGCGGCGGCAGGCGGCGGGCGAGTTGTCGGGCGGGCAGCGCCAGCAGGTGGCCGTGGGGCGCGCGCTGATGACGAAGCCGAAGGTGCTGATGCTGGACGAGCCGACGGCGGGGGTGTCGCCGATTGTCATGGACGAGCTGTTCGACCGGATCATCGAGGTGTCGCGGACGGGTATCCCGATCCTGATGGTGGAGCAGAATGCGCGGCAGGCGTTGGCTATCGCCGACAAGGGCTATGTGCTGGTTCAGGGGCGAAACGCCCATACCGGGACGGGCAAGGAGCTGCTGGCGGACGAACAGGTCCGGCGGTCGTTTTTGGGGGGCTGAGCGATGGGACGCGAGAGCAATCGGACGACGATCTATGTGCGGCTGGGGCAGGCGATGGCCGCGCTGATGATCTCGCTCGGGGCGGGCCAGGTTGGCTTGGCGCATATGGCCGCGGCGGATTTGGGGGGCGTGGAGGCGCTATTCCCGCCGGATCTGCCGCTGGACCGATTGGTCGCGGACGGCTTCGTGGCCATGGCGGTGGGGACCTTCTTTGGCCTGCTGACGGAGGTGAGCCGAATGGTCGGCTGGCTGAGGTCGGGGGACGAATGATGGGGATGGTGGGCCATATGAGCAGAGCCGGCGCGAGGATTGTGGGCGCGCTGGTATTGTGCGGCGCGGCGGGGAGCGCGGCGGCGCAGATGGCCTGTACCTTCGAGACCGAGTGTTACGAGCAGGATGGGTGCGCCGAGGCCGGGTTTACGCTGAGCTTGGACGAGACGGGGGAGACACCGGTTCTGATGACCGATTTCGGCGACTTGGCGGTGGAGGAGTTGGGCGAGGGGCTCTGGCTGGCGCAATCGGACGGGTTGGCGGCGCTGCTGTCGGTGGGCGAGGACGGGACGGCGCGGGCGTCGTTCCACCTGCCGGGGCCGCAGGTGGTGGCGTATTTGGGGATGTGTGGGGGGGAGTGACGGCTGCAAATGGGAATCGTGTATGGCGTTGAGAACGAAGCTCGCTAGCGCCGATGGCCCCAGGGACCGGGCGGCTGCAGGTATTGGAGCCGTGCCGGCGCGCTGTGGTGCCGCTCTAGTGGTCCTTTTCTTGTCGATGTCCACAGCGGTGGCGCAGAAGGCGAGCGCGTCAATGCATTCCTGCATGGTTGGGCGAAGCTGTGATTCTTCAGGTGCCTGTGCCGATGTCCCTTATGGGCTGAACTACATCAGCCTCTCGGATCCGGATGGCAACCGGTTCGTTTCAAGGCTCCTGGTCTCAGGTCCAATTCTGAACCCCGACGTCGCCGGTAGCGGATCGTTCTACGAGGCGTCGATGACCTGGATTAGAGGACGTGATATGGCCGCAGTTCTGCGTGCAACGGATCCAGGGGCGTCGTATTCGATTGCTTTTGCACGTCCGTCTCGATCGGACCTTCGCCGGGATCATCCGCAAAGGGTCTATGTCACACGACCGGCGGGCGAGGTGCCCGGATTTCAGGAGACTGCCACTGTGACGGAATTCTTCTGCAAACAGGTGCTGTTCTGATGGACATCCTGAACGGCCTCGTCGTCCTCGCCAACTTCGTCCTGGTCCCTGCCACGGCCTATGGGGCGCAATTGGCCCTCGGCGCCCTGGGCGTCACGTTGATCTATGGGATCCTGCGGTTCTCGAACTTCGCCCATGGGGACACGATGGCGTTCGGGACCATGGCGGTGATCTTGCCGACCTGGGGGTTGCAGGCCTTGGGGGTGAGCGCGGGGCCTTTGCCGACGGCTCTGTTGGCGCTGCCCATCGGGATCGGGATCACGGCGCTGTTGCTTTTGAGCACGGACCGGCTGGTCTACAAGTTCTACCGCGCCAAGAAGGCGGTGCCGGTGATCTTCGTGATCGCCTCGCTGGGGGTGATGTTCGTGATGAACGGGCTGGTGCGGTTCATCATCGGGCCCGACGATCAGCGATTTGCGGATGGAGAGCGGTTCGTGATTTCCGCCCGGAATTTCCGGGAGATGACGGGGCTGGCCGAGGGCTTGGCGATCCGGACGACGCAGGTGATCACGGTGGTGGTCGCGGTGATCGTGGTCGCGGTCTTGTTCTGGTTTCTCAACAAGACGCGGACGGGGAAATCCATGCGGGCCTATTCCGACAACGAGGATTTGGCGCTGCTGTCGGGGATCAACCCGGAGCGGGTGGTGATGTATACCTGGCTGATCGTGGCGGCCCTGGCGACGATTGCGGGGACGCTCTATGGGCTCGATAAGTCATTCAAGGCGTTCACGTATTTCCAGCTTTTGTTGCCGATCTTCGCCGCCGCCATCGTGGGGGGCTTGGGGAATCCGTTGGGGGCGATTGCGGGGGGCTTCGTGATCGCGTTTGCGGAGGTGACGATCACCTATCCGTTGAAGCGGGTGTTGGGGTATTTCCTGCCCGAGACGTTAGAGCCGGAGGGGTTGGTGCAGCTTTTGAGCACCGATTATAAGTTCGCGGTCAGCTTCGTGATCTTGCTGATCGTGCTGTTGTTCCGGCCGACGGGGTTGTTTGCGGGGAAAGCGGTATGAGCCTGCGCGGGACGCTGTTGTTCGCCTTCGTGGTGCTGCTGTTCGTGGGGACGGGGATCGTCCAGTCGTGGAACGTGGCGTTGACGATTTTCAACATGGGGCTGATTTCGGCGATCATGGCGCTGGGCGTGAACATGCAGTGGGGCTATGCCGGGCTGTTCAACGTGGGGGTGATGGGGTTCGTGGCCTTGGGCGGACTGGGGGCCGTGCTGGTGTCGATGCCGCCGAACCCGGAGCATATCGCGGCCGGCGGTGTGCGGGTCGTGGGGGCCTTGGCGTTGGGCGGCGCGACGGTGGTCGCGGCGATCCTGGCGTGGAGCCGGATGGCGCGGTTTCGGGGGTTGGCGGTGGCCGGGATCCTGGTGGTGGGGTTCTTTGCGTTCCGGGGGCTTTTGGACCCGGGGGTGGAGGCGATCGAGGCGATCGATGCGGCGTCGTCGGGGAATATCGGCGGGCTTGGCTTGCCCGTGCTGTTGGCCTGGCCGGTGGGCGGGGCCTTGGCGGCGGGGGCCGCTTGGGTGATCGGGAAGACGGCGCTGGGGCTCCGGTCGGATTACCTGGCGATTGCGACGCTGGGGATCGCGGAGATCGTGATCGCGATCCTGAAGAACGAGGATTGGTTGGCGCGGGGCGTGAAGAACGTCATCGGGCTGCCGCGGCCGGTGCCCTATGAGATCGATTTGCAGAACTCCGCAACCTTCGTGGAGGCGGTGACGGAGTTCGGGTTCGACCCGGTGACGGCCTCGTCCATCACGGTGAAGCTGGCCTATTCGGGGCTGTTCCTGGTGATCTTGCTGGGGCTCTTGTGGCTGGCCCAAGCGGCGCTGGCCTCGCCCTGGGGGCGGATGATGCGGGCGATCCGGGACAACGAGGTCGCGGCCGAGGCCATGGGCAAAGACGTGAAGGCGCGGCATCTGCAGATCTTTATCCTCGGCTCGGCGGTCTGCGGGCTTGCGGGCGCGATGATGACGACGCTGGATGGGCAGTTGACGCCGGGGACGTATCAGCCGCTGCGGTTCACGTTCCTGATCTGGGTGATGGTGATCGTCGGCGGGTCGGGGAACAATTTCGGGGCGGTACTGGGCGGGTTCCTGATCTGGTGGCTGTGGGTCCAGGTGGAGCCGTTGGGGGCGCTGCTGATGGATGGGATCACGGCGGGGATGGCCGACGGGTCTTGGCTGAAGGCGCATCTGCTGGATTCGGTGGCGCATATGCGGCTGCTGACCATGGGGCTGATCTTGCTGTTGGTGCTGCGGTTCTCGCCCCGGGGGTTGTTGCCGGAGCGGTGAGGTGAGTGGCTTTCGCAATCGAGGGATTGAGGTGGTCGTGGACACGACCCGTGTCGCCGAACTCGATATAGCGCTTCACCGCGTAAGTGACGGGGAGGTCGAGCAGATCGTGGCGGCTCTGGTTGCGGTTCCGATTTCGCCCAAAGATGTGGGTATCGGAAGCTTTCAACTTCGACGCATTGGCGCTTGGGATGTTGCCTTCACCAACACGCGGGATGGTGGCGTGCATGTGGTGACTGTCGGAGCGGTCGAACCGGCCATGCAGCGGGATCGGCTGGAGCAGCGGTTGAAGCAGATCGCCTTGATCGCTACCTTTCGAGGAGCAACAGGATTATAATTGTCCAATGACCATTAGGCGCGCGCAGCCGACCATATCCTTGGAAGAATATGCTGCCCTCTCGCCAGAGGCGCGCACGGAAATGGCCGTCATCGAAATGATGCGGGCTGTCGTCGCGCATGAAGGGGTCGAGGCTGCAAAGCGCAGGTTCTTTCCGCACGGTTCCGAGGACGACCGAAAGGCAGAGTGATCCTTACTCCGCCGCTGTCTTCTCGGCCGCTTGCGCCGCCTCAAGCTCGGCCGCTTTCTTTTCCACCTGTTCGACGATGTGCTCGATCATCTGATCGTTGGACAGCTTGTGGCTCTGCTTGCCCGCCAGGTAGACCATGCCCGCGCCGTTGCCGCCGCCGGTGAAGCCGACATCGGTCATCAGCGCCTCGCCCGGGCCGTTCACGACGCAACCGATGATCGAGAGG
>JBCCCB010000297.1:0-5220 GCA_039033775.1 Pseudomonadota bacterium | reverse complement strand
TGCCTGATCCTGTCCATCTTGCTGCAGATCAACGTCGTGACATTCTATTGGATCCTGTCGCAGAGCCTGGACCTGGACGTGCCATATGCGGCCTTCTACGCCATCGTTCCCATCGCGATCTTCGCGATGATGGCGCCGTTCACCATCAACGGCATCGGCATCCGCGAGGCGGTCTTTATCTTCCTGCTGGGCCTCTGGGGCATCGACCCCTCGCTGGCATTGGCCTTCGCCTGGATCGAATTCGCCACCGTTCTGGCCGCCGGACTGCTTGGCGGTGTCGTCTACATGCTGCGCCGGGCTCCGCTGCCGCCGCGCACTCCGACGATGGATGTGTCCCATGGCTCTTGAGTATCGCCCCGATATCGACGGCCTGCGGGCCGTGGCGGTTCTACCGGTGCTGGCCTTCCATTTCGATCGGCCCTGGGCCCCGGGCGGGTTCGTCGGCGTGGACGTCTTCTTCGTCATCTCGGGGTTCCTGATCACGTCGATCATCCGGCGCGAGCTGGATGACGGCACCTTCTCGCTGGCCCGCTTCTACGAGCGGCGCATCCGGCGCATCCTGCCGGCCCTCTTCGCGATGATCGCCATCACGATGGCCGCCGCAACGATCCTCTTCCTGCCGACCCATTTCCGCGACGCGGCGCAAAGCGCGGTGGCGGCCGCATTCTTCGCCTCGAACATCCTGTTCTGGATCGAAGCGGGCTATTTCGAGGCCGCTGCCTACACCAAGCCGTTGCTGCACACTTGGTCCCTGGCCATCGAGGAACAGTTCTACATCTTCGTCCCGCTGATCCTGATGGCGCTGGCGCGGTTCCGCCGCAGCGCGGTCCTGTGGATCGGCGTCCTGACGCTCGCCTCCTTCGCGCTGTCGGCGCTGACGACCGACCGGACGCCCACATCGGCCTATTACCTGCTGCCCTGGCGCGCATGGGAACTGGGCGTGGGCGCCATGCTGGCGCTGGTCACGCTACCGCCGTTGCGCGCGCCCGTGATGCGGGACCTCGCGGCCTTGGTGGGGTTGGGCTTGATCGTCTCGGCCATCGTAACCTTGGACAAGACGACGGTTTTCCCGGGTGTGGCCGCGCTGTTGCCGGTTCTTGGCGCGAGCCTGGTGATTTACGCGGGGCTCGCGGGACCGGGGCGGGTCGGCGCGCTTTTGGGGGCCGCCCTTCCGGTTTGGATCGGCAAGCGGTCCTACTCGCTCTATCTGTGGCATTGGCCGCTGGTCGTCGGCTTCGCCTACACGACCATGGATTTGCCGGGGCCGCTGGCGGCGGCGGGCTTGTTCATCGCGTCTCTTATCCTGGCCGACCTGTCCTACCGCTTCGTGGAAACGCCCTTCCGCCAGTCTCCCGGCACGCCGTCCGGACGGCGCCGCGCCTTCATCGGAGCGGGGTCCGCCACCGCTCTCCTGGTCGCGCTGGCCATGGTGCCGGTGCTGCGCGACGGCTTGCCGGGCCGCCTGCCCGCCGAAGCGGTTACCCTAGCCGCCTTCGGGGAAGACCGCCACGCCCATGCCCGCGCCTGCGAGCGCCGCCAGAACCGCAAGGATTGGAGCGAGCCTTGCCTGTTCGGCGCCGAGAGCGCGGACCCGCCCAGCATCGTCCTGCTGGGCGACAGCCATGGCCCGGCCTTCCTGCCCGCCTTGGATCAGGCCGCCCGGTCAGCAGGGCTGTCCGGCGAAATGCTCGCCCATAACGGGTGCCCGAACTTCCCCGACTTCCAGGTCTTCTGGGCAGGCGAAGACCATGATTGTGCGCCTTATGTCGACGCGACCTGGGACGGCATCCTTGCCGATCCGGACGTCAACCTGGTCGTCTACACCCTCCGCGCGCAAATGTACGTCCATGGCTGGCCCGACCGGGGTTTCGCCGAAAGCCGCCGGTCACCGCTGATGATCGGATCGCGGACTGGCCCCCTGCCGGAAGACCAGGATCGCACGGCGTTCTTCCTCGATCGGCTGGAGACGTCGGTTCTAGCCCTGAAGAACGCAGGCAAGCAGGTCATGCTGGTCTATCCGCTGCCGGAGGCGGCCCGTCACGTCCCAGAAGCCGCCGCCCGCGCGCTTATCCGCGGCGGCGACCCTCTGGCCCTGTCCGTGCCGCGGAATCGCTACGATGCCCGCACGGCCGCGATCATCGAGGGATATGACCGGATCGTGGCCGATCACGGGTTGTTGGCATTGCGGTCCCAGGACCGGCTCTGCGACCGGGATCGGTGCCGCCTGTTCCTGGATGGCGTGCCGCTCTACCGCGACACCAACCACCTGACGGAGACGGCGGCCCGCAGCCTGGCGCCCGACATCGCGCAAGCCCTCGGCTGGCTAGAGGCAAGCCGTTGACCGCCCAGGACCCCACCCCCCCGCAAGCGCCCGAAAAGGATCGGGTGGTCGCCACGCTGTCCGCCCCCGGCTCGCCCGTGGCCAAGTATCGCGCCTTCTTCATCGGCGTGGGCGGCCTGGGCGCGTTCCTGCGATACGAACTCGCGATGATCTTCGCCGCCGGCACCGGTGGCGCCCTGGGCTTCGCGCTGCGCAAGGCGCTGTTCCCCGGTCTCTTCGGAACGATCGGCCGGGGCGTGAATTTCGGCCGCAACCTGTCGCTGCGCTGCCCCGGCTGGATGCGAATCGGCAATAACGTCAACATCGACGACGGCTGCGCCCTGGATGCGCGCGGCACGGGCGGCACGGCCGATTTCTCGGTCGGCGACCGCACCCTGATCGCGCGCGACGTCGTGATCGTTGTCAAGCAGGGATATCTGCGCATCGGCGCCGATTGCTCCATCGGATCGCAAAGCACGCTGTCCGCCGTCTCGGGGATCGAGATCGGCGATCACGCGATCATCGCGGGCCAATGCTATTTCGGCGGAGGCCGCTACCGGACCGAACTCGGCGCCGGAACTATGGTCGAACAGGGCCTGGTGACCAAGGGCCCCGTGGTGCTGGGCCGCGACGTCTGGGTCGGCGCGGGCGTGCGCGTGCTGGACGGCGTGCGCGTGGGCGACGGCGCGATCCTGGGGGCCGGGTCGGTCATCACCAAGGACGTTCCCGCCAATGCGATCATGGGGGGCGTGCCCGCCCGCCAGATCGGTCAACGCAGCTGAGCGCCGCGATGCCGACCGCGCCAGACATTCAGGCCCGCCAGCAGCCACCAGGCGCCCACCAGGGCGAGGCCCAGATAGGACATCAGGTCCCGCCAACCTTTTGCATGGACGTGCAAGGCCGTGATCAGAACCGTATCTGGCGTGGCGAAGCGGCCTTGCACGGACACCGTCTCGGCCCCGTCCGGCAGGGCCATGCCGGTCACGGCAAAGGTCTCGCCGGTCCAGACCCGCAGTCGCGCGTCGCCGCTGTCCCGCGTCACACCGGCCCGGTCGAAGGCGATGGTCCGCGCCTCCCGTGTCTCTACGGCGCGGAGCGTGCCTGTGAAATGGGCATCCGCGCGCTCGGCCGCCGACCAGAAGGCGACCGGGCCGATCAACCAGATCGCCGCCAGCGGGACGGCCAGCCCGATACGTCGTCGGACAGGCAGGCGTGCCTGTATGACGGCGCCCGGTTTCACGGCGGCCCAGACGAACCAGGCCAGGCCCAAGCCTGTCAGGGCCAGGGTCACGCCGTGTTCGGGCCAATAGAGACCGAAATTCGTCACCTGCCAATCGACCGGCGCCGCCAGGATCACGCCGTTTCCCCATTTGGTCTGGGTCGCGTCCAGCAGCAGGTGCAGAGCCGACCCCAGGGCCAGGATCGCAAAGACCCGGCCCGGCCTCGCCGCCAGAAGGGCGAAGGCCGCCGGGCCGATCAGGCAGAACAGCAAGCTGCTCTGGACGATGGCGTGCAGCCGGATGTCGATGGGCGACAGGTCCAGCGGCACGGCCCGCAAGACGCGCTGGAAGATCCAGGGCAAATCCGGCAGCACGCATCCCAGCCAAATCCAGCCATAGGGCGCATCGCGGATGACGCCGCGCGTCGCCAGGGCGTGCAGGCCCAGATGCGCCAGCGTGTTCGGCATGCTCTCCTCCGGTTCCACGATCCCCGTCGGGAAACGCTAGAGATCGTCGAACGCCAAGACAACCGACGCCAAGGCGCCCGATGGAGAGCGTGATGCCCCGCCCGTCATGGCCGCTTTCGGCCCTGGCCCTATCGGCGATGCTGGTCGGCCTCGCCGCCCTTCTGACGCGTCTGGGCCTGATGGGCGCGCCGGCCGAGTTCGACGAATTGTACCACGTCCTCGCCGCCCGCGGGATCCTCGAAACCGGCAATCCGACGATCCTGGACGGGCAATACCTGCGGGCCGAAGTCTTTACCCACGCGGTGGCCGCCATGCTCTGGCTTGCGGGCGATACCGACCTGATAACGGCGCGGATCGTCTCGGTCGTCGCGGGGACGCTGATCCCGGTCGTGCTGTTCCTCTGGCTGGCACGCGCGGCGGACATGACGGTGGCCACCATCGCAGCCGCCTTCGCGATCCTCTGGCCCCAGGCGATCATCGAAGCCCAGTTCGTTCGCTTCTACGCGGTCCATGTCCTCTTCTTCCTCAGCGGCGCTGCCGCGATTCACCTGGCACTGCAAACCGATGGCAAGACACGCGCCACGCTGATCCTGGGCGCGGCGGCCTGCTGGGCGCTGGCCGTCGGCTTCCAAGTCAGCACGGCCGTCGGCGCCGCCGGGGTTCTACTGGCCACCTTCCTGCTGCTGATCGCGCGCCATATCCGCACGATCCGGGGCCGCCTGATCACCGCCAGCATTTGCCTGACTCTCCTGGCTATCGGCCTGGGCGTCGGTCTGGCCACCGGCCTGCTGGAAAAAGCCGTCGCCTTCTACCGCTGGGTCCCGGATCATGCGGCGGCATTGCGCGATTACCGCACCTTCTACTTCGACCAGTTGGAGCGCGGCTATGGCCCGCTTTGGTATGCCACGCCGATCTTGGGCCTGCTGGCCCTGCGCGCCCGGCCCGGTCTGACGATCTTCTGCGCGACGGCCTTCCTATCGACCTTCCTGGTTCACTCCTTCGGCGGCATGAAGGCGCTCCGCTACATGTCCTATGCCATGCCGCTTCTCTTCACGATCTGGGCCATCGGGATCCTGGAGGTCGCGCGCCTGATGCTCCGCCTGATCCCCCGCGCAGGCCCGGCCCCGCTGGCAGCGGCTGCGTTTATGGCCGTGGCTCTGGTCACACCCTTCGCCCAACGCAGCCTGACCTTGGCCATGGGCGAGGGCCTGCC
>JBCCCB010000296.1:0-5224 GCA_039033775.1 Pseudomonadota bacterium | reverse complement strand
GGGCGGGATCCCCCGCAGCAGATCGTTGCCCCCCAATGCCACGATCATCGCATCCGCCTCGGGTGTCAGCGCCCAATCGATCCGCGCCAACCCGCCCGCCGTCGTGTCGCCCGAGACGCCCGCATTCACGACCTCCGCATCGATTCCCTGCGCGGTCAGCCAATCCTGCAATACCGGCACGAACCCTTCGCCCTCCGGCAGCCCGAACCCCGCCGTCAGCGAATCCCCCAACGCGACCACCGTCACCGTCTCCGCGTTCACCATCCCGGGCAACAGCGCCAAAACACCGATCTGAACCGCCTTGTTCAGCCCCCGGACCGCCCCATATGCCCCTGAACGCAAAAGCCCGAGGAATTCCCCCATGGTTCTCTCCCTCCGCGACGTGTCGTTGTCGCTGCAAGGCAATGCAGGCCCCGTGGACATCCTGCACGGCATCTCGCTTGAGGTGCCGGCCAAGGAAACACTGGGGCTGGTGGGGCCGTCGGGGTCGGGCAAATCGTCTCTCCTGATGCTCATGGGCGGGCTCGAACGCGCCACCTCGGGGGATGTGGAGGCGTTGGGCCACGACCTCACCGCGATGGACGAAGACGCCCTGGCCCGCTTCCGCCGCGAACATATGGGGGTGGTGTTCCAGTCCTTCCACCTGATCCCGACCATGACGGCGCTGGAAAACGTGGCGACGCCCCTGGAACTGGCCGGCATCGCCGACGCCTTCGACCGCGCCGCCGCCGAACTGGAGGCCGTGGGCCTGGGCCACCGCACGGGCCATTACCCGGCCCAGTTGTCGGGTGGCGAGCAACAGCGCGTGGCCCTGGCCCGCGCCGCCGCGCCCCGGCCCGACATCCTGCTGGCCGACGAGCCCACGGGCAACCTGGACCAAACCACGGGCGAGGCGATCATGGACCTCCTCTTCGGCCTGCGCGACCGCCACGGCGCCACGCTGGTCCTGGTCACCCACTCGACCGAGCTCGCCGCCCGCTGCGACCGCACCATCCGCCTGGTCGATGGCCGTCTGGACCAAGAAACGCGCCGCCCCGACCTCCGCGTGACCGATGCGGCTGAAACCGGCCCGACCCGGATCAGCGCCGCCGAATGACCGTCGCGTCTAGTTGTAACCGCTTCGACAGGCGTATTTTTGGACCAGTGATGACCAAGCCCGCGTTAACCTTAACGCGCCTCTCATCATCGGTCCAAAAATACGCAAATCCCGCCCCGGCCAAGGAGCGCACCCCATGACATGGCTCACCCACGCCGCCCGCATCGCCCGGCGCGAGTTGCGCGGCGGCCTCGCGGGGTTCCGCATCTTCCTGGCCTGCCTCGCTTTGGGCGTCGCGGCCATCGCCGCCGTGGGTTCGGTCCGCGTCTCCATCACCGAAGGGTTGGAGCGCGAGGGCCGCAACATCCTGGGCGGCGACGCCCAGGTCGAATTCACCTACCGCGCCGCCGAGCCGGACGAACGCGCCTATCTGAACGCCCTCGGAACCGTCTCGGAAATCTACGATTTTCGCTCCATGGCCGCCACCGGCCAGGGCAGCCAAGCCGACCGTGCCCTGACCCAGACCAAGGCCGTCGACGACCTCTACCCCCTGGTCGGCCAGGTCGAGCTCGACCCCGCCATCCCTCTCTCCGAGGCACTCGCCGGGGACGGCATCGTCGCCCACCCGGTCCTGGTGGACCGCCTGGGCCTCGACATTGGCGACGACCTCTACCTGGGCGCCAAGCGCTTCACCCTGACCGCCCGCCTGGTCCGCGAACCCGATCTGGGCGGCGACGGCTTCGGCCTGGGCCCCCGCACCCTCGTCCGGTCCGAGGCGCTGGCAGGCTCCGGCCTCCTCTCCGAAGGCTCGCTGTTCGAGACCGAATACCGCGTCCTCATGCCCGAAAACACGCCCGACGAGGCCCTCGACACCATCCGCGCCGAGACCCTGGCCGAACTCGACGGCACCGGCGCCCGCTGGCGCGACCGGCGCAACGCCGCGCCCCAGGTCGCCCGCTTCGTCGACCGCATCGGCAGCTTCCTGGTCCTGGTGGGCCTCGCGGGCCTCGCCGTGGGCGGCGTCGGCATCTCGGCCGCCGTGCGCGCCTATCTCGACCGCAAGACCGAAATCATCGCCACCCTCAAGACCGTCGGCGCCGAGGGCCGCACCATCTTCGCCGCCTACCTGATCCAGATCGCCGTCCTCACCCTCCTCGGCGTCGCCCTCGGCCTTATCATCGGCACCCTGATCCCGCTCGCGGCGGGGCCCCTCATCGAAGCCCGCCTGCCGGTCCCGGTGGCCCTGGGAATCCATCCCGGCCCATTGGTCGAGGCCGCCCTCTACGGCACCCTCACGGCCCTCATCTTCACCCTCTGGCCCCTGGCCCGCACCGAACAGGTCCGTGCCGCCAGCCTCTTCCGGGACGCCACCGGCCCCGCCAAGGGCTGGCCCCGCACGCGCTACATCGCGGCCCTCGCCCTCCTCGCGCTCACCCTCATCGGCCTGTCCGCCTGGCTCTCCGGCATCCCACTCCTGGCGCTGGCCGCCGCCGGCGGCATCGCGGTCGCGCTCGCCATCCTCGTTCTCTCCGCCTGGGGCGTCCGCCGCCTGGCCCGCCGCCTCGCTCGCTCCCGCTTCGCCCAGGGCAAGCCCGCCCTACGCCTGGCCCTCGGCTCCGTCGGCGGCCCGGGTGGCGAGGCCACGGCCGTCGTCCTGTCGCTCGGCCTGGGCCTCACCGTCCTGGCCTCGGTCGGCCAGATCGACGCCAACATGCGCGCCGCCATCGACCGCGACCTGCCCCAGGTCGCGCCCTCCTACTTCTTCGTCGACATCCAGCCAGACCAACTGGACCCGTTCCTGGATCGGGTCCAGAACGATCCTCAAGTCAGCCGCGTCGACTACGCCCCGATGCTGGGCGGCGTCGTCCGATCCCTCGGCGGCACACCGGCCTCCGAATTCGACCATTGGGTCACCCGCGGCGACCGCCGCGTCAGTTTCGCCGACACCATGCCGCCGGGCACCACCTTGACCGAAGGCGAATGGTGGCCCGAAGGCTATGACGGCGCCCCACAAGTCAGCTTTGCCGCCGAAGAGGCCGAGGAACTGGGCATCCAGATCGGCGACGAGGTCGTCATGAACCTGCTGGGCCGCGACGTCACCGCCACCGTCACGTCGTTTCGGGAGGTCGACTTTTCCACCGGCGGCATCGGCTTCATCCTGATCTATAACGAGGCCGCCTTGCGCGGCGCGCCCCACACCTGGCTCTCCACCGTCTATGCCGAGGAAGCCGCCGAGGCCCAGATCCTCCGCGACGTGGCGGGCGACGCGCCCAACATCACCGCCATCCGCGTCAAAGACGCGATCGGCCTGGTGACCGAGGCGCTCTCGGCCCTCGCCGCAGCCACCTCCTGGGGCGCGGGCGCCACGCTGCTGACCGGCTTCGTCGTCCTGATCGGCGCGGCGGCCGCGGGCGAACGCGGCCGCGTCTTCGAGGCGTCGGTCCTCAAGACCGTCGGCGCCACTCGCAAGACCATCCTGACCAGCTTCGCGCTCCGCTCCGCCATCCTGGGCGCGGCGGCGGGCCTCGTCGCGATCCTGGGCGGCGCCATCGCGGGCTGGGGCGTCCTGCGCTTCGTGATGGAGGCGCCTTATAGTTTCGAGCCCGTCTCGGCCATCGCCATCGTCCTGGGCGGCGCGCTGGCCACCCTGATCGCGGGCCTCGCCTTCGCCTGGCGTCCCCTGGCGGCCCGTCCCGCGCGCATCCTTCGGGCCCAAGACTAGGGCCCCGCGCCGCCCGGCTTCACGGCCGTCATCCTCGGCCTCGACCCAAGGATCTCCGGTCCTCCGACCTCCTCGGATCACGCCCCGTGCCGCCTGTCCCTCACCGGCGTCAGAGCCAGGCCCAAGGGCCCAGCTCCCAAAGAGAAAAAGGCCCCGGACCCAACAGGGGCACCGGAGCCGATCTTCATTGAAATTACGTAGACTAAAACCGGAACAGCGTGAAATTAGCGCGACACGACAGGGTCATTCAAAAGATTTTCAAAGTCATTCCAGAGACACGGTAAACAACATCGTCTCACCGGAATGATCGTCCACGCCATCGTTGTCAGTCACGACCCACATTGCCCCATTTGGCTGGATCGCCAGGCCCTCGACCTTGTCCAGAACATATCCGCCCGTCGATGTCAGGTCCGGCAGCAGGTCCCGCACGACCTCCTTTTCGACCACCGGCGGCGTCTCTCCCAAAGCGGCAGGCGTCAGCCCGTCCAATGCAACCCGCGTGATCTGCTTGACCCGCGCCGCCTCGCCGATCTGGTTGTCGCGCTCCACGATATACAGGAACCCATCATGGGCGGTGATCTCGCTCAGGCCCACCCAGCCGGTCTCGGCGGGCTCCTTCGGGTAATGCAGCACGCCCCATTCCTCGGCCGCGATATCATAGGTCACGATCTTCGCATGGTTCTCCGGATCGTCCGCCCATTCCCGCTGGATCGCCATGTAGAGCGTGTCGCCAACCCGCGTCACGCCCTCCATCCCGAAGCGCCGCTCCACGGCCAGCAACTCGGCGGGCAGCGGGATCTCAGCCTCGATCTCGCCATCGCCATTCACATGGTACAGCGCGTGCGGCACCAACCGATCCGTCCGCCCTTCCGAGGCCAGCCAGAACCCGCCCTCGCCATCAGTGGTGATCCCTTCCAGGTCCAACTTCTGCGCCGGACGCCCGCCCCGCGTGATGTCGATGGCATCGGTGATCCGCGCCGGCGTCTCGGACGGGTCGATCACGAAAATCCGCGGCTGATAGCCATAGAAGCTGTCATTCACCCCGTAGAGCGTCTCGCCATCGGCCACGAGCCCCGACAACGCGCCCCACCCGATCAACTCGTCCGCGCCGGCCGAGGTCAGATGCGGATAGACCGCGTCGCCCTCTTGCCACTCATAGATCATCACATGGGCCCGCGCGCCCCCATCCTCGATCAAATCGCCCTCATTCGCGGTCACGAGCAGGCCCCGATCCGCCAGCACCGCATAGCCCTCGGGCCCTACCCCCGACGGCAACAACTGCGCCAGAACCGGCGCGCTCGGATCGCTCACGTCATACACACCCACGACCGAGGCCCGCTCGGCCCCGACGAACACCATCGGCGTGCCCGCCACCTCGGCGAAGGCCACGCTCTCCGGCTCCACGCCCTTCGCATCGCTGCGCCGGTCCGGGTAATGGCCGATCTCGACAATGGCGTGCTCGAACG
>JBCCCB010000295.1:0-5227 GCA_039033775.1 Pseudomonadota bacterium | reverse complement strand
CGTTGAGCGCCGCGCCCTTGCGCAGGTTGTCGGAGACGACCCAGATATTGAGCCCATTCTCGATCGTGGAATCCTGGCGAATGCGGCTGACGAAGGTGGCGAAGTCGCCGACGCATTCGACGGGGGTGACGTAGCCGCCATCCTCGCGCTTGTCGACGACCAGGATGCCGGGCGCGGTCCGCAAGATGTCGCGCGCTTCGTCCTCGTCGAGGAAATCCTCGAACTCGATGTTCACCGCCTCGGAATGCCCAACGAAAACAGGGACTCGCACGCAGGTGGCCGTGACTTTGATCGACGGATCGACGATCTTCTTGGTCTCGGCGACCATCTTCCATTCTTCCTTGGTCGACCCGTCCTCCATGAAGACGTCGATATGGGGAATGACGTTGAAGGCGATCTGCTTGGTGTAGACCGACGGCGCCCGCTCCTGCCCCGGGACGTACATACCCTTGGTTTGGTCCCAGAGCTCGTCGATGGCCTCCTTGCCGGTGCCGCTGACGGATTGGTACGTGCTGACCACCACTCGCTTGATCCGCGCCCGGTCGTGCAGCGGCTTCAGGGCGACGACCATCTGCGCGGTCGAGCAGTTGGGGTTCGCGATGATGTTCTTCTTGGTGTAGCCGTCGATGGCCGCCGCGTTCACCTCCGGGACGATCAGCGGCACGTTGGGGTCGTAGCGATAGAGGCTGCTGTTATCGATGACGACGCAGCCCGCCTTGGCGGCCTTCGGGGCATAGATCTTGGTCGCGTCCGAGCCGATGGCGAAGAACGCGATGTCGTGGCCTGTGAAGTCGAACTGTTCCAGGTCTTTCGTCTTGAGTGTCGTGTCGCCGTAAGACACTTCCGTGCCCAAGGATTTCCGGCTGGCAAGCGCTGTGACTTCGTCAGCAGGGAACTGGCGCTCGGCCAGGATATTCAGCATTTCGCGGCCCACATTTCCGGTGGCGCCGCAGACGACGACTCGGTAGCCCATCATGTCCTCCGGGGTTGACGGGCCGGGGGTACACGCAGGCGCGCGTCCGGGCAAGCGTGGTGCGGGTTTGCGGCGTCGGATTTGCGCATTTTTGGACCAGTGATGGAGGGGCGGCGGACTCGACAGGCGGGGTTGGGGGGCGCAATGTGTCAACCATGCGTGACACCCCAACATTTCAAGCCCCGACTCTGAGAGATCCGGCGCCACGCGGGACCATGTGCACCGATTGCGGCCTGTCGCGGATGGACCTGGCGCCCCGCTGCGGGACGGCGTGCCAGTTCACGGTGCCGGACTTCCCAGCGCGGGAGGCGGCTATCCATGGGCGGGTCGACAATGACCCCCATTTCGGCACATTCCTGTCCATGCATCGGGCCGCAATGGCCCCACCCAAGGCGGGAGCGCAGTGGACGGGGATCGCCTCTTCCTTGGGCGCGCGGCTTTTGGAGACGGGCGAGGTGACCGCCGTGCTGACCCTGGCCCCGGCCGAGGACGATCCGTTCCGAGGGGTGCCGGTCATCGTCACCGACCCTGCCGATATGGAGCGGGTTCGCGGGATGCGGATGGGATTTTCGCCGGTGCTGGCGCTGTTGGAACCGGCTGTGGCGGCGGGGCATCGGCGGATCGCTCTGGTGGGGATCCCCTGCCAGGTCCATGCTTTGCGCGCCATCGAGGCAGAGCTGGGGTTGGAGCGGCTCTTGGTGATCGGGACGCCGTGTTCGGACAACACGACCATCGAGAACTTCCACGCATTCCTCGCGCGGCTGACCGACCGGCCCAAGCGGGTGACGTATCTGGAGTTCCGCGCCGATTACCGGGTCGAGATGCGCTTCGAAGATGGCGCGGTGCGGACGATCCCGTTCTTGAAGCTGCCGCTCTCGGACCTACCGCCGGATTTCTTCCCGCTAACCTGCCGGACCTGCACCGATTACGCCAACCGGCTGGCCGATATCACGGTCGGTTACATGGGCGGCGACGGAGATCAGTGGGTGATCGTCCGCAACGCGCGGGGACGCGACATGCTGGCCGCGTTGGGCGATGAGATCGCGTTAAGGCCGCTGACCTCCAAGGGCAAGCGCGCGGGCGCCGTGAAGGGCTTCGCCGCGAACACGGAGCGGGCGGCGGGCGGCCTGCCGCTGCGCAAGATGCCCGATTGGTTGCGGCCCATCGTGGCCTGGTTGCAGCCTCGGATCGGGCCGCGGGGGATGGAATTCGCGCGCGCGCGGCTGGAGATGAAAGCCGTCGAGACGATCCTGCATCTGCGCCGGGCCGCGCCGGGGCGGATGAAGCATATGGTGCCGGACCATGTCTGGCGGCTGGCCGCGCCCTACGACTTGACGCCTGAACCGGGCGAACGCCAGGACAAGGCCAGCAGCGACCAGCCCAAGACTCCTTGAGAATGGCGCGACAGCGACGCCTGCTCGGTGAAGGTCAGAAGCCGGATGAGGTGATCTGGGCCAGGCGGGGCCTTGACCACGATCTGCCAGGGGAGACCGTCGAAGATCGCTTGATAGTAGAGGTAATAGACCTGCGGCGAGAGCCAGACGAAGGCCCAAAGCAGGGCGACGGCCCGGGCAAGGCGGAGCGCTCGGGACGTTAGAACGGGCCGCAGGCATAGCCCCACGGTTCCGGCCCAGAGACACAAGGACAAAAGAGCAAGGCCCGCCTGACCCCAGGCGCTGAGGGTGAAGAAGCTGTCGCCGTCATACATGGGCGCATCCTGACCCCGGCGGCGGGCGGTGCAAGGGCGGATCGCTGGACGGCGGCCGTCCTCCTCCGCTAAGCCAACCGGCAATCCGAGAGGCGCCGAGTGTTCCCAACCTCCCACCCCTTCGCCCGCCTGTGGCATGGCTATCTGCGCCGCCATCTCGGCTGGATCGTGGCGGCGGCGATCCTGATGGCCATCGAGGGCGCCGCCGTGGGCCTGCTGGCCTGGATGCTACAGCCCATGTTCGACACCGTCTTCACCGGCGGGCAGTCGGACCTGATCGTCTGGGTCGGCCTCGCGATCCTGGGCTTGTTCCTGCTGCGCGGCATCACCGGGGTGGCCCAGCGGGTGATCCTGGCGCGGGTGGCCTTCGACGCCTCGGCACGGTTGCAACAGGACCTTCTGGAGCACGTGCTGCGGCTGGACGGCGCCTTCTTCTCCGACCATTCGCCCGGCACGCTGATCGAACGGGTGCAGGGCGACGTGCAGGCCACCCAGACCAATTGGACCGCCATCGTCACGGCAGGCGGGCGCGATGCGGTCGGCCTGGCCTCGCTTCTGGTCGTCGCGCTTCTGGTCGACCCGGTTTGGACGCTGGTCGCGGCCATCGGCGCTCCGCTGTTGATCCTGCCCAGCCTGATTGTGCAGCGCTACATCAAGCGAAAATCCCTCGCCCTGCGCGATATCGCAGGCATGCGGACCACGCGGCTGGACGAGATCTTCCACGGCATCGCCCCGATCAAGCTGAACGCCATGGAGACCTACCAGGCGGGCCGATTCCGCGCCGCGACCCGGGCCATGGTCCGCGCCACCGTGCGCGCGACGGCCGGTCAAGCGACCGTGCCCGCCCTGGTCGACGCGGCCATCGGCGTCGGGTTCTTCGCGGTGCTGATCTATGGCGGGCCGCAGATCATCGCGGGCGAGAAGAGTATCGGCGAATTCATGTCGTTCTTCACCGCCATGTCCCTGGCCTTCCAGCCGCTGCGCCGTCTGGCCGGGCTGTCGGGGCTCTGGCAGGCGATGATGGCCTCGCTGGAGCGCATCTTCGCCCTGCGCGACACGGCGCCCACGATCACCGGTCCCGCGACAGCCCGGGTCAGACCGGTGGCGTTGGACATCGCGTTTCACGACGTGCACCTGAGCTACGGCGACAATCCGGCGCTGCGCGGGGTCGGCTTCGAGGTGCCCGAAGGATCGACCACGGCGCTGGTCGGGCGCTCCGGCGCGGGCAAGAGCAGCGTCTTACATCTGTTGACCCGCATGGCGGATCCCGGATCGGGGGCCGTGACACTGGGCGGACGGGATGTGAGGGCGCTGGGTCTGGGCGACCTGCGGAGCCTCATCTCGGTCGTCAGCCAGGACACGTTGCTGTTCGACGAAACTCTGCGCGACAACATCACGCTGGGCCGCGACGTGTCGGAGGACCGGCTGCGCGCCGCCATCGAGACAGCCCATCTGGACGAGGTTCTGACCGACTTGCCCGGGGGGCTCGATACTCGGGCAGGCCCCCGGGGCGCGAACCTGTCGGGCGGACAGCGGCAACGGGTGGCGATTGCGCGGGCGGTGTTGCGCGACACGCCCATCCTGCTGCTGGACGAGGCGACCAGCGCCTTGGACCCGCGATCGGAACGCGCCGTGAAAGACGCTCTGGCGGAGTTGTCGGACGGACGGACGACCCTGGTCATCGCCCACCGATTGTCTACCGTGCGACAGGCCGATCAGATCGTCGTGCTGGAGGCCGGGCGCGTGGCCGAGCGCGGCGATCACGCGGGCCTTCTGGCCGCCGGAGGGCTCTATCGGGAGCTGCATGATCTGCAGTTCGACGCATGACGGATCTGGTCGTCACCAACTTGAACCGGCGATTCACCGGCGTCTCAGCCACCGCGGCGCGGCTGATCCCGCTGCACGCGGAGCGATACGATCTGGCCTTGGCGGGCTACGCGTTGCCAGTCTGTCCGACACCGATCTCCGTGGCCGCGGCGCGGCGGCTGCGGCCGGGCGCCCGCCCGTTCGTGATCTGGCACGTGCGCCGGAACGTCGAGATGCGGGCGGCGCTCTGGGCGCGGGACGTGTTGCGGCGGCCGGTCCGGATCGTGTTCACGACGGCCGGGATCCGGCGGCATTCGGCGGTGCCGCGCTGGCTGATGTCGCGGATGGACGCGCTGATCGCCACGACCCCGGCAGCAGCCGTGGGCAAGCCCCATCTGCGGGCCGTCGTGCCCCACGGGGTGGATTGCGATCTGTGGCATCCCGCCGAGGACCGCGCGGCCGCCTGGGCCGCGACGGGTTTTCCGGGACGCCGCGGGATCGCCTGCGTGGGGCGGATCCGGCCGGCGAAAGGTACGGACCGCTTCGTCGAGACGATGCTGCGGGTTCTGCCCGTATATCAAGATGTTACAGCACTGATCGTCGGTCGGACCCGGCCCTCCGATACGGGATTCCTGGCGGGATTGAAGGCGCAAGTGCGCGCGGCCGGGCTGGCGGATCGGGTGGTCTTCACCGGTGAGATCGCTCCGGAAAGCATGCCCGGGTTGATCCGGTCCTGCTCG
>JBCCCB010000294.1:0-5249 GCA_039033775.1 Pseudomonadota bacterium | reverse complement strand
CGGCACGGGCGACGATTCGATCCAGGGTGCCGGGGGCGAAGACACGATCGACGGCGGCGACGGGGATGACACGATCCTTGCGGGCAAGGGCGACGACGTGGTGACCGCCGGAGACGGGGATGACAGCATCTCGGGCGGTGACGGAAACGACACCATCGACAGTGGCACCGGCGCCGATAGCGTCGATGGCGGCGCCGGGGACGATTCGATCAGCGGTGGGGCCGATGACGACTCGATCAGCGGCGGCGCGGGCGACGACCGGATCAGCGGCGCCGGGGGCGACGACACCCTAGATGGCGGCGAGGGCAAGGATAGCGTGTCCGGCAGCGCCAATGACGATCTGCTGTTCGGTGGGGCCGGGGACGATACCGTCAGCGGCGCCGGCGGCAACGATACCGCCGACGGCGGGGACGGGGACGACAAGATCCTGGGCGGCAAGGGCGACGACCTGGTGACCGGCGGCGACGGTGCCGACACGATCTCGGGCGGGGCCGGCGGCGACACGATCACCGGTGGCGACGGCGCCGACATGATCGACGGCGGCGACGACCGGGACGTGATCCTGGGCGCGACCACCGACGACATGATCGACGGTGGCGACGGCGGCGACGATTTCGATACGCTGGACCTGACCGGTTCGGGCGTGTCGACCATCGAGTTCACGTCGGACGACCGTGAGGGCGGCATCATCACCTTCGACGACGGCACCAAAGCCAAATTCGAAGAGATCGAGGCCGTCATCCCCTGCTTCACGCCGGGCACGCTGATCGCGACGCCCCGCGGCGAAGTGGCGGTCGAGACGCTGGAGGTCGGCGACCGCGTCATCACCCGCGACAACGGCATCCAGGTGATCCGCTGGGTCGGCCGCCGCGACATCTCGGGCGCGGAGCTGGGCGAAAACGGGGGGCTGAAGGCCGTGAAGATCGGCCAGGGCGCCCTGGGCCACGGCCTGCCGGAGCGGGACATGATCGTGTCGCCCCAGCACCGCGTGCTGATCGCCAATGACGAGACCATGCTCTATTTCGACGAGCGTGAGGTTCTGGTCGCCGCCAAGCACCTGGTCGGACGTCCGGGCGTCGAGCGGATGGGGGCAGATGATGTAACTTACATCCACGTCATGTTCGACAACCACGAGGTCATCCTGTCGGACGGCGCCTGGACCGAGAGCTTCCAGCCGGGCGACCATTCGCTGAAGGGGCTGGGCAAGGCGCAGCGCGAGGAGATCTATGCGATCTTCCCCGAACTGCGCGAGCGGGAGGGGCGCGAGTCCTACACTGCCGCCCGCCGGATGCTGAAGCGGCAGGAGGCCGAGCTCCTGGTCAAGTGATCGACCGGACGGTCTGGGCAGGTCGGACACACAACCGTCCGGCAAGCCCTGGGAAGGGGGCCGGGGAACCGTGCCCCCTTCGCTTTTGCCGGACGGGGATGTAAGCGGAGACCGGAGCAAGGGGAGCGCGTGATGCGACGGTGGCATTTCTACGTGATGGGGCTGATCGCCCTTGGGTATGGCGTATTGGTGATGGCGGAGTACGTGCTGATTTCCTATGGCGCGGTCATGGGGTGGCTGGCGCTTTACCCGGACGACCAGGTGGCCTGGCTGACATCGCTGCCGGGCTGGGTGCATGGCCTGCTAGGGCTGCATGCCGTGTTGGCCTTGGTCGGGGCGCTGTGCCTGTTGGCCCATGTGCGGGCCGCGGTCTGGATGTTGGCCTTCGCGTTTCTGTCGCTTGTGGTGCTGACTCTCTGGGCCGTCGCCATCGCCTCGCCCACGCTGCTCGCTTTGGTCGGCGGCGGTGGAATGGCGTGGTTGCTGGTCGCGATGACGCTGGCCTTGAACTTCCTGATCTATCTCTACGCCCGGCAAGAGAAGCTCGTCGGCGAGGTGCTGTGACCCGGCTGGACGGGCCGGGGCCCGATTGGTAGGCACGTCCGACTGGAATTGTCGGGAATAGCCCAGACGTGATCCCCCGCCTGGAGATAGAAGGCCTGACCCGTCATCTGGGTGGGCGATGCGTCGTGGCTGGCATCGACCTGAGCGTCGCGCCCGGCCAGGTGACCTGTCTGTTGGGTCCATCGGGTTGCGGAAAGTCCACGACGCTGCGGATCATCGCAGGCGTGGACCGCCAGGATGCCGGCGTGGTGCGGTTGAACGGCCGGGTGATGTCGGACGACACGGTGCACCTGCCTCCCGAGGCGCGGGGCGTTGGGCTGATGTTCCAAGACTTCGCACTGTTCCCCCATCTGAACGTGGCGCGCAACATCGCCTTTGGGCTGCCCGGGGGGGCCAAGGCGGATGCGCGCGTGGCTGAGTTGCTGGAGCGGGTCGATCTGCCGGGCTACGGCGCGAAGTACCCGCACGAATTGTCCGGCGGCGAACAGCAGCGCGTGGCCCTGGCCCGCGCCTTGGCGCCGCGGCCCAATGTGATGCTGATGGACGAGCCGTTTTCGGGCCTCGACAACCGGTTGAGGGACGGTATCCGCGATGCGACGCTGGCCGTCCTGAAGGAGGAGGGCGCGGCCGTTCTTCTGGTGACGCACGAACCCGACGAGGCTATGCGCATGGCCGACGAGATCGCGCTGATGCGCGACGGGCGGATCGTCCAGCGGGCGGCGCCGTATAACATCTACAACACGCCTATCGACCGGAAAGCGGCGGCGTTTTTCAGCGATATCAATGTTCTGGAAGGTGACGTTCATGGTGCTCTGACCCAGACGCCCTTCGGTCAGTTTCTGGCACCGGGGCACCGGGACGGACAGCGGGTCGATATCGTCTTTCGGCCGCAGCATGTCCGGCTGGATTTCGACCGCAGCGGCCGAGGGCCTGCGCCGACCCCGACGGAGGGCACGCCCGCCCGGGGCGAGGTGGTCCGGGCGCGGTTCATGGGGAAGGAATCGCTGGTCGAATTTGCGCTGGAAGGCGGTGCCGTGGTGACCGCGACGGTTCCGGCGGTCTTCTTGCCGAAGCCGGGAACGGTGATGTGGCTGTCGATCCGGCGGGATCGGTGCTTCGTGTTTCCGCATGGGGCAGGCGGATCGGCACACTGATCTCGGGTATCGTCGGGGCTGAAGCCTGAACCCGTCCGGCTGCATCGCGTGTCCAGCCGATTTCAATAACGTCGTGCGTCTACCCGGCTCGAGCAGCTGAGCTTGTCGATCAGCAGGCCGTGTGACCTAAATCGTTCGGCGTTCAACCTGCGACAACGGCAGGCCGCGAAGTGCCCGCACCACGGAGCGTTGCGCGGCATCTCGCGACATACCATGCGTCAGGTGTGTTGCGACGGGCCCTAGCGGCCCCAGCTGCGCACTTCGCCGCAATCGACATGCACGAAATTGGATCGAGAATACTTGCCCACGCCACCGGCGCCGCAGGATGCCGCCGCACTGGCAACTTGCCCGACCGACCGGGACGACAACCGCACATCGGCCGCCTTTCCGGTCAAGTGCAGCGAATTGCGAGCCACGCCGCGCGAGCGCGAGCGCAACATGGCATTCGTCGCGGGCGATCGGTATCCCGACAGCAGCAGGAACGGTTCCCGCGCGTCGACCAGATTGTGGGTCGCGGCGATGATGTCGATAGTCCGATTGTCGATATATTTGACTTCGTTCCGACGCCAATCGCGGAAGAAGAAGTTGATCTCGTTCAACGCGTCGCGAACGTAATCCCCTTCGATCCAATAGATCGTGTCCATGCTTTCACCCGTTCGGGCGTTGTGCATCTTGATCCGTCGAATATCCCCTGCGCCGCGCAAGAAGCCGGCGGCGTTGGAGTAGGTCGGCGCGGCCGTTACCAGCGTTGCGGCGAATGCTCCGATAAGTCCCCGACGCGTCAGCGACGGGCGGATGCCTGTCTTGTCTGTCTTGTCCACTTGTGCCCCATTCGTTCGATCCGGCCGTCTACGCGGCCTAGGTTGTCTCATCCCCATGTGACTGTTTCGATGTGTCATAATTTGGGCGATTCCCGAACCATGTGGCGACCTGAGAGACAATTGAGCGGGTTTCCGCCAATCGCCGTAACGCAGGGAACAAGACTGCGTGTGTTGCCGTGATGCATAGAGTGAAATGATTGACGTGAGGTGAATGGACTCTCCCCATGGGGCGAGGCACTTTTCGAAGACTTCTGCCGGGGCTGTCAGTTATGAAATTCACGTCTATCGTCGCGGGCGCGGCGCTTTGTCTTGCGATTGTAACGCAACCGGCTTCGTCGCGACCGCTGGTAACGCCCTTCCAGCAGGCCGTCGCCGAAGCGTCCGCGGAAGACGAGGCCATCGCCGCGTTCTACAGGTCCCGGTCGTTCGCGCCGATCTGGATGGGCGACGGAGCCGAACACCGGCGCGCGGCCTTCCTATGGGCTTTGGATCAGGCCGAGACCCATGGATTGCCCACCGCGCGCTACGATGCGGACTCGATCCGCGCCGATTTCGCGGCGGCGCAGACAGGACGCGCACGCGGTGCCTTGGAAGTCGAGATGACCCGGCGGTTCCTGCGCTATGCGCAGGATGTCAGCAGCGGCATCCTGGATCCCAAATTGGTGGACCGGACCATTGTGGTCGATGTCCCGCGCCGCGATTGGCTGGAACAGATCACGGCCTTCACCGAAGGCGACCCCTATGCCTTCGTCCAGTCGCTCTGGCCGACCTCGCCCAATTACACTCGGTTGCTGCGGGAAAAGCTGCGCTTGCAGGAAATGGCGCGCGCCGGGGGGTGGGGACCGCTGGTCCCGTCGGCGCAGATCGAGCCCGGCGCGACCGGGCAGGCGGTGGTCTCATTGCGGAACCGGCTGATCCGGATGGGCTATCTGCAACGATCCGCCGTGGCGAGCTATGACGCGGAGCTGGAAGCGGCCGTTCGCGCCTTCCAGATCGACCATGGCCTGACGCCTGATGGTGTCGCGGGCCAGGGCACGATCGACGCGATCAACGTGTCGCTGGCGAACCGAATGAGCCAGATCGTCGTCGGGCTGGAGCGCCAGCGCTGGATGAACAAGCCGCTGGAAGATCGTCATATCCTGGTGAACCTGGCCGAACAGCATGCCTATGTAGTGGACCACGGTAAGGTGACCTTCGATACGGTCGTCGTCGTCGGCGCCGAGGACGCGGATCGGCGCACGCCCGAGTTCAGCCATTCGATGACCCATATGGTCATCAATCCCTATTGGCATGTGCCCCGGTCCATCGCGGTGAGCGAATATCTTCCGGCCCTGCGCCGGGGCGGCGCGCGGCATCTGGAGGTCTATTCGCGGTCCGGTCGGG
>JBCCCB010000293.1:0-5309 GCA_039033775.1 Pseudomonadota bacterium | reverse complement strand
GGGCGGCGTCGGCCTCTTTCGCGGGGTCGAACCAGGTGTAGACCCAGGTGACGACCATCTCGACATCCGGGTTCACCTTGGCGGCGTGGAGATAGGCGGAGTTGATGCCCTGGATCACCTCGGGGATCGGGAAGGAGGCGATGTAGCCGATTTTATCGGTCTCGGTCATGTGGCCCGCGATGTGGCCGATGACGGCCCGGCCTTCGTAGAAGCGCGCGTCGTAGGTGGAGACGTTGGGGTGGTCGCGGCGGAAGCCCGTGGCGTGTTCGAACTTCACGTCGGGGAATTTCTCGGCGACGGAATTGGTGGCGTCCATGTAGCCGAAGGAGGTGGTGAAGATGATGTCGGCGCCGCCGAGCGCCATCTGGGTGATGACCCGCTCGGCATCGGCGCCTTCGGGGACGCTTTCCTGGAAGATGGTCTCGACGCGGTCGCCGAATTCTTCCTCGACGGCCAGGCGGCCTTCATTGTGCTGGAAGGTCCAGCCGCCGTCGCCGATGGGGCCGACATAGACGAAGCCGACGGTGAGCGGGTCGTCTTGGGCCTGCGCCGCGGTGGTGAGGCCGAGCGCGAGGGCGCCGGCCAGGATGGCTTTGAGTTTCATTGTGGTCTCCCCAGTTGGACCCGCCCGGTTTAGCCCGAGGCGTGGAATGGTTTGCCGAGATCGGCGGGGGCGTCCCCGCCCCGTCCGGCGCGGGTGGATATCAACACCAGGACCAGGATGGTGACAAGGTAGGGCGCGGCGGAGAGGAGCTCGACCGGGATGGTTGCGCCGGCCGTCTGAAGATTAAGCTGCAGGACGGTGATGCCGCCGAAGAGATAGGCACCGACGAGGACGCGGGCCGGCTTCCAGGAGGCGAAGACGACGATGGCGAGCGCGATCCAACCGGCGCCGGCGGTCATGCCGTCGGCCCATTGGGGGACGCGGACCAGGCTGAGGTAGGCGCCGCCGAGGCCCGCCAGCGCGCCGCCGAAGGCGATGGCGGCGAGGCGGACTTTGACGACGTCGTAGCCCAGGGCGTGGGCGGCGTCGTGGCTTTCGCCGACGGCGCGGAGGATGAGGCCGGCGCGGGTGAATTTGAGGAAGGCCCAGGTGGCGGCGACCAGGGCGATGGAGAGGTAGACGATGGGGTCGTGGCCGAAGAGAACGCGGCCGACGAAGGGCAGGTCGGAGAGGGGGCCGAGGTCGAGGCGGCCGAGGCTTTCGGCCTTGATGCCCACATAGCCTTGGCCGAGGAGGCTGGAGAGACCCAGGCCGAAGAGGGTGAGCGCTAGGCCGGTGGCAACTTGGTTCGAGAGCAAGACTTGGGTGAGGACGCCGAAGAGGAGCGCCATGAGGGCGCCGCCGATGGCGGCTACGGCGAAGCCCGCCCAGGGGGAGCCGGTCTCGACGCCCGCGATGAAGCCGGTGATGGCGCCGATGATCATCATGCCCTCGACGCCGAGATTCAGGACGCCGGATTTCTCGACCACCATCTCGCCCAGGGCGGCGAGGAGGATGGGGGTGGAGGCCACGATGAGCGAGGCGATGAGGAGGGTGGGGGAGATGGTGGAGAGGTCCATTTGTCTAACCCCGCAGTCTTTCAAACCATGAAGAACGCGATTGCATTGTCAGGTTGGAGTTCCTGCGGTGCACGCTGTGAAAGGCCTTCATCCGCCCGCTTCCAATCTCTCTTCAGGGTACAGCGAGGCCCGGCGCGAGCAACCACCACGCAGTCACCCCGAACCCGCTCAGCATGCTGCCCCACCAAAATGTGCTGTAGCGCCCCCAAATCGTTTCATCGTCCTCACGATGATCGTCTTCCCGATGCGCTCGTCGCCCGGCTGCCAAGAACGGGAGAGACAACAGCTTGAACACCTCTGCGACGAACCCGAACCCGTAGGCAAGAAGCAAAACCAAAGCCAGCCATGCATATTCCAGCGCAAACCACTTACTCGCCAACCACAGGAACAAAAACGTTGGGGCGCCTCCCGCCAGACCTCCCAGCATGAACTGCGTGGCATCGTCGAGCTTCGATCCGCTGAAATGCTTCTTTCTTTTGGGTCCTTCGGTCATGCTGAGGCGCCAAGGAGCGGCGGCGGGCCGTCGCTTGCTCTTACATCGGGTATCTTAACGCAAAAGACCGCCGCATTGGGGAGCCCGAAATTTCGCCGCAGAGACTGTGCAAAAGACCTCATTCCGCCGCCTCCCCCACCAAGCGAGGAGCGCCGCCTTTGGCGGAGCGACGAGCGCGCCCGATGCGGATGCGGAAGTTGGTCAGCACGTCCACCGCCAATAGGAAGAACAGCAGCATGCCCTGGAAGGCCGAGATGGCGGCCACCGGGAGGCCCAGATTCGTTGCCGCGTTGTCGCCACCCACATAGGTCAGCGCCATGAGGAGGCCGGCGGCGACGATGCCGAGCGGGTTCAGGCGGCCGAGGAAGGCGACGATGATGGCGGTGAAGCCGTAACCGCTCGCGAAGTCGATGGAGATCTGGCCGGCGGGGCCCGTCACCTCGAAGAGCCCGGCGAGGCCAGCGAGGCCGCCGGCGATGGCGAAGCACAGGATGACCAGGCGGGCGGGATTCACACCGGCGAAGCGGGCGGCTTTGGGGGCCTGGCCCGCGAGGCGGATTTGGAAGCCCATCTGGTGTTTGGTCAGCATGATCTGCGCGAAGATCACCGCGGCGATGGCGGCGAAGACGCCCCAATGGGCGCCGGTGCCGGCGATGAGTTCGGGGTTGGCCGACGCCTCCCACCGGCTGAGGTTGCGGGAGCCGGGGAAGCCCACGGCGTCGGGGTTGCGCAGCCAGGACACGGCGGCGGAGGCCAGCAGGTTCTCGGCCACGTAGACCAGCATGAGGGAGACCAGGATCTCGTTGGTCCCCAGCTTGGTCTTCAAAAGCGCGGGGATCATGGCCCAGGCCATGCCGCCCAGGGCGCCGCAGACGACCATGAGGGGGAAGATCAGACGGGTTTCGGCGGGGTAGAAGATCAGCCCCGCCGCCGCGCCGCAGATGGCGCCGACGATGTATTGGCCCTCTGCCCCGATGTTCCAGATGCCGGCGCGGAAGCCCAGGGCGAGGCCCACGGCGATCAGGATCAGGGGGCCCGCCTTGACCAGGATCTCGGCCCGGAAAAACCAGGCGAATTCGCCAAAGAGCGGGTCCCAGAAGATGGTCCGCAGCGCCTCCAGCGGGGCGGTGCCGAGGGCGGCGAACATGAGGCCGCCGACGACCATGGTGAGGGCCACGGCGACGAGAGGGGCCGCGGCTTGCCAGGCGCGGGACGGGGCTTGGCGGCGGACGAGGCGGATCATGGCGCGCCTCCGGATTGCGGGCCGTCATCCTCTGGCTTGACCCGAGGACCTCTGTGCGCGGCGATCCTCGGGTCAAGCCCGAGGAGGACGCAGGCTAGCGAGGTGACGTTGGCGCGACGCTCAGACATGGGCCACCTCCATCCCATGGGCGCCGCCGAGCATGAGGCCGATGCGCTCCATGGTCAGGTCGGCCGCCGGAACGGGCGCGCCCAGGCGGCCCTCGTTCAAGGCGGCGAAGCGGTCTGAGATTTCCAGGAGTTCGTCCAGATCCTGGGAGATGACGATGACCCCTGCCCCGCCCGCCGCCAAGTCGAGCAGCGCCTGGCGGATGGCGGCCGCAGCGGCGGCGTCGACGCCCCAGGTGGGCTGGTTGACGACCAGGACGCGGGGCGCCTGGAGGACTTCGCGGCCGATGACGAATTTCTGCAGGTTGCCGCCGGAGAGGGAGCGCGCGGTCGCGCCGGCCCCGGAGGTGCGGACGTCGAAGGCGGCGATGACCTCGTCGGCGAAGTGCTTGGCCTTTCCCCAGTTCAGGAAACCCTTGGTCAGCATGCCCTTGCGTCCCGCGCCGGTCAGGGCGGCGTTTTCGGTGAGGCTCATATCCGGGGCGGCAGCGTGGCCGAGGCGTTCTTCGGGCCCGGTCAGGAGGCCGGCGGCACGGCGGGTCGAGGGACCGTCGCGGGATAGGTCATGGCCGTCGAGGGTGATGGTGCCGGGGGACGACAGGCGCTCGCCCGAGAGGGCGCCCAGGAGTTCGTCTTGGCCGTTGCCCGCGACGCCGCCGATGCCGAGGACCTCGCCGGCCTTGAGGGACAGGGAGATGTCGCGCAGCGGGGTGCCGAATTGCGACGCGGGCGGCAGGGAGAGGTTGGCGACGCTGAGGATTTCGGCGCCGACCGAGGCGTTGCCCGCCTTCGGCGCGGTCAGCTTGGCGCCGACCATGCGTTCGGCCAATTCGGCGGCGGAGGTCTCTCGCGGGTTGCACTCGCCCACGACCTTGCCGTGGCGCAGGATGGTGGCGGCGTCGCAGAGCGCGCGGATCTCTTCGAGTTTGTGGGAGATGTAGAGGATCGCAGTGCCCTCGGCCGACAGTTTGCGCAGCGTGGCGAAGAGGATCTCCACCTCCTGCGGGGTCAGGACGGAGGTGGGTTCGTCCATGATCAGGAGGCGCGGGTCTTGGAGGAGGCAGCGCACGATCTCGACCCGCTGACGCTCGCCCGCCGACAGGTCGCCGACGCGGCGGGCGGGGTCGAGGGGCAGGCCGTAGGTTTCGGAGACGTCCTTGATGCGCTTGGCGAGGTCGCGGAGGGGGGGCGGATTTTCCATGCCGAGGCCGACATTTTCGGCCACGGAGAGCGCGTCGAACAGGGAGAAGTGCTGGAACACCATGGCCACGCCCGCCGCCCGCGCGGCGCGGGGATCGGGCGGGGTGAAGGGCTGGCCGGCCAGGGTCATGGTGCCGGAATCGGGGGTGACGAGGCCGTAGACCATCTTGACCAGGGTGGACTTGCCGGCGCCGTTTTCGCCCAGCAGGGCGTGGACCTGGCCTGGGGCGATCCGGAACGAGACGCCATCGTTGGCGACCACGCCGGGATAGGCTTTGGTCAGGCCGGATAGGTCGAGAAGTGCCGTCACGCTGGGGTCCCCGTCACCGCGTCGGGGGACAGTAGCGCGGCGGCGACGCCGACGGCAATGGCCTGGGGGTGCTTGCCGAGGGCGGGGTCGCCGATGGGGCATCGGATGCTTGCGATTGCGGCGTCCGGATGGCCGAGTGCCCGGAGACGCGACCGGAAGCGGACCCATTTGGTGGCCGAGCCGATGACGCCGCAGGTGGCGAAGCCGCGCTGCAGGGCGGCGTGGCAGAGCGCCAGGTCGATGTCGTGGCTGTAGGTCAGGATGATGTGGTGGGTGTCGGTCGGGGCATGGGCCAGGGCGCGGGGCATGTCGGCGGCGACGAGTTTCTCCACGCCGTCCGGCACCGGCGGGAAGCGGGTGGCGGCATCGTCGGCC
>JBCCCB010000292.1:0-5314 GCA_039033775.1 Pseudomonadota bacterium | reverse complement strand
TCGGGTCAAGCCCGAGGGTGACGGCGCCCGGGGACCGTCATGTCACCGGCGTCAGGCCGCCAGACCCAACTTGTAGACATGGATTTCGAATGTCGGATGCTGCTCCGCCCCCACGATCCCGGGCCGGGCATGGCGATAGGTCGACCGCCAATAGGGCTGAATCACCACCCCTTCTTCCTGCATGATCTGCTGCAGCCGCGCCGACAAGTCACGGCGCTGGTCGGCATCGGCGATGGCCATGGCCGCCCGCAATGTCGCGTCGAACTCGGTATTGGCGAAGCCGCTCTCGTTCCAGGCTTCGCCCGACCGGTAGGCCAACGCCAGGACCTGCACGCCCAGCGGACGCTGCGCCCAATCGGTGGCCGAGAAGGGGTACTTCGCCCAGTCGTTCCAGAACGTGCTGCCCGGCAGGACCGTGCGGCGCACGGCGATGCCTGCATCGCGCAATTGGGCGGCGACGGCATCGCAGGTGTCGCGCCGCCAATTGTCGTCAATCGAGATCAGCTCGTGCTCGTAATCGGCCATCCCCGCCTCGGCCATCAGCGCGGCCGCTTGACCGGGGTCGGTTTCGGGCGCGGGAAGCGCGGCATATTCGGGATGGATCGGGCAGACATGATGGTTTTCCGCCACGACGCCGAGACCCGCATAGCCCAACTCCAGGCATACGGCGTTCGACACCGCCATCGCCAAAGCCCGCCGGACGCGCACATCCGAATAGGGCACCCGCCCCTCGACCTCGGCGGTCTGGTTGGTCCGGATGACCACGGTATTCGCCGTGACCGTTTCGGACTTCTCCCAACCGATCGTGTCCATCAGATCCACGAACTCGCCCAAAGATTCGTAGACCATGTCGATCTCCTCCGATTCTGCCGCGGCGAAATGCGCGGCCTGATCGGTGCCGAAATCGACATACTCGATCCGATCGGCAAAGGGCCCGCCGAATACATCCGCGCCCCACCAATCGTGATCTTCGTTGCGGACCAGAACGGACCGGATCCCCACCTCCAGCGCCTCGGGCAGATAGGGCCCGGTGCCTTTCGGGTTGGCCATCGGGTCGCCTTCAAACCCCTGTGGCACGATGGCCGCCGGATAGTCCGAGAACCCTGCAATCAGGGTGATGTCCGGTATCTCAAGGGTCAGCGTCACGGTCAGATCGTCGGTCGCCGCGATGGCGCCTTCGCGGGCGACGCCCGTATCCGGGTCGATCAGCGAGGCCATGCGCGAGGCCATGGAATTGCCCTCGACCGATTGCTCGCACCACCGCGTAATGTTGTAGGCCACGTCGGCGGCCGTGAACGGCGTGCCGTCATTCCAGGTCACGCCCGGGCGGACATTCAGGACGTAACCGGTCGCATCTTCGCTGACGTCCCAGCTCTCCAGCAGCATGGGCTTGAAGGACCCGTCCCGCTGATACTCGACCAGATATTCCAACCACCCGCGCGAGAAGTTCGACATCTGCGGCCAATCGTAGGTGCGTGGGTCTTTCAGCGGCCGCACATCCGACTGGATCCGGATCGTCCCGCCCAGGGCCGCCTCGGCCCGGGCAGGGGCCGGCGCCGCCACCCCGATCAGGCCGTAAGCGGCCGCCGCCGTCAGGCCCAGCGATGTGGCGCGTGTCAGGAACTCCCGCCGGGACAGTTTGCCTTCCCCGTATTCGGTGGCGAGTTGACGGGCAGCGGGGTGGATAGCCGAGATCTCCATGAGAACTCCATTCGATCTTTGGGAAAGGTGTTGGGGGTCCGCGCGGCCGCAATCACTGGCACACCGTCGGCGGGATCGGGGGCGAAAGACGACATGCCGCGCTTTGCGGCGCCCGCAAGCGGGCCTCCCCCTCTGGTCTTGTGTCACCCAACGTAAAGTCGAGACCGACAAACCAAAAGCGAAATGACCAGGCCGCGACAATCCTGTGCACCTGTCCGCCCAAACGGACGGCATCCGCCCACCGATCCATCACCGACCGCGACGCCAATTCCCCTTTCCGCCCGTCGCCCGCCATGCTTCAACGCTTCCATGCGCGCGCTCCTCGCCCTCCTGCTCCTGACCCTCCCAGCCCCGGCCATGGAGTTCCCGGCCCCCGTCACCGATGCCGATTACCGCGCCACCGACCCCGCCATGGTCGACCTCGGCCGACTGCTCTTCTGGGACCCGATCCTGTCGGGCAACCGCAACATCTCCTGCGGGACCTGCCACCATCCCCGCTTCGGCACCGGCGACGGCCTGTCGCTGGGCCTGGGCGAAGGCGGCACGGGCCTCGGCCCCGGCCGCGTGGCCGATCCCGACAACCCGCCCGAACAACGCATTCCCCGCAACGCCCCAGGCCTCTGGAACCTCGGCGCCCACGAATTCACCGTGCTCTTCCACGACGGCCGCATCGAAGAAACCGCCCACGGCCTGCGCACCCCCATGGGCCCCGAGATGACCGAAGGCTTCGCCACGCTGCTCTCGGCCCAGACCATGTTCCCCGTCCTGTCGTCCGACGAGATGGCGGGTCATTATTCCGAGAACGACATCGCCCAGGCCGTCCGGATCGGCCGCATCACCGGCGACGGCGGCGCCTGGGACCTCCTCGCCCGTCGCGTCCAGGCCATCCCCGCCTATGCCGACCGCTTCGCCGCCTTGGGCATCGACGCGCCCGATTTCACCGACATCTCCGACGCCATCGCCCAGTTCATGGAAGCCGAATGGCGCTCCGACACGTCCCCCTTCGACGCCTGGCTGCGCGGCGAGGGCGATCTGCATGCCAACGCCCTGCGCGGCATCGAACTCTTCTACGGCGCCGCCGGCTGCGCCACCTGCCATGCGGGCCCGTTCCAGACCGACCACGGCTTCCATGCCATGGGTCAACCGCAACTCGGCCCCGGCAAGGCCGCCCGATTCGAGACCCATGCCCGCGACGACGGCCGCTTCCGCGTCACCGGCCTTGACGCCGACCGCTACGCCTTCCGCACGCCGTCCCTGCGCAACGTCACGGAAACGGGACCGTGGGGCCATGCCGGCGCCTACACCAACCTTCGAACCTTCGTGCGCGACCACGCGGCCCCCCGCCGGGCCCTGACGACCTATTCCCGCCAAGTCACCCTGCCCGCCCTGGACACCGACGACTGGCGCGTCCTCGACGACCCCGCCCAGGTCACCGAGATCACCGCCGCCATCTCCGGCCCCGACCGCGTCCTCACCGACGACGACATCACCGCCCTGATGGCCTTCCTGGAAGCCCTGACCGACCCCGCGGGCCTCACCGGCCGCCTCGGCATTCCCGATACGGTCCCTTCCGGCCTCCCCATCGACCGCTGACACCCGACCTGTCGCGCAAGCTGCACCCACCGCTCTTTGCGTATTTACGGACCAGTGATGATCGTAAGCCCACGTTAACCTTAACGCGCTCTCCCCCATCACTGGTCTAAAAATACGCAAATCCGACCGTGCCGCCGCCTCAACGCCGGATCGTCAGACGCCCAGCGGTCACCCTTTGCCAATCGCCCACCGCGCCATCCGGCCAGATCACCCTTAGGTCAGCCTCGGCCGCCTCCCCGATCCCAAAGTGCAGCGGCGCCACGGCATCGCCGCCATGGCCGCCGCCCAGCGTCAGTTCCTGCCCCTGCACCCCCGCCTCGGTCCGAACCTCGACCCAGGCGCCGACGGCGTCCCGGTTCCCGCCCGCCTGGACCAAGGACACAGACACCGCGTTCCCGGCCGCCGACACGTTCCGCCAGACCTCCATCGGCGCCCGCCGGTTCACCACGACCAAGTCCAACCGTCCGTCCAGATCCAGGTCGGCCAACGCCCCACCGCGCCCGCGATGCATCGACGCCACCCCGGCGCCCACCGACACCTCGCGGAATACCCCGCCCTCGTTCAGGAGCAGGTTGTTCGGATCCGCCATCGCCATCCCCGGCATCTGGTCCACGTTCCCCTTGGCAATGAACAGATCTGCGTCGCCGTCATTATCCACGTCCCCCCATTCCGCATGCCACCCGGTCGACGGACGCCCGTCTTCCCCCACATGCGGCCGCTGCGCGAAACTCCCGATCTCGAAGGGCGCCATCCGATGCCCGTTCTCCGTCGACAGCATCGTCAACTGATCCCCCATGGACGTCAGCACCAGATCGGGCCGCCCATCGCCCGAGATATCCCGCGACGCGATCCCCATACCCCAGATGGACGGCGCCTCGAACCCGTCCTTGGGCCCCAGGAACCGCCCCTCCAACGCCCACATCTGCTCTGCCCCGCCGCGCACGTAGTAATGCCGGTCGTTCGACAGACGCAGCGTCGGCACCCCGTCCCGATCCTCGTCCGAGAACAGCACCGAGAGCGCACAGAACCCGGGGGTCAGCACGACCGCCTCGCCCCCGCGCAGCACCAGATTGTCGTCGCAGGCCTCGAACGGGCCCTCTGGGTCGTCCCGATCCACGTAATTCCCAAAGGCCAGCACCGGCTCATCCTCGACCCAGGTCGCCGAAAACGCGGTCGTCCAAGCGTCCCCCGCCGGTACGCCCATATCGTCCACCACGAACCCGCAGGCCCCATCCCCGCGCAGCACCATGTTCGGCCCGACCCGCGTCACCACCAAATCCTTCGCCCCGTCCCCATCCAGGTCCAGCGCGTACACCCCCGTGGCGCCGACGATCTCCGGCATGTCCCCCCGCGCGAACACCATCCCCCCGCCATTGCGCATCAACGCCGCCGGGGCCGCGCCGCCTGCCGCCACGATCTCGGGTAAATCGTCGCCGTCGCAATCGAACACGGCGACGCCGCCGCCCACGAAATGCTCCCATCCGCCCGAATAGACATGCTCCGGCATCGCCACCGGCTCGAAGACCGGATCGGCCCAGGCGGGCCCCAAAGCGAGAAGCGCCGCGCAGGCGCGCCGAGCGATCACGCCAGCAAGCGCGGCGTCAGATCCGCCAAAGCCAAGGCCGCCGCCCCCCGCGCCCAGACCAGATCGTCCCAAGCGTTCACCTCGATCGGCGGCGGCGCGTTTAGCGTCATGGCCGGGACCGCCTCGGCCAGCATCTCCTCGGCATAGAGGAAATCATACCGCATCCGACTCCCCGACAGGATGATCCGGTTCGGGTCGAACAGGTTCGCCACATTCGCCAGCCCCAGCGCCAGATACCGCCCCGCCCGCTCGAAGATCGCGCGCGCCGCCGCGTTCCCGTCCTTTGCCTGGGCATATAGCGCCTCCAGCACCTCGCCCCGGGGCGGCACCTCGCCGTCCAGCGCCACCGCCGCCTCCCGCACCAGCGCGAAATCGGCCACATAGGCTTCAAGGCATCCCCGCTGCCCGCAGCGGCACAAAGCGCCGTCCAATTGC
>JBCCCB010000291.1:0-5362 GCA_039033775.1 Pseudomonadota bacterium | reverse complement strand
CGCGACCCACCAATCGCCCAGGGCCGACAGGAAGGGGCGGACGTCGCATTGGGCGTCCAGCACCTGATCGACGTTGTAGACGTGCCAGAGGTCCTGGAAACCCGCGAAGCCGTCGGGGTGGGGGTCGCCCGGTCCGATGCGGACGACGAAGGCGGCGGCGACGAGTTCGGTGCGGCCGCCGATTTCGGCGTAGAGGAGGTTGGACGGGCGCGTGAAGTCGAGGACGTCGCCGCGCGTGTAGTCGGGATCGCCGTCGCCCGGGACCCAATGTTCGCCCATGAGGTTCACGTGCCCGGTCGCCCGGCGCCATCCGTCGGCTTGGGCCACGCGGATGTCGCGGTAGCGGTCGGTGGCGGCTTCGACCGCGGCGATCTGACGGGAGAGGGAGCCGGCCAGCGCGGGCGGCGCGATGGCCAGGACGAGGCAGATGAGGAAGCTGCGGATCATGGCGAGGTCTCCGACGGGGATGGTCCCCGCCGGATCGCCATTCACCGCAAGTCATTCAATGACGCCCGGTGGTTATCCGCCGAAGACTCGGCCGAGGGCGCCATCCACGGCGTCGGTGATGGCGTCGATGTCGTCCTCGGTGGCGATGAGGGCCGGGCTGAAGAGGAGGGTGTTGTTGAAGCCGGGGACCGAGCGGTTGGAGGCGCCGATGACGACGCCCTGGGCCATGCAATCGGCGACGACGGCCTTGACCTGCGCCTCAGGGGCGGGCGTGCGGTCGTCACGGTCGGTGACGAGTTCGGCGCCGGCGAAGAGGCCCGCACCACGCACCTGGCCGATGATCGCGTGGCGTTCGGCGAGGGTTTCGAGATTGGCCACGAGGCGCTCGCCCATGCGGGCGGTGTTGTCGATCAGATCCTCGCGTTCGATGATCGCCATGTTGGCCAGGGCCGCCACGGGGCCCGCCGCGCAGCCGCCGAAGGTGGAGACGGCGCGGAACCAGTTGAGGGGGTCGTCAGGGGCGGATTTGAACGTGTTGAACACGTCTTCGGTCGTGACCACGCAGGAGATCGCGGCGTAGCCGGAGGCCACGCCCTTGGCCATGGTCACGATGTCGGGCTTGATCGGGTAGTGCTGGTAGCCGAACCAGGTGCCGGTGCGGCCGACGCCGCAGACGACTTCGGCCATGTGGACCAGGAGGTCGTATTTGGTGACGATCTCCTGCACCCGCTCCCAATAGCCCGGGGGCGGGACGATGACGCCGCCGCCCGCCGTGATGGGCTCCAGGCAGATGGCGCCGACGCTGTCGGGGCCCTCGGCCAGGATGACCTCTTCGATGGCGTCGGCGGCGCGGCGGCCGTAATCTTCGCCGTGCAAATCGCCCCAGCCCTGTTCGCGGTTGCGGTATTCCAGGCAATGGGGGACGCGCACGAAGCCCGGCGCGAAGGGGCCGTATTGAGCGTTGCGTTCGTCTTGGCCGCCCGCCGACATGGCGCCGATGGTGGTGCCGTGGTAGTCGCGGTCGCGATAGAGGATCTTCCACTTCTTGCCGCCGTGGCGGGTATGGGCGATCTGGCGGATCATCTTGAAGGCCTGCTCGTTCGCCTCGGATCCGGAATTCGTGTAGAACACGCGAGTCAGGCCCGGCATCTTGTCGGTCAGGCGTTCGGCGAAACGCGATCCGGGAATGGACCCAAGGGTTTGTGCGAAGTAGTTCATCTTGACGAGCTGGTCGCGGACGGCATCGGCGATTTCGGTGCGGCCGTAGCCGACATTCACCGTCCAGACCCCGCCGGAGACGGCGTCGAGGTGTTCCTTGCCGTGCTGGTCCCAGAACCGCATGCCTTTGCCTTCAACGATGATCCGGGGCTCCCCCGTCTCAAGCGGTTTGTGGGGCATCAGGTGGTGCCAGATATGGGCGCGGTCGGCTTCGACGACGCCACTGAGATCGTTCGGGGATAGATCGTCCATCGTCATGCCTCCCATTTTTCGCGACTGACCGAGTTGGGGGCAGGTCGCGTCGAAAATCAAGCACTCCTTTTCGCCCGGTCGGCAGAGGCGCAAAACGCTTGCCTTTCGGCGCTCGGTGGGGTGGCGTGGGCATCGCGGGGCCGGGAGAGCCCCATGGACAGGGAGAGACCGACTATGAATATCCGTTCCAAGCTGATGGCGGCGGTGGGCGCCGCGGCGATGCTGACTGGCGCACAGGCCGCCGCTGAGGAGATCACCGTGGCCTATTTCCTGGAATGGCCGATGCCGTTCCAATACGCCAAGGCGAACGGCACCTACGAGGAAGAGCTGGGCGTCGACATCAACTGGGTGGCCTTCGACACCGGCACGGCGATGTCGGCGGCGATGGCGTCGGGCGACGTGCAGATCGCCGTCAGCCAAGGCGTGCCGCCCTTCGTGGTGGCGACCAGCGCCGGGCAGGATCTGAAGATCGTGGATGTGGCCGTCAGCTATTCGGATAACGACAATTGCGTCGTGGCCGAAGCGCTGGAGATCGACAAGACCAACGCGACGGACTTGGAAGGCAAGCGGATCGGCGTGCCGATCGGCACGGCGGCGCATTACGGATTCCTGAGCCAGATGAACCATTTCGGGGTCGATCTTGCCTCGGTCGAGATCGTCGACATGGCGCCCGCAGACGGGGCCGCGGCCTTCGCGCAAGGCTCGCTGGATGCGGTCTGCGGCTGGGGCGGCGCGCTGCGGCGCATGAAGGAGCATGGCAACGTGCTGCTGACCGGGGCCGAGAAGGAAGAGCTGGGCATCCTGGTCTTCGACGTGACCTCGGCGCCGGCCGACTTCGTGGCCGAGAGCCCGGACCTGCTGGCCGATTTCCTGCGGGTGACGGCCGAGGCCAACGCCCAGTGGAACAGCGGCGCGGAGGCCCAGGCCGAGATGCTGCCGGTCATCGCCCAGGATGCGGGCATGGAGTTGGACGCGGCCGAAGCGACCATCGCCACCTTCGTGTTCCCGTCCGTGGAAGACCAGTTGGGGGACCGCTGGCTGGGCGGCGGCGCGCAGGAATTCATGAAGGGCGTGGCCGGGGTCTTCACCGAGGCCGGATCGATTCCCACGGCGCTGGACACCTATGAGGACGCGGTCGACGTGCAGCCCCTCAGCTCCGTCGCGGGCGGCTGATCGCTGGAAAGGCCGGGGGCGCCCCCGGCCTTTCTTCTTCTTCCGGGCCTGCGCGTGTCGGCGCGTCCGGGCCCCTAACCGAGCGGTTAGAAGGAAATCCCCATGTCCGGTTTGACGATCGAGAACCTCTCGATGCGGTTCGACTTGCCCAATGGCAGCCATGTGCAGGCGTTGAAGGACGTCTCGCTGACCCTGGCGCCGGGCGAGCTGATGTCCGTCCTGGGCCCGTCGGGCTGCGGGAAGACCACGCTTCTGAACATCGTGGCCGGGTTTCTGGCACCGACCGAAGGAACCGTCACGCTGAACGGCCATCGGGTGCTGGGCCCCGACGCCGAGCGCGGCATGGTGTTCCAGCAAGGCGCGCTGTTCGAATGGATGTCGGTGCGCGACAACGTGGAATTCGGGCCGCGCATGAAGGGCGTGCCCCAGGCCCGGCGGCGCGAGACGGCCGATCACCTGCTGGAGGTGACGGGGCTGCGCGATTTCAAGGAGAAGGCGATCTACGAATTGTCGGGCGGCATGCAGCAGCGCGTGGCGTTGGCGCGGTGCCTGGCGAATGACCCGGACGTGATCCTGATGGATGAGCCCTTGGGCGCGCTGGACGCGCTGACGCGCGAGAAGATGCAGGGGCTGGTCCTGAAGCTTTGGAAGGAGACCGGGAAGACGGTGATCTTGATCACGCATTCCGTCGAGGAGGCGCTGCTGCTGGGCGAGCGGCTGCTGGTCATGGCGCCCCGGCCCGGGCGGATCCACCGCGAATACCGCCTGCCGTTCGCGGATGCGGGGGTCGAGGCGGATCTGCGCGAGGTGAAGAAGATGCCGGAATTCGGACAGCGGCGGGAGGAGATCCTGTCGATGATCTGGGAGATGGAGGAAGAAATCATGGGCCGGACGGAGACCGCATAAGATGACCGGGATCATTCTGCTTGCGCTTTATGTGGCGCTGTTCGTTGGGGCCATGCTGTTGGTCGGCTTGGTGACCAAGGGGCGGGAGCGGAAGGACTTCACCGCGCTGAAGACCGTGACCTTCGGGGATGAAAGCGCGGTTCGGCCCAACCGGGCGGCCTCGATCATCTCGGTGGTGGTGATCTTCCTGCTCTGGGGGGCGTTCACCGGTTCGGTGATCTCTCCGGTCCATGTGCCGGGGCCTTATGTGGGCGAGGGCGGCTTCACCTATACCGCCCGCGACGCGTCCGGCGCCGAGGACGAGGCCGAGGTGCAGTTCATCGTCCACCCCGTCGGCGAAGAGGTCGAGCCGCCCGCCTTGGAGGAGGGCAACGGGTTCGCCAAGAACGACGTGGGCACGATCGGCGCCTACCGAACGGAATTGTTCCGCATCACCCGCAACGACGAGGGCGAGGCGGAGGTGATCGCCGTCAACGGGCAGCCCATCGCGTCCGGTGAGACGGTGCGGATCGACAATGCCACGGTGACGCTGACGCCGCGCGGATCGCTGAACGTGGAGCCGGATTCGGGGTTCCAGATGGAATCGATCTGGCTGCCCGCGCCCGAGGAGGTCTTGGCCGCCTTCGTGGAGATCGCGCAGAACGGCTATCAGAACTTCACCCTGATCGAGCATCTGGGCTGGTCCCTGATCCGGGTGCTGGTGGGGTTCGCCCTGGGGGCGCTGGTGGGCATCCCGCTGGGTTATGCCATGGGCCTGTCGGGCTGGTTCCGGGGCTGGTTCGACCCAATCGTGGAATTCATGCGGCCGGTGCCGCCGCTGGCGCTGATCCCGCTGGTGATCATCTGGTTCGGGATTTGGGAGACGGGGAAGATCGTGCTGCTGTTCCTGGCCGCGCTGTGGATCATGGCGATTGCGGCGCGGGCGGGCGTGTCCGGCGTGGCGATTGCGAAGGTGCATGCGGCCTATTCGCTGGGCGCGTCCAAGTGGCAGATCCTGCGCCATGTGATCATCCCAAATTCCCTGCCCGAGATCTTCACCGGGGCGCGGGTCGCCATGGGGGTTTGCTGGGGCACCGTGGTGGCGGCCGAACTGGTGGCGGCGCAGAAGGGGGCGGGGATGATGATCATCGCGGCGTCCAAGTTCCAGCTGACCCAGATCGTGATCATGGGGATCATCCTGATCGGGCTGATCGGCTACGGAATCGACATCCTGATGCGCAAGGCCGAGGTCTGGCTAGTGCCTTGGAAGGGCCGCGCCTGATGTTGGCGCTACGGCCCAATTGCGAATGGTGCGATCGGGACCTGCCGCCGGATTCGGCCGAGGCGATGATCTGTTTCTGTAAAGGCACCTATTGCGCCGATTGCG
>JBCCCB010000290.1:0-5362 GCA_039033775.1 Pseudomonadota bacterium | reverse complement strand
CGGCCTGCCAGGCCTCGATCAGGAGCCGCTGCGCCGCCTTGGTGGCCAGATACGCCCCGGCGAATTTCAGCTGATGGGCATCGTCGAAGAAGATCGCGGTCCCGCCCCCGGCCGCTTTAAGCAGGGGCGCCACATAGGGGATCAGCCGCGACAGGGCAGTCACATTGACCTCGACTGACTTGGCCATGTCCTTTTCGTCGATCATCGTGGCCGGGGTCAGTGGCGCCGCATGCACCGCCGTGTGGATCCATAGCGGCAGCTTGCCCCAGCGGTCGTGGATTCCCCGGCACAGATGCCGCATCGCCCCCGCATCGGTCACGTCCATGGGGGCCAGGGTGGCGGCGCCGCCGGAGGCCTGGATACGGTCATCCAGCTCCTCCAGCGCCCCTTGGGTGCGCGCCACGGCGATCACATGGGTGCCGCGCGCGGCCAGGGTTTCGGCCAAGGCGGCGCCCAGGCCGCGCGAGGCACCGGTGACGAGGGCGAGATCGGGGGTATCGGTCATGGCGCCGGGCTTTGGCATGCGCATCCCACGGGTTCAAGCGCGCTGACAGCCGTGCGTTGACAGCCGCCCCGGCCCGGCAGAAAAGATCGCCCAGGACATTGAAGGAGAAACCCATGACCCTGACCGCGATGGCCCTCGGCCGGATGACCTTGGCCCGCCAGGTGGCGTTGGTTTTTGGGGGCACGCTGCTTCTGGCGGCGGCGAGCCAGGTGACCGTGCCGTTCTACCCGGTGCCGATGACCCTGCAGACCCTGGCCGTTCTGCTGGTCGGCTTCGCCTATGGCGCCCGGCTGGGCACGATCACGGTGCTGGCCTGGCTGGGCCAGGCCGTCCTGGGGGCGCCGGTTCTGGCGAACTTCATGAACGGCGCTGCCTTCGCGGGGCCCACGGCCGGGTTCCTGGTCGGGTTCGTGGCCATGGCCTGGCTGGCCGGGACGGCCGCCGACCGTGGCATAACGGGCCCGGTGAAATTGGCGGCCGTGGCGCTGGTCGCATCGGCTGCGCTTTACGTGCCGGGCCTGGCCTGGCCGCTGGGTGTGGCCCAAGCGGCCGGGATCGAGGCCGGGTGGGCCGGGCTGTCGGTCGGCCAGGTTCTCGGTGGCTTCGCACTGCCCTTCCTGCTGGGGGACGTGGTCAAAGCCGTGCTCGCCGCGCTGATCGTGACAGGCGCCGCACGGGCCCTGCGTCCCCGCGCCTGACGTTGCGCCACCGACTTGAAAGGCCGCTCCTGGGGCGGCCTTTTTTTATGAACCTGTCGGTCTCGGACCGGAAAACTCCCCTGAAACCGACAATTTCGCTGCTGTGGCGATTCGCGTAGTGGCTCAACCAAGGCGTGTCAGGCTGCTTCTGTGGCACCGTCAGAATCGTGACCCTTCAATTGGGACAGGGCCTTCTTGCACATCCCGGATTCGAGCCATCGGCAGCCCGCGCAGAGATGATCCAGATCGTCCGGCTCGACCCGTTGCTTGACCCGTTCGAGGGCATCGCCCCATGTCAATTGCAGACCGGCGGACAGGTCCAGAGCCTTGGCGTGGTTCTCGTCCAACATGCTGATCTTGGAATGAAATTCGCAACCCAAGCCGACCCGGTTCGGGCAGGGCGCACAGATTGCGTCCGCCTGTTTGGTAATCAGGATTTCTTCATCGAGTCCGGAGGGCGCCCGAAGAATCCCCATGACGAGACGGACCATATTGGCCGTGAACGGAGCATCGTATCCGTGACCCTCAAATCCGATCGAACAGAGGACATGATGGGGGCGGAGCCTGATTGCCATGGGCGCGACCCTAGTCGTCTTGACGCGATTGACAACTCACGCTTGCAAAAAAGTCCCTATTCCGCTGCGATAGGGGTGAACCCTTTGTCGATCATATCCGATGGTCGCACAGGATATTCGCCCGAGAAGCAGGCATCGCAATATTGCGGCGCGTCCGGGTCACGGCCCCGCGCTTCGCCGACGGCACGATAGAGCCCGTCGAGCGAGATGAACCGAAGGGAATCGACGCCCAGATGGTCGCGCATCTCGTCCTCGGTCATGGAGGCGGCCAGCAATTTGTCACGCTCGGGCGTGTCGACGCCGTAGAAGCAGGGCCAGGCCGTGGGCGGTGACGCGATGCGGAAATGGACCTCGGCCGCGCCGGCATCGAGGATCATCTCCTTGATCTTGCGGGATGTCGTGCCGCGCACGACGCTGTCATCCACAAGGATGATCCGCTTGCCCTTCACCAGGGCGCGGTTCACGTGGAGTTTGAGCCGGACCCCCATGTTTCGGATGGATTCCGTCGGTTCGATGAAGGTCCGACCCATATATTGGTTGCGGATGATTCCCATGGCGTAGGGGATGCCCGATTCCAGGCCATACCCGATGGCGGCGGGCGTGCCGCTGTCGGGGACGGGGCAGACCAGGTCGGCCTCCACGGGCGCTTCCTTCGCCAGTTCCCGGCCGATGGCCTCGCGGGTGGAATAGACGGAGTTGCCGCCCAGGATCGAATCTGGACGGCTGAAATAGACATGCTCGAAGATGCAGAACCGGGGACGTTGCGGCTCGAACGGGCGGTGGGAGGTCAGCTTGTCAGGGGTGATGACGACCATCTCGCCCGGCTCGATCTCACGGATGAATTCGGCGCCGATGATATCGAGCGCGCAGGTCTCCGAGGCCAGGACCCAGCCCGGGGCGGGCCCGTCGCCCACGCGGCCCAGCACCAGAGGGCGCACGCCCAGCGGATCGCGCACGCCGATCAGCTTGGTGCGGGTCATGGCGACCACGCTGAACGCGCCCTCGACCCGGCGCAGCGCGTCCTTCATGCGCTCGGGGATGTTCCGTTGCAGCGAGCGGGCCATGAGGTGGATGATGCACTCGCTGTCCGATGACGACTGAAAGATCGAGCCTCGTTCGATCAGCTCCCGGCGCAGGGCATCGGCATTGGTGATGTTGCCGTTATGGGCGATGGCCGCCCCGCCCATGGCGAATTCGCCGAAGAAGGGCTGCACGTCGCGGATGGCCGCGGCCTTCGAGCCGGAGGTGGAGTAGCGCACATGCCCGATGGCGAGCGAGCCGGGCAGGCGGTCCATGATGCTCTGCGAGGTGAAGTTGTCGCGGACATAGCCGAAGCGACGGACCGAGTTGAAGCCTTCGTCCGCATCGTGAACCACGATGCCGCCCGCCTCCTGCCCGCGATGTTGCAGCGCATGCAGGCCGAGCGCGGTGAAATTCGAGGCCTCGGCCACGCCGACGACGCCGAAGATGCCGCATTCTTCGCGCAACTTGTCGTCATCCAGCGGATGGGCGCGCCAGGCAGGGGCGTCGGTCATGGCAGAATCCGATCTCGGGGATGGTGACGCCATTTAAGCGGCTCCGGCGCGGCTGTCACCCGCCTGTCACGAAGCGTGAGACGATGGGGCGCGGGGCCGTGGCGTTACTCGGTCGGAAGGGATGTGTCGACGGCATCCACTGGCGCGCCGCATTCGCCCACCAGGGCCTCGTAGCGCTGCACGATCCAGCCGGGCGCGTCTTCGGGGATCTGCTCCTCGATATTGGCCTGTGCGCGCGAGAAGACGGCGGCGGACCGGCTCTGCTCGACAATGGGGACGCCGTCATTCACCGTCCAGCGGTCGTAGACCACGAACGCGACGGCAACCAACAGAACGCCCCGGGCGACCCCGAACAGGAAGCCCAGACCCCGGTCGATGCCGCCGATGGCCGAATTGCGGATGGCCGAGGACAGAAGCGGGGTGAAGAAGCTGACCACGACCAGCGCGATGGCGAAGACCAGCGAGAACGCGGCCAGCACGGCCAATTCGCAGCTATCGCCCAGGAAGTCGCCGACGACGGGGATTTCCCGCACCAGCGGCTCGAACGCGCCGGCGAAGCTGAAGGCCAGCACGGCGGCCGCGACCCAGCCCAGCACGGCCATGGCCTCGCGCACCAGGCCGCGCGAATAGGCCAGGATCGCCGAGATGACGATGATGCCCGCGACCGCGCCGTCGATGATCGTGAAACCGTCCATGCCCGTCCCTCATGCGCCCTTGGCGGGCTTTGCCGAGGGATCAGCCAGCGCCGAACACCTCGCCCACCAGGGTCGAGAGATCCGGCAGAAGCCGCGTGGCGATCTGCCCCGCATCCCCCGTCTTGCACCCTTTGGGCGCCATTGCGGCGGTAAAACCAAGTTTGGCGGCCTCCTTCAAGCGATTTTCGGCCTGGGCCACGGGGCGCAGCGCCCCGGAGAGCGAGAGTTCTCCGAAGACCACGGTCTCGGGCGGGATCGCGGCGTCTTCCCGCGCAGACAGCAGCGCACAGGCCACGGCCAGGTCGGCGGCCGGTTCCTGGATGCGGATGCCGCCCGCCACGTTCAGGTAGACGTCGAGGCCCGCGAAGGTGATGCCCGTGCGAGATTCCAGGACGGCGAGGATCATCGACAGGCGGCTGCCGTCCCAGCCGACCACGGCGCGCCGGGGCTGCGACAGCTGGCTGGGCGCCACAAGGGCCTGGATTTCCACCAGCAGCGGCCGCGTCCCTTCGATCCCCGCGAAGACGACCGAACCCGGGGCAGGAGCGTCCCGTTCGCCCAGGAACAGGGCCGAGGGGTTCGCGACTTCGGCCAGGCCCGCGCCGGTCATCTCGAACACCCCGATCTCATCCGCCGGGCCGAAGCGGTTCTTGACGGCGCGCAGGATGCGAAACTGGTGCCCACGCTCGCCTTCGAAATAAAGGACCGTGTCGACCATGTGTTCGACCACGCGGGGGCCCGCGATCTGACCCTCCTTTGTAACATGGCCGACCAAGACGACGCTGGTTCCGAAACGTTTGGCGAAGCTGGTCAGCTCATGGGCCGAGGCGCGCACCTGTGACACCGAGCCGGGGGCGCTGTCGACGGTATCGACCCACATGGTCTGGATGGAATCGATGATGGCCAGGTCGGGTTTCTCGGCCTCCAGCGTGGTCAGCACGTCGCGCAGGTTCGTCTCGGCCGCCAGCTTCACGGGCGCATCCGCCAGGCCCAGCCGCTGGGCGCGCATGCGGACCTGGGCCGTCGCCTCCTCGCCCGAGACATAGATCACCTTGTGACCCGCCCGCGCGAAGGCGGCGGCGGCCTGCAACAGCAAGGTGGATTTCCCGATCCCCGGATCGCCGCCCACCAGGGACGCCGAAGCGGGGACGAGGCCGCCGCCCAGCACCCGGTCCAACTCCCCCATGCCAGACAGGGTGCGCGGCGGTGGCGTCTCCTCGGTCGCCAGGTCCGTCAGCGCGACCTTTCGGCCCTTGGCGGTGCCGAGCGCCTTCTTCGAGGGCCCTTGGGAGAGGGGCACTTCTTCCTGGATGGTGTTCCAGGCGCCGCAGCTATCGCATCGGCCGGTCCATTT
>JBCCCB010000289.1:0-5392 GCA_039033775.1 Pseudomonadota bacterium | reverse complement strand
GGGCGCCGGGTTTATGGCTACGAGGACGGGCAGGGCAACCGCCTCTTCAAGCAGGCCTACGCGTTGGAACCTTCTGACATCGCCGCCAAGCTGGGCCGCGTGTTGGAGGAGGAGGGCCGCTGCACCGATCGGATGCGCGCCGGGATGGCGCGGGTGGAGGAAGCCCGCCGCGCCGACAACGCCCCCGACATCGCCAAACGTACGCCATGGTTTTGTTCAGGCTGCCCGCACAACACCTCGACCAAGGTGCCCGAGGGGTCGCGCGCGGGCGCCGGCATCGGCTGCCATGTCATGGCGCTCTGGATGGATCGCTCGACCGAAGGCTACACCCATATGGGCGCCGAGGGTGTGAATTGGGTGGGCGAGAGCCAGTTTTCGACCCGTCGCCACGTGTTCCAGAACCTGGGCGAGGGAACCTATAACCATTCCGGTATCCTGGCGATCCGGGCCGCTTTGGCGGCGGGGACGAACATTACGTACAAAATTCTGTACAATGACGCCGTGGCCATGACCGGCGGTCAGCACAATGAGGGCGACCTGGCGCCGGAACAGATCGCGCGCGAGTTGCAGGCCATGGGGGTCAAGGAAATCGCTCTGGTCTATGACGAGAAGGAGGACGTGGATAAGTCCAAGTTCCCCTCCGGACTCGACTGGCACGGGCGCGACGAGATGATGAACGTGCAGGAGCGGATGAAGGAGGTCGAAGGCGTCTCGGCCATCATCTACATCCAGACTTGCGCCGCCGAAAAACGCCGCCGCCGCAAGCGTGGCCAATTCCCCGACCCGGATCGGCGGATCTTCATCAACACCGATGTCTGCGAAGGCTGCGGCGATTGCGGGGTGCAATCGAACTGTGTGTCCATCGTGCCGGTGGAGACGGCCCTGGGCACCAAGCGCGCCATCGACCAATCCACCTGCAACAAGGATTTCAGCTGCGTCAAAGGCTTCTGCCCGTCCTTCGTGTCGGTGGAAGGGGCGCAGTTGAAGAAGAAGGCGACAGCCTCGGTCGAGATCGGCGATCTGCCCGAACCCGCGCTGCCTCAGATCGACACAACCTGGAACACCGTCATCACCGGCGTCGGCGGCACCGGCGTGGTGACCATCGGCGCAGTCATGGCCATGGCCGCCCACCTGGACGGCAAGGGCGCGGGCGTCATGGAGATGGCGGGCCTGGCCCAAAAGGGCGGGGCCGTCGCCATCCATTGCCGCCTGGCAAACCGGCCCGAGGACATCAGCGCGATCCGAGTGGCCTTGGGCGAGGCGGATGCGCTGATCGGCGGCGATCTGGTCGTCTCCGCGGATGTGCGGACGCTGTCCCTGACGACGACGGGCCGCACGGGCGCGGTGGTCAACAGCCACGAGATCGTCACCGGCGACTTCGCCCTCAATGCCGATTTCAAGCTGCCCGCCGACCGACTAAGCCTGTCGCTGGAGGCGCGCCTGCGGGACCGCCTGACCCAATTCGATGCCAGCGCCTTGGCCGAGAAGCTGCTGGGCGACACGATCTTTTCCAACATGATGATGCTGGGCGCGGCCTGGCAGAAGGGCCTCGTCCCGCTCAGCCACGCGGCGATCCTGCGGGCCGTCGAACTGAACGGCGCGGCGGTCGAGAAGAACCAGCAGGCGTTCGAATTCGGCCGCTGGGCCATGGAGCAGCCCGATGCCGTGGCGGGTCTGCTGGCCGATACGGTCGTCAAGCTGCCCGAAACCTTGGATCAGAAGATCGCGACGCGGGTCGAGCATCTGACCGCCTATCAATCCAAGCGCTACGCCAAGCGCTACATGCGGATGCTGGACGGGATCGCGGATCCGGGTACGAAAGAGGCGGTCGCCAAGGGCTATCACAAGCTGCTGGCCTATAAGGACGAATATGAAGTCGCTCGCTTGCTGAAGTCGACACGGGACAAGGCGCGCGAGGCGTTCGATGGCGATTTGAAGCTGACCTACCATCTGGCGCCTCCGATGCTTTCGAAGGAGGGGCCCGACGGGCGCCCCGCCAAGCGGGCCTTCGGGGCCTGGATCGAGCGGGCCTATCCGCTGCTTGGCGCGGGCAAGGTCCTGCGGGGGACCCCCTTCGACCTGTTTGGGTACACGGCCGAGCGGAAGATGGAGCGGGCGCTGATCCGGCAATACGAAACGGATATGGCGGAGGTTCTGCCCCTGGCGACGGACGCGACGCGGGATGCGATCTTGGCCTTGGCGGAGTTACCATTGACCATTCGGGGCTTCGGTCCCGTCAAGCAGGCGAACGAGCGGCGGGCGGCCAAGCGCCGGGAGGAGCTTCTGGCGACCATTCGGACAGGGGGCGCAAACGTCGCGCAAGCGGCGGAGTGAGGGAGCGAGGGGTCTCCCCTCGCGCTCCCCGGGATATTTGTGAAAGGAAGAAGAGGGCGCGCGTTAACCTTTACGAATGGTGAACGTGGTGCCGTCGACGCCCAGGAAGTCGTGGCCGGCCTCGGCGCAGAAATGGGGGACGTCCACATGGGCGGCCGGGTCGTCCGCCAGTAGATGGATCGTGGCGCCCTTGGGCAGCGGGATCATGCGCTTTCTGAGGCGAAGCACCGGCAGGGGGCAGAGCAGGCCCAGGGCATCGACTTCCAGGTCCGGCATTCGTGCCTCCTTATTTTCGCCGCGAGCATCTGTCATGCTACCAGGGTTCGACGCAAGTCCGAGGCCCCGGCCATGACCCAGACCGTTCGCCGCCGCCGCGTGCTGTACATCCCGGGCTACGACCCGTTCCATCCGCGCCGGTATCGCGAGCTCTACCGGAAAGAGGGCGCCGAACAAGCGCGCCTGTCGGACTATTCTCTCACGCAGACGAAGGGGGATGGTCCCTATTCCTGGCGCATCGCGTCCGAGATGGAGGGCGCGTCGGTCGAGACCGAGATGGAGGTGCTGGTCTGGTCCGACATCGTGTCGGGCAGCATGGAAGCGTCGATTCCGGCCACCTATGGGCAATTGGTGCGCACGGCCTGGGCCTATATCGGATCCGGCGCGTTGTTCCGGCTGGCCCGGTTGCGGCAGGGGCCCGTGGTGGCGGCGCTCTACCCCATCGGGTTTTTGCTGGCGCAGGCGCTGTTGGCGGTCTTGGTGGGCGGCCTCTTGGCTTGGGCGGTCCGGGTGCTTCTGGGTGTTGCACCGATTGACCTGACCGTGACGTCCTGGATCGCCTCGAGCGTCGTGGCCATCTTCGGGTTCATCAAGGTTTTGCAGTGGTTTAAGGCCAAGGATGGCAGATTCCTCGCCTATTACCTGATGCATGATTACGCGTTCTCGGCCCGCTGGGGCGGCGCCAACCCGCCGGAGCTGGAGACACGCATGGCGACGTTTGCCGACCGCATCGCCGAGGCGGCGGCGTCGGATGTGGAGGAGGTGCTGGTGATCGGCCATTCTTCGGGCGCGCATCTCGGCGTGTCAATCCTGGCGGATCTGGTTAGGGCCGGTCGGGTGCCCGAGGGTCGCGTGGCGTTCCTGAGCTTGGGTCATGTGGTTCCCATGGTCAGCTTTCTACCGAAAGCAAATCGGTTACGGGCCGATCTTCATGTCATGGGGGGACAAGATCTGATCCCCTGGATCGACGTGACCGCGCCGGGCGACGGCTGTGCCTTCGCGCTGTGCGATCCGGTTGCGGTCACCGGGGTCGCGCCTCGGGACCAAAGATGGCCGCTGGTCATCTCGGCCGCGTTCAGCAAGACCCTGTCGCCCGAACGATGGGCGGCGCTGAAGCGGCGGTATTTCCGGCTCCATTTCCAGTATCTCTGCGCCTTCGACAACCTGCCGGACACGACCGATGCATATGATTACTTCCGCATCACGGCCGGCCCGCTGACGCTGGGCGAACGCTTCGCCGACCGGTCGCCCAGCCCGTCGCGACTGACCGCACCGCTCAACCGGTTCACTGGGATGGCCGCTTGACCGACGCCCTGCCGCCGAAGCCCGTTCCGCGCCCGGACCGGGTGAGCTTGCTGGACTATGGCCGACGGTTCCGGCGGGATATCTTGAGCGCGCAGCCCGCGCGGCTGTACCGGGCTTGGATGGCGGAGTTTCGGACGCCGTTCTTCCGAAGTTACATGATGAACGATCCGCAGCTCCTTGATTTAGTTTTGAAAGAACGGCCAGATGACTTCCCGAAATCCGACCGGGTGCGCGAAGGGCTGGCACCGCTTCTGGGTCGATCGGTCTTCGTGACCAATGGGGCGGAATGGAAGCGGCAGCGGCGGATCATCGACCCGGCCTTCGGCAAGGGGCGGCTGCGGGACACGTTTCCGGCGATGCTGGATGCGGCGGCGGCGGCGGTGGCGCGGCTGGACGAGGGAGAGCATGAGATCGAGGCGATCTGCTCGCATGCGGCGGCGGATGTGATCTTTCGGACATTGTTTTCGGTGCCCATCGAAGATGCGTTGGCAGCCCGTGTTTTCAATGAGTTCCGGGCGTATCAGCGCACGCAACCCTTGATGAACCCGGCGGCCTTCGTGCCGTTGCCGCGGTGGGTGCCCCGGCTGCATCGGCCCAAGACCAAGCGGGCGGCGGGGGTCATTCGGGCGGCGATTGCCGCGCTGGTGGATCGGCGGGCGGGGGAGATCGCCGCGGGGACGGCGCCGGACGATTTGGCGACCAAGATCATGACTTATGCGGATCCGGAGACGGGGCATTTGTTCTCGCCCGAAGAGATGGTGGATCAGGTCGCGATCTTTTTTCTGGCGGGACATGAGACGTCGGCCTCGGCCTTGGCGTGGGCTTTGTACCTGCTGGCGACGCATCCGGAGGCGCAGGCGCGGGTTGCGGGAGAGGCGCAGCGGGACTGGGAAAAGTTCGACTTTTCAGATCTTTCGAAGCTAGCGTTCACGCGCGACGTGTTCCGGGAGACGCTGCGGCTTTATCCGCCGGTGCCGATGATGGTGCGGGAGACGACGCGGCCGGAGATGTTCCGGGACCGGGCCGCGCCGGTGGGGGCGCAATGCGTTTTGTCGCCCTGGCACCTGCACCGGCATGAGCGGATGTGGGACGATCCGGATGCGTTCCGGCCCGAGCGGTGGGCGACCGAGGCGGGCGCGGAGAGTGCGCGAAAGGCCTATATGCCGTTCAGCGCGGGGCCTCGGGTCTGTACGGGCGCGGGGTTTGCCATGGCGGAAGGTGTGTTGTTATTGGCGCGGATCGTCGGGGCGGTCGAGGTCGCGCCGGTGGGGCCGCCACCGGTGCCGGTGGCGCATTTGACGGTGCGGGCGCGGGACGGGATTTGGCTGCGGGTGCGGCGTCGCTGATGGGGGGCACCCGCCGTGCACCCCCTTTACACCCCCCGTGCGAACGCGCGTTCGCACGGTTTTGGTGACGGGATCTTAACTGCTTCAGCTCCCGCACAGCTTCTTCCAGTATGCGTTGGTAGGCCTCATAG
>JBCCCB010000288.1:0-5448 GCA_039033775.1 Pseudomonadota bacterium | reverse complement strand
GGGGCGATTTCCGGATTTAACCGAGTTCACCGAAAGGCTTATAGACGTCCAGATGAAGCTGGGTCGATATCGGGAATGCCGATTTGGCGCAGATGTGCCCTACTATGGTTCGTTCCCATCCAAGGTGCGGACGATGGTGATCCCGGCAGGACTTGAACCTGCAACCTATCCCTTAGGAGGGGATTGCTCTATCCAGTTGAGCCACGGGACCACGCCCCCTCCGATAGCGCCCCGATCCCCCGCTTGTCCACCGGCGCGCCCGCGCGTTACGTTAGCGGCACCAAGCCGAAAGGGCCGCATTTGACGCGCCGAAATTCCCGACATCAGCATCTCACCCTCAGGGACGTCTCGGAAGCGTCCGGCGTCAGCGAAATGACCGTCAGCCGCGTGTTGCGCAATCGCGGCGACGTCTCCGACAAGACCCGCGACAAGGTGTTGGCGGCGGCCAAGCGCCTGGGCTACGTGCCCAACAAGATCGCCGGCGCCCTGGCCTCGAACCGGGTGAACTTGGTGGCCGTGATCGTGCCCAGCCTGTCGAACCTGGTCTTCCCCGAAATGCTGGCCGGCGTCGACGAGGCCCTGGCCGGGACCGCGTTGCAGCCGGTGGTCGGGACCACCGGCTACGATCCCGAAAAGGAAGAACAGGTCCTGTTCGAGATGCTGTCCTGGCGCCCTTCGGGGGTGATCATCGCCGGTCTCGAACATACCGAGGCCAGCCGCGCGATGCTGGCCAATGCCGGCATCCCCGTGGTCGAGGTCATGGATGTGGACGGCGACCCGATCGACGCCGCCGTCGGCATCAGCCATTGGCGCGCGGGCTATCAGGTCGGCACCGAGATCGCCGCCCGCGGCTATGGCAAGGTCGGCGTTCTGGGCACCAAGATGGATGGCGACCACCGCGCCCGGAAACGGATCGAGGGGTTGGAGCGCGCCCTGGCCGAAGCGGGGATCGAGATCGCCGACCAGATGGCCTATTCCGGCTGGTCCGGCTTCGCCAAGGGGCGCGAGATGACGGAGGCCATGCTGGGCCGCACGCCGGATGTGGATTTCCTGTTCTACACCAACGACCTGACCGGCGCGGGCGGATTGCTCTATGCGTGGGAGAAGGGGCTGGATATCGGCGGAACGTTGGGCCTGGCGGGCTTCAACGCGTTTACCCTTCTTGAAGGTCTGCCCCTTAAGCTCGCCACCGTCGACAGCCGCCGTCGCGAAGCGGGGCAGGTCGCGGCCCGGATCGTCATCGGAACCCATGAATGGGAAGGCGAGGACCGCCGGGTGGAACTGACGCCGACCTTCATTCCCGGTGACACCATGCGTCCCCTGCCGGACGCGATTTAACCCGGCCTTAAGCCATGCCCGCTAGGCACCCCGCATCCAAGGACGGGGGCCTGCATGGCGCTGCCGAACAAGTTGAGACCCGGTTACCTGCGCCGCTACGGCTTCCAGGCCCAGACAATCATCGACGTGGGTGTCCTGGACGGCACGCCGTTCCTCTACGACGCGTTCCCGGACCGGCGTTTCATCCTGATCGACCCGCTGGAAGAAAGCCGCGCCGCCGTCGCGCGCCGCTGGGCCCATCTCGACTACGACTTCCATCTCTGCGCCCTGGGCGCCACCCCCGGCCAGATGGCGTTGGAGACCGACCCCGCCCGCCTGACCCGCACATCGGGCGCCCGCCGGATATCCGGTGACGGCGCCCTTCTGGAACGGCGGCGGATCCCGGTCCGGCCGCTGGATGCCATCGTCGCCGGCCTATCCGGACCGTTCGGCCTGAAGATCGACACGGAGGGCCACGAGTTGGACGTGCTGCGCGGGGCTGAGCGGACCCTTGCGCAATGCGAATTCGTCATTGCCGAGGTTTCCATCAAGAAACGCTTCCGACAGGGCTACCGCTTCTCTGACGTCATCGAATTCATGGCCTCGCGCGGCTTTCAGGTGTATTCCTTCCTCAGCGGGCTGACCCGGGCGCCACGGATGGCCGATATTCTGTTCGTCCCGGCCGATAGTTCTCGTTTCGACATGACAGCCGGTGATACGTGAGGGGCCCACGAAAGGACGCCGCCGATGAACAAGAAAGCCCACGCGCTCGAATTCCAGCACACCCGCAAGGAAGGCGTCTTCCGCACGTGGTTCCGGGGCGAGCATACCAATTTCAACCCCGACTTCGCCGCCATGGCCGAACAGGACGCGGCCCTGAAATGGGTCACCCAAGGCTGGGAACCGGCGCAGCGGATGGTGACGCCGGATACCCAGATCACCGCCTTCGGCTCGTGCTTCGCCGCCAATATCTCCAACTGGCTGGCGGCGCGGAACTACAACATCTTGACTCGGGACGAAGGATCGAACGCCTATGTGGTAAAATGCGGCGAAGGCATGGTGAACAGCTTCGTCATCCGCCAGCAATTCGAATGGGCCTTCGAGGGCACCCGCTTCGAGGAGGAGTTGTGGCACGGCTACTCCGCCGAAAGCTACGGCTACGACGAAGACGTGCGCCAGCAGACGCTGGACATCTTCTCCAAGACCGACCTGTTCATCCTGACCTTCGGCCTCAGCGAAGTCTGGTACGACGAGGTGTCCGGCGGCGTCTTCTGGCGCTCCATCCCCGAGGATGTCTACGACCCCGCCCGCCACAAGTTCCGCGTGACCTCCGTCGAGGAGAACAAGGCCAATATCCGCGCCATCTACGACCTGATCCGCGAGCACCGGCCCGAGGCGAAGATCATCACCACCCTATCGCCGGTGCCCCTGATCGCCACGTTCCGGCCCGTGTCCTGCATCAGCGCCAATTCCGTGTCGAAGGCCGTCCTGCGCGTCGCCATCGACGAGCTGATGCGCGAGATCGGGGACGAGGGCTATCTGCATTACTGGCCCAGCTACGAGATCGTCACCGACGTCTTCCACTCGCCCTTCAAGAAGGACCGCCGGCACCTGCCGCGCGCGGTCCTCGACTTCATCATGATGCTGTTCGAGCAGGTCTGGTGCGAGACCCAGCCCACCGACGAAGAGATGCTGAAGCATTGGGTCGCGGCCCTGTCTTCGGCCGGACTGGTCTCCGACCGGCTGGAGGCCTGCGTGCGCGACGACAACCTCAATGCGCTGCGCCGGATCATGGGCAAGCGCAAGGTCGCCCGCCACCCCGAGGCCGAGGCCGCCATCCGCCTGCAACTGGAACGCCTGGAAGGGATGATGCAGGCGTGAGCGCGGTGCGGGAAAACGCCCGCCGCGCGCTGGAGCATCTGCCCAAGGGCGCGCGCGGTGCCGAGATCGGCGCCCATACGGGCCGCTGGACCCGCGCCCTGGTCGAAATCGCGCAGCCATCGGCGCTGACCCTGATCGACCCCTGGGCCGAGGACGAGGCGCGCGACGCCCGCCCCCATGCCTACCAGGCGCCGCAGGCGGCGCGGGAGGCGCAATTCGCCGCCATGCAGGCGGAATTCCCCGAGGCGGCCTTCCTGCGCCAGCCTTCGACCCAGGCGCTGACGGGCATGCCCGATGCGTCGCTCGACTGGGTCTTTCTGGACGGCGACAAGCAATACGACACGATCCTGGCCGACCTGGAACAGGCCGCCCGCGTGGTCCGCCCCGGCGGCGTGATCGCGGGCGGCGCCTGGCATTGGGGCGAGGAGATGGGGCGCCCGGTCCGCGAAGCCGTGGGCGACATTGCCGCCCGGATCGACGGCGCCGCGCTGGACCAGAAGGGACAGTTCTGGGCCCTGACCTTGCCCGCGCAGGTGACGCTGAAGCCGCGCCCGGCGGACGAGCGCTTCCTCATCATCTCGACCATGAAGAACGAGGCGCCCTACATCCTGGAATGGGTCGCCCATCACCGCGCCATCGGCTTCACCGATTTCCTGGTCTACACCAACGATTGCGACGACACGACCGACTCGCTGCTGGACAGGCTGGCCGAGACCGGCGTGGCGGGCGGCACCCTGACCCATCAGGTTAACAAAGTGCTGGCCCGCGGCCCCCACAAATCGGCGCTCAAATGGGCGCGCGACCATGTCCTGCGCCACAAGGCGACCTGGATCCTGATCGCGGATGTGGACGAATTCATCGACCTGCCGGCCGACAGCCCCTCGGGCGGCACGATCCAGGGCCTGATGCGCGCGCTGGGGCCCGAGACGGACGTCGTGTCCTTCCCCTGGAAGTGCTTCGGCAATGGCGGGGTCGAGACCTTCCGCGACGTCCCCATCACCAAGCAGTTCAGGACTTGCGAGCCGATCCCGGCGCGCGGCGGCCGCAAGACCCGGGACGTGAAGACCATGTTCCGCAAGCCCGAAGCCATGTATCATTTCGGCTTGCACCGCCCCCGCGTGAGGGACGATTGGAAGGACCGCATCGTCTGGAAATCGCCCGCGGGCGACGACATCAGCAACCGCATGGTGCCCGGCAAGACCTGGACCATGAAGTGGTCCGGCTGCGACGAGGCCGGGCATATGCATCATTACCCCCTGCGATCGCTGGAGGCCTATATCCTCAAGAAGAACCGGGGCCGGGCGAACCATATCTCCGAGGATCTGGGCCTGGATTATTGGGACAAGTGGAACATGACCGGCGGCCGCGACGCGGGGTTGGTCGACGGCGTGCCCGGCTTCGCCGAGGTGCTGGCCACGCTGCGATCCGACCGCAAGGTGCGGCGCCTGCACAAGGACGGGGTCGAGGCCCACAAGGCGCAGGTGCGCGACCTTCTGGAAGACGACCGCTACCGCGCCCTGTGGGACACGCTTCGCGCCCGCGACGGGAAACCCGTGGCAGAGGACGATGCGGCCTGATCCAAAAAGGGGGCCTGGTCTCTCGCTGAACCGCATATCGCGGCAGGTCCGGGATCGGCGCCGGGTTCGGGTGTGAACCGACGGTCGGGGCGGATGTGCCCCATGATGCCCATGCCCCTGCGGTTGACCGCAGGCATCGTCCGGAGGGCCGGGCGGCCCGTCATTCCGGTGGGGCGATCGACTCACCCCGTTTGCGCGCAGATCGGGTTGTCGCCCGGAGCGGTTAACACGCGGTGAAGATGCGGCGGTTCTGCGGGACTGGCCATTGAATGGCACGCGCGAGGCCGCCCGCTACAAGACGAGCCACGGCAGACCTAATCCTCGGGCTAGCCCCGAGGATCTCGGCCGGCAGGAGATCCTCGGGTCGAGCCCGAGGATGACGGACCCGGTCTTTGCGGTTCATGGCGATTCGACTCAGTCCAACCGCCGGCCGTCTCAACAAACGCGAGCCGATCGCTATCTGGCATCCGGCGCGAAATGCGTATTTTTGGACCAGTGATGAGCAAGCATGCATTAACCTTAACGCCCCCCGCTTCTTCCCTTTAGAAATATCCCGGGGGGCCGAAGGCGGGGGCAGCGCCCCCTGGTCGGATCGACCGGGCGATGCCGTCGGCGATCCATGACCCCTCAACATTCCGGCAGGTTCACCGCCAATCCGCCCCGGCTCGTCTCC
>JBCCCB010000287.1:0-5526 GCA_039033775.1 Pseudomonadota bacterium | reverse complement strand
GCCGCGATCCCCATATGAACGTAGTTCTTATAGACGATCTCGGTGCCATCGATCTCTGAGTTGACCTCAGGCACTTCGAACAGCGCGTGAATGCAGGCTTTCGTGAAGAAGGACATGAAGCCCAGGCGGGTGCCGTGCTTCTTCTCGAAGAGGTCCTTGTATTCGGAGCGGAGCGCCATGACCTCGGTCATGTCCACCTCGGTATAGGTGGTGAGCATGGCCGCGGTGTTCTGGGCGTCCTTCAGGCGGCGCGCGATGGTCTGGCGCAGGCGGGTCATCTTGACCCGTTCCTCCCGGTCGGCCTGATCGGCGGGGACGGGCGCGCGGGGCGCGGGGGCCGGGTCCGGCGCCTTGGCGGCGGGGGAGGCGGCGGCGGCTTTCAGGACGTCCTCCTTCATGACGCGGCCGTCGCGGCCGGTGCCCTGGACGTCGCCGGAGGACAGGCCCTTTTCGGCCATGAGCTTCTTGGCCGATGGCGCGTCTTCCACATCGCCCTTGGCGGCGGCTTCGACATTGGCCTTGGCCTCCGCGACCTCGGCAGGACCGGCATCGGGCTGGGGCTCCGGATCGACGGCCTTGGGCGCGGCGGGGGCGTCGCCCGTGGTCATGGTGGCCAGCTTGCCGCCCGCGGCGACGGTGTCGCCCTCGGCGGCGAGGATTTCGCCCAGGGTGCCCGCGGCGGGCGCGGGAACCTCGACGGAAACCTTGTCGGTCTCCAGCTCGCACAGCATCTCGTCGGCGGCGACCTGGTCCCCGGATTGTTTGAACCAGGTGGCGATTGTGGCTTCGGTAACGCTCTCGCCCAGGGCGGGAACCATGACGTCGATCGTCTCGCCTCCTCCGCTCGGTTGAGCGTCGTCGGCCCCGTTGGGGGTGGCCTTGGCGGGGGCGGGATCCGCGCTGGTGGCCGGATTCTTGGCGGGGGCGGCGCCCTTACCTTCGGCAATGGTGGCCAGCAGGGCGTCGACGCCCACGGTGTCGCCTTCATTGGCCACGATTTCGGCCAGGGTGCCCGCCGAGGGCGAGGGCACCTCGACGGTGACCTTGTCGGTTTCCAGCTCGCACAGCATCTCGTCGGCGGCCACGTCGTCGCCCGGCTGCTTGAACCAGGTGGCCACCGTGGCCTCGGTGACGGATTCGCCCAAGGTGGGGACTTTGACTTCGATGGACATGTCTTACTCCGTGCCCAGCGCCTCAGAAACGAGCGCTTGCTGTTGTGATTTGTGTTGGCTTGCCAGACCCGTGGCAGGCGAGGCGGAGGCGGCGCGCCCGGCATAGAGCGGCCGTGTGTGCGCGGCGCCGATGCGGGTCAGCACCCATTCGATATTGGGCTCCACGAAGGTCCAGGCGCCCTGGTTCTTAGGCTCTTCCTGGCACCAGACGATCTCGGCGGATTTGAAGCGGCCCAGCTCGTTGACCATGGACAACGCGGGGAACGGGTAGAATTGTTCCAGCCGCAGGATGTAGGTGTCGTCCTTGCCGGCCGCGTCGCGGGCTTCCAGCAAGTCGTAATAGACCTTGCCCGAGCAGATGACGACGCGCTTGATCTGGTCGTCGGGTAGCAAGTCCAGCTCGGAATTGCCTTGCTGGGCGTCGTCCCAGAGGACGCGGTGGAAGCTGGACCCGGTGGTGAAGTCGTCCTTCTTGCTGACGGCCAGCTTGTGGCGCAGCAGGCTCTTCGGTGTCATCAGGATCAGCGGCTTGCGGAAATCCCGGTGCAACTGCCGGCGCAGGATGTGGAAGTAGTTCGACGGGGTCGAGCAATTGGCCACGATCCAATTGTCGGAGCCGCACATCTGCAGGAAGCGTTCCAGCCGGGCCGAGGAATGTTCCGGGCCCTGGCCTTCGAAGCCGTGGGGCAGCAGGCAGACCAGGCCCGACATGCGCAGCCACTTGGCTTCGCCCGAGGAGATGAATTGGTCGAACATGATCTGGGCGCCGTTGGCGAAGTCGCCGAACTGGGCCTCCCAGAGGGTCAGGGCGTTGGGCTCGGCCAGCGAATAGCCGTATTCGAAGCCGAGCACGGCATATTCCGACAGGGCGCTGTCGATCGGTTCGAAATGAGCCTGGCCGTCGCGGATGTTGTTGAGCGGATAGTACCGCTCTTCCGTTTCCTGGTTCACGAGGCCGGAATGCCGCTGGGAAAACGTGCCGCGGGTGGAATCCTGGCCCGAGAGGCGGACGGGGTAGCCTTCGGTGAGCAGGGACCCGAAGGCCAGCGCCTCGGCCGTGGCCCAGTCGAAGCCCGCGCCATCGTCGAACATCTGGCGGCGGGCATCCAGAAGACGAGTGACCGTCTTGTGTAGCGGGATGTCGTCGGGGACATTGCACAAAGCGTGGCCGACCTGGTTGAAGGTCTCGGCGGCGATGGCGGTTTCGCCGCGGATGTATTCGTCTTCCTTGCGCTTGTCGAGATGGGACCAGCGGCCGTCCAGCCAATCGGCCTTATTGGGTTTGTAATCCTTTCCGGCCTCGAATTCCTGGGCCAGTTGGTCCTGGAAGGCGGCCTTCATATCCTCGATTTCGCCCTCGGGGATCAGGCCGTCCTTCACCAGCCGTTCGGTATAGAGCGACAGGGTCGTCTTATGGCCTTTGATCCGCTTGTACATCAGCGGGTTGGTGAACATGGGCTCATCGCCCTCGTTATGCCCGAAGCGGCGGTAGCAGAAGATGTCGATGACGACGTCCTTGCCGAATTTCTGGCGGAACTCGGTCGCGACCCGGGCGGCGTGGACCACGGCTTCGGGATCGTCGCCGTTCACGTGGAAGATGGGGGCTTCGACCACAAGGGCGTTGTCGGTGGGGTAGGGGGAGGAGCGCGAGAAGTGGGGCGCCGTGGTGAAGCCGATCTGGTTGTTCACCACGATGTGGATCGTGCCGCCGGTGCGGTGGCCGCGCACGCCACTGAGCGCGAAGCATTCGGCCACCACGCCTTGACCGGCAAAGGCCGCGTCGCCGTGGAGCAGGATGCCGCAGACCTTCTGACGCGCCTTGTCGCCCTTCTGGTCCTGCTTGGCGCGGACCTTGCCCAGCACGACCGGGTTCACGGCTTCCAAGTGGGACGGGTTCGCGGTCAGCGAGAGGTGGACGACGTTGCCGTCGAATTCCCGGTCGCTTGAGGCGCCCAGGTGGTACTTCACGTCGCCCGAGCCGTCGACCTCATCGGGTTTGAAGCTGCCGCCCTGGAATTCGTTGAAGATGGCGCGGTAGGGCTTGCCCATGACATTGGCCAGGACCGACAGGCGGCCGCGGTGCGGCATGCCGATGACGATGTCTTCCAAACCCAGCTGACCGCCGCGCTTGATGATCTGTTCCATGGCGGGGATCAGCGCCTCGCCGCCATCCAGGCCGAAGCGCTTGGTGCCCATGTACTTGACGTGCAAGTACTTTTCGAAGCCCTCGGCCTCGACCAGCTTGTTGAGGATGGCGCGACGGCCGTTCTGGGTGAACTGGATTTCCTTGCCGAAACCCTCGATCCGTTCCTTCAGCCAGCCGGCCTGTTCGGGGTCGGAGATATGCATGTATTGCAGCGCGAAGGTGTTGCAGTAGGTGCGCTTGAGGATGGCGACGATGTCGCGGATCGTGGCGATTTCCAGCCCCAGGACCTGGTCGATGAAGACCGGGCGGTCCAGGTCCGTTTCGGTGAAGCCGTAGGAGGCCGGGTCGAGTTCCGGATGCGGGGTCTGGTCGCGCATGCCGAGGGGGTCGAGCTTGGCGACCAGATGGCCCCGGATCCGATAGGCGCGGATCAGCATCAGCGCGCGGATCGAGTCGAGTACGGCGCGGCGGATTTGGTCGTCGGAGACCTGGGCGCCGGTTTCCTGGGCCTTGGCCTTGATCTTGTCGCCCGCGGCGCGGGCTTCCTTCGGGTCGGCGGGCGGGGCGGGCCATTCGCCGGTCAGCGCGGCGGTCAGGTCGTCGGAGGGTTCGGGCGGCCAATCGGTGCGCGCCCAGGATGGGCCCTGGGCTTCGGCCTGCACGGCGCCCTTGTCGTCGGCCAGGGCGTCGAAGAATTGCTGCCACGTTTCATCGACCGCCCCGGGATCGGTGGCGTAACGGGCATACATCTGTTCCAGATATTCCGCGTTGTGCCCCTGCATGAAGGACGTGGAGCGGAAGACGTCGTTGGGGGACTGGTCGGTCATGGGGCTTCCTCCTGGGGCGTGCGGACGGGCGGTCTATTGGCAGTTGAACTTGAGATTGCGGCCGGTGGCGCCGCCGCCGGCGATGCGGTGGCGGCTGGCCCGGAGGCCGAAACGGGCGCAGAATTGGGCGGTCCAGGCGATGGCGGTGTCCATGGCCATGCTGGTTTCGTCCACGCGCAGCCCGTAGCGGAACCGCTCGCGCTTGGCGCGCAGGGTGCTGAGGCCGGCAGGTAAGGTAATGGTGGTCGGACCGCTTGCCAGGTCGACGCGGTAGGCTTCGCCGTCGAGCGGCTCGACATCGCCGATCTCGGCGGCGGCCGGGGCGGAGAGCGCCAGGCACAGCGCCGTCAGGGCGCCGCGGGTGGGATCGGCTTTTGTCATCACTCGGCCTCCGGCAAGACGGTTCTCCACTCGGCCAGTGTGGCCGGTGCGCCGTCGAACCCGGTCGTGTCGATCGGCTCGACGCCGTCGGGGGCGGGCCCGGTGCTGGCCAAATGGCAGACCCGCTCGACCCGGCCGGGAATGGTCCGTGTCTGCGTGACGGTGAGCGCGTCGTCCCCGTCGAGCAAGACACGAGCGCGTGTGGTATCGGTATCGACGCGGACGAGCAGGCCGGGGGCGGCGTTGCGCTGCAGGTCGAGAAGCGTCTCCGTCGTCTGCCCGCCGGTATCGCCGCCGATGAAGCGCATCGCCATGAGCGTCCAGGCCAGCGCGTCGATCTGCGCCTCGGTCAGCTGTGCGTCGCGGGGCTGGACCTGCCAGCCGTCCGCTTCGAGTTGGGCGATGGCGTCGGCGAAGGCGGGCGTCTCGGTGCAGGCGGTGGGGACGTCGGCGAAGGCGGGGGGTGCAAATGCCAAGATGGGGCACAGCCCTATCCTACGAAGCGTTTGTCCAAGTTTCATCTTCATCTCCCGTAGGATGGGCGTCTCCTCCCATCGTCTTCATATTATCCAGCGTCGATGGCGGCTTTCACCGCCTCGCCCAGTGTCGCTGGGCTATCAGCCACCACAATCCCGGCGGACTTCATGGCCTCGATCTTCGAGTCCGCATCGCCCTTGCCACCCGCGACGATGGCGCCGGCATGCCCCATGCGGCGGCCCGGAGGCGCCGTGCGGCCGGCGATGAAGCCGGCGGTGGGCTTCCAGCGGCCCTTCTTCTTTTCAGAGGCCAGGAATTCGGCGGCCTCTTCCTCGGCCGTGCCACCGATCTCGCCGATCATGATGATCGACTGCGTCTCGTCATCGGCCAGGAACATCTCGAGCACGTCGATATGCTCGGTCCCCTTGATCGGGTCGCCGCCGATGCCAATAGCCAGGCGCTCATCGTGGACGGCGACATTGTCGCGCGTCGGCTGCTCGAGGCGCACCTGCGCTCATGGGGC
>JBCCCB010000286.1:0-5534 GCA_039033775.1 Pseudomonadota bacterium | reverse complement strand
TCGTCGAGTGCTTCTTCAACAGGCTCAAACGGTTCCGGCGGATCGCGCTGCGATGCGAGAAGACCCTGACAAGCTTCAAGGCCTTCGTCGACATCGCATGCGCCATGGACTGGCTCAGATAAATGCAGACGCCGCCTAGCCCGCCGCGAAGATCCGGTCGTAGGCCGCCAACAAGCGCGGCGCCGAATGCGCCCAGCTCAGCCGGTCCAGCACCCGGGCCCGGCCCCGCCGCCCCATCTCGGCGGCCTCCTCCGGGTGGTCGATCAGCCAGGCGATCTTGGCCGCGAAATCCCCCGGGTCGTTGGCTTTGGCATAGAGCGAGGCATCCCCGGCCGAGGCGCGCCCCTCCGTCAAGTCGAACTGGACCGACGGCTTGCCCAGGGTCATGTATTCCATGACCTTGTTCATGGTGGAGATATCGTTCATCGCGTTCTTCGGATCGGGCGCCAGACCGATGTCGATGGCGTTCAAGGCCGCCAGCATCTCGTCGCCATAAAGCGCGCCGGTGAAGGTGATGCGGTCCGTCAGTTCGGCGTCGCGCACCTGCGCCTCGACCACTGGCTGGTGCGGGCCGAAGCCGACCACCACCACGTGGATGTCCCGCCCCTCCGCCACCAGATGCGCCACGGCGTCGACCATCAGGTCGAGCCCCTCCTGCTGACCGATGATCCCGATCCAGCCGAGCACCGTCTCGGCCTTGCGATACGCGGGGTCGCCCGGCCCCGGCACGAACTTCTCGACCTTCGGCGCCGAGCGGACGACGAACACGTCCTCGGCCGCCATTTTCCCCCGCTCCCGCGCGATCCGGGCGAAGCTCTCGTTGGTGGCGATGCTCACATCGGCACAGGCGAAGGTGATCCGCTCCCACCAGAGCATCACGCGGTACAGCAGGCCCCGCTTGCCGAACTTCGCCTCGAAGAGCTCGGGGCAGACATCGTGATGGTCGAACAGGTAGCGCACGCCCGCCAGCCGATAGCGCAACGCCAGCAGCCAGATCAGATCCGGCGGGTTGCAGCCATGGATCACGTCGAACCCCCGTTCGCGCCGGACGATGCGGGCCAGACGGAACCAGTGCCGGATCGCGTGCAGGTATTCCCGCGCATAGGCGACGGCACCGGCATGGGCTTCGGGCGGGGCGGGGTGACGGTAGATATGGACGCCCTCGATTTCCTCATAGGCCGCATCCCAGCCCCGGCCCATCGGGCAGATGACCGAGACCTCGTAGCCTGCGCCGTGCAAGGTCGTGGCTTCCAGCCAGACGCGGCGGTCCAAGGGGACGGGCAGATTCTCGACCACGATCAGGACGCGGCGGGGGCGGGTCATGCTGGGGACCTCCGGCGAAGGGCGCGCCTGACCGAACGCCGTCAGCGCCAGAGTGGCAAGAGCGCCGCGGTAATTGCCCCGATCCATGGCGGCAACGCCACATCCTGCGCTCCGGCATCGACAGCGAACGGCGTTTAACTGGGGACACTGGATCACCTCGATGGGCGAGGCAGCGATTGCGACGCAAACGCTTTCGCCCATCTAGGTGATTCAACGGTCACGCAGTTCGCCATAGGGCCGCCAACGATCCGACGACGGTCCACATGCCCGACCCGACAAGGGCAGGAGGTCCTCACTCCAATCCCAGCGAGACGCCCGCGGCAAGCCGATGCGCCATGCGTATTTCTGGACCCGTGATGACAGGAGCGCATTAACCTTAACGCGCCCCTCTTCTTCCCTTCACAAATATCCCGGGGAGCGCGAGGGGAGACCCCTCGCTCCCGCCCTCTCCGGAGGCGAAGGCATGGACCAATTAAGATCCCGTTGCCAAAACCGTGCGAACGCACGTTCGCACAGGGGGTGTACGCCGGGTGTACGGGGGGTGCCCCCATCTTGCACCTGCCCGCCCAAGGTCTACGTTCCAATCCATGATCACCGTCATCTCCCCCGCCAAATCCCTCGATTTCGACCCCGTCGATCGCGATACGACCAAGCCCCGCTTCGCCGCGGACACCGCCAAGCTGCTCGTCACCGCGCGCCGGCAGGGCATCGGCGACCTGCGGCGGCTCATGTCGATCTCCGAGCCCCTCGCCCGCCTCAACCGCGACCGCTTCCGCGACTGGGACATGGCGCCCGAGAAACCCGCCGTTTTCGCCTTCGCTGGCGACACCTATACCGGGCTGGAGGCCAAAACCCTCTCCGATGACGCCCTGCTCCATGCCCAGGACAACCTTCGAATCCTGTCGGGACTATACGGCCTGCTGCGCCCGCTGGACGCGCTGAAACCCTACCGGCTGGAAATGGGCACGCGACTGAAAACGCGGCGGGGCAAGGATTTGTACGCGTTCTGGGGCGACCGGATCGCGACGGCGCTGAACGAAGATGCTGACCGGACCGGCGCCACGTCCCTGCTGAACTGCGCCAGCCAGGAATATTTCGGCGCCGTCGACCGGAAGGCCCTGACGATCCCGGTCGTGACGCCAACCTTCTTGGAAGACCGCCCCGGCGGCCCCAAGGTCATCAGCTTCGCCGCCAAGCGCGCGCGGGGCGCCATGGCCCGGTTCGTGGCCGAAAACCGGATCACCGACCCGGCGGACCTGCGCGGTTTCCAGACCGGTGGTTACGACTGGCAGGACAGCCCGCTCGATGCGCCGGTCTTCCTCCGCTCCGAGGCGGCGGCCAGGGCGGCCTGATCACATCGACAGGCGCCGATCCTCCGGGACCAGCGCGTTGATCTGGTCGATATGCTGGGGCAGGCACTTGGTCAGGAAGTCGTATTCCCGCACCACATGCGCCCGCGCCGCCTGCCCCAGATGGGCATAGGCCGGCGCGTCGGCCAGCACCTCGGCCACTTGGTCGGCCAGCGCCTCCGGATTGAAGAAGTCGACCAGAAGCCCGGTCTCGCCGTGGGTCATCGCCTCACGCACCGGGGCCACGTCGGCGGCGACGACGGTCGCCTCCATCGCCATGGCTTCCAAGAGCGACCAGGACAGCACGAAGGGCATGGTCAGGTAGATGTGGCAACGGCTGATCTGGATGATCTTCTGGAACTGGGCATAGGGCACCTGACCCAGGAAATGCACGCGGTCCCAATCCACCAGATGCCCGACCTCCCGCTCCATCTCGGCGCGGAAGCCGCCTTCGGACTGGCTGGCCTTGCCATAGGACGCCCCCGAGCCGCCGACAATCAGCACGCGCGCATTGGGCCGGGCATTCAGGATCCGAGGCAGGGCGCGCATGAACAAATGGAAGCCCCGCGTCCGTTCCATGTTGCGGGCGACATAGGTGAAGATCTCGTCCGTCCGGGTTACCTTCCCGACCCGGCCCAGTTGCAGCGACACGTCCGGGTCGGGACCCAGCCGGTCCGTGCGGATGCCGTCATGGCAGACATAGAGCTTGTCGTGGAAGGCCGCGGGGAACGTATCGCGCTGCCAGTTGGTCGGCGCCAGACCGCGATCCACCACGTGGATATTGGTATTCGGAACCGCGTTCCGGGCATGCAGCAGGAACTTGGACGCGTCGGAGACGGGCTCCTCGGGGTCGAAGTTCACCGGGCCGCCGTATTCGAGGTAGTAGTACTCGAAGAAGCCCAGGATCGGCACGTTCGGATAGACCTGCTTCATGAACAGCAATTCGCCCCAACCGGTGTGACCCAGGATGATATCGGGCGTGAACCCCTTGGCCTTCAACTGCTGGGCCGCTTGCGCCGCGCCATAGCCGTAGCCGGTCGCTTCCTCCCACACCTTGGACAGCCCGTAGGCGTCGTCGGCTGGGCGATGGTGGGACCGATAGACGACCTTCTGGACACCTTCGACATCCGGGTAGTTCTGGCGTTGCGTCAGAAAGACAAGTTGATGCCCGCCCTGGGCCCGCAGCCAATCCAGCATCTCGCGATACTGGCCGGGCATGTTCTGATGAACGAAGAGTATTTTCATGAGTCAGCGCCCCAGGTCGCCGCGGGATGGATCGTAAGAAAAGTTCCCGTCAGGCGGGTCGGGTGTTCCGTTCCTGCATCTGGTGAACCGGCTTCGTCAATCGGCGTGTCAGCATGTGTCTCCGGGTGTGTCTCGTCAGCTTCGGGGAGAATGGGGGGTCAGGCGCTTTCGCGCAGGATCTCCAGGAACGCCTCTCCGAAGCGTTCGGCGTGGCGGTCGCCCAGGATGCGGTGCAGGGCGTCGGGGTCGGGGGGCGCTTTGGCGACCTTGGCCAATTGCGAGGACGAGCAGGTCATGGGTTTGTCGAGGCCCGTTTCGCCCCGGCTCAGGTCGTTTTGGACCGACAGAAGGCGGTCGTAGATGGCGCCCTCGGACCGGCCGGCCAGCTTGCGGCGGGCGGGGTGTTGGGCGTCGGGTGCCTCGCCCGTGATGACCGACAGGAAGGTGGCGCCGTAGCGGTCGAGCTTGGTGGCGCCCACGCCGGAGATGCGGGCCATCTCGTCCAGGGTGGCGGGGCGTTTTTCGGCCATCTCGATCAGGGTGCGGTCGGTGAAGACCACGTAGGCGGGCACTCCCTGGGCCTCGGCCAGGGCGCGGCGCTGGGCCTTGAGGGCCGAGAGGAGGGGGGCGTCTTCTTCGGCGACCAATTGCTTCACGGCGGGGCGGCGTTCGGCCTTTTGGATCGTGTCGCGGCGAAGCCGCACGCTGGCCTCACCCTTCAGAATGGGCCGCGCGGCTGGCATGAAGCGAAGCGCGCCGTGGCGCTCCGAATCCGGGCGGACGAGATCGAGGCCCATCATCTGGCGGAAGACGGCCTGCCATTGGTGTTTTGGTGTGTCGGCGCCGCAGCCGAAGGTGGGCAGCTGGTCATGGCCGAAGCGGCGGATCTTGTCGGTCTGGGCGCCGGTCAGCACGTCGATCAGGTGGCCGGTGCCGAAGCGTTCCTCGGTGCGGAGCATGGCGGAGAGCGCCTTGCGGACTTCGGTGGTGGCGTCGAACAGCTCGGGCGGTTTGGCGCAGAGGTCGCAATTGCCGCAAGGCGCGCGCGTTTCGCCGAAATAGGCGAGGAGCTTGGCGCGGCGGCAGATCTGGGCTTCGGCCAGACCCAGGAGGGCATTGAGGCGACCGTGATCGGCTTGCTTCATCTCGGGCGGCGCCAGCCCCTCGTCGATCTGTTGGCGGCGGTAGCGGATGTCGTCGGAGCCGAACAGCGTCATGGTGTCGGCGGGGGCGCCGTCGCGGCCCGCCCGCCCGATTTCCTGGTAATAGGCCTCGATGCTCTTGGGCAGGTCGGCATGGGCGACCCAGCGGATGTCGGGCTTGTCGACGCCCATGCCGAAGGCCACCGTGGCGACGACGATCAGCCCATCTTCGCGCTGGAAGCGTGTTTCGACGATGCGGCGATCCTCGGCCTCCATCCCGCCATGGTAGTGGCAGGCGGTGTGGCCTTCGTCTTGCAGGGCCTTGGCCAGGCTCTCGGTCTTGGCGCGGGTGCCGCAATAGACGATGCCCGATTGGCCCTTGCGGGCGGCGGCGAAGGATAGGATTTGGCTGCGGGGACTGTTCTTGGGCTGGAAGGCCAGGGACAGGTTGGGGCGGTCGAAGCCGTGGAGGAAG
>JBCCCB010000285.1:0-5588 GCA_039033775.1 Pseudomonadota bacterium | reverse complement strand
TCTGTGGATCTTCGCGTTGTATGTCATGGCGCATCTGGTTGCCGGCATGCCCGCCTTCCTGGGCTTCACGGGCATCACCTGGGTTGCGCTTTGGGGCCATGTCCTGTTCGGCGTGGTCGCCGCGCTCGTGATCGAACTGCGGAGCGCGCGCGACGTCGAGCCCGAAGCCGCCTTCGCCTGATCCACGCCCCCAGCGTTGCGCCCCGCCTCGGACCCACCCGGGGCGGGGCGGTCTTGTGCCGGGGGCACCGGGCTGGCAAGGGAGAGCCCATGATCACCCGCCGATCCGTCAAGGGGGATGCCCCGTCCATCGCCGTCTATTCCGATTGCGAACAATACCGCTACGACTTGGTCCGCACCTGGGACGACCGCGCGACCCGCATCAATTTCGTGATGCTGAACCCGTCCACCGCGACCGAACTGGCCAACGATCCCACGGTCGAACGGTGCGAGCGGCGCGCCCGCGCCCTGGGCCACGGAGCGTTCCGGGTGACCAATATCTTCGCCTATCGGGCGACCGATCCGAAGGACATGCGGGCCCATCCCGACCCTGTGGGTGGCCCCGCCAACGATCATGCGATCGCCGAGGCGGCCCGCTGGGCCGATACCGTCGTCTGCGCCTGGGGAACCCATGGCGCGCATCTGGCGCGGGGCGCAGCGGTCGCGGCCTTGCTGCGCGATACCGGCAAACCGCTTGCGACATTGGGGCTGTCGAAGGACGGCCATCCCAAGCATCCGCTCTACATCGGATATGCGGTGCAACCGATGCCATGGGAGGCCCGATGATCCGACACGATATCCAGGCTGATGACGGAACCAATCTGGCGATCCGCGTGGCCGGGACGGGGCCGCCCCTGGTCCTGCTGCATGGCTTTCCCCAGAACCATCGCTGCTGGCTGCCCGTCCTGCCCCGTCTGGCCGAGCGGTTCACTTGCATCCTGCCCGACTTGCGGGGCTATGGCGACAGCGGCGCCCCTGCCGACGATGCGAACCATACGGTCTATTCGAAACGTCGGATGGCCTCCGATCTTGTGACGATCTTGGATGGGCTGGGCCATCGGCGCGCGGATATCGTCGGCCATGATCGCGGTGCGCGCGTGGCCTATCGCTTCGCCTTGGATCATCCCGCGCGGATCGCCCGTCTGGGCATATTGGAGGTCATTCCCACCCTTGCCTTTTGGCAGGCATGGGACGCTGATCTGGCACACAAGGCCTATCATTGGACCTTCCTGGCCCAGCCCGCGCCGATGCCCGAACGGCTGATCGCCGGCGATCCATCGGGTTGGATCGACTGGACGCTGGCGTCCTGGACCATGTCGAAATCGCTCGATCCGTTCGCGCCAGAGGCTTTGAAGAGCTATCGCGCCCAGGCCGCCGATCCGGCGCGGCTGACGGCGATGTGCGCAGATTATCGGGCGGGATACCATAAGGATCGCGTGGTGGATGCGGCGGACCGACGGGACGGTCGCCGGATCGCGGCACCCATGGCGTTTCTTTGGGCACGGCACGGTTTTCCGGCCTCGACCGGCGATCCGGCGGCCGTTTGGCGGGATTGGGCGGAGAGCGTGGTCGACACGCCGATCTCGGCGGGACATTTCGCCATGGAAGAAGCACCCGAAGAGGTTGTCAAAGCGCTCCTGTTATTCTTGCGGGGCTGATGGGCGCCTGGGGATCGACGTCAGATCTCTTGGAATGCGCCAAAGCTGAACGGCATTCTCGCATTCAACCTCGACAGAGCGATCTCTTCAAGAATTCGAGGTGAGGCATCTTCCCTGACTTGGGACGACAGGGGCGAGCGGGGCAGGGCCATCGGATCGTCGGATCAGGTGGTCTGGATCAGGCTGATATGGTCCATCGTGACGCCCTGAACACCGGCAATCCGTGCGACCATGACGCCGTCGACCGTAACACTTGTGCCGGCTTCATCCGATTGGATCGCCACGGACGACGTATCGGAGAAATCGCCGTCCAAGGCGATTTCGATCCGGTCTTCGGTCAGGTCGAAATCGGTAATGATCGCTGCATCCAACATGGCATTGGGGGAAATAAATGCACCGACCGATGGCGCGCGGAACAGGTAGGTGTCCGCGCCTTCGCCGCCTTCGAGGATGTCCCCAGCGGACCCGGCTAGCGTGTCGTCGCCTTCGCCACCGTGCAGCACGTCGCCATGGTCGCCCGGGCCCGGTTCCACCTCGGAGCCGTCCAGGATGTCATCGCCCGCGCCGCCGATCATGAGGTCTGCGCCGCCTTGGCCGAACAGCCGGTCGTCGCCGTCATCGCCCATCAGCATGTCGTCGTCATCGCCTCCGATCAGAAGGTCGTTGCCGTCGCCGCCGTCCAGGCGATCTCCGCCATCATCGCCCCAGAGGATATCGTCGCCGTCACCGCCCGATAGGACGTCGCCACCCCGACCGCCGATGAGTTCATCCCGGCCGTCTTTCCCCGTGAGAGAATCGTTGCCGTCATTTCCCAGGATGAGATCGCTTCCTTCATGACCGGAAATCGTTTCATCCGTCGCGCCGCCGAACATCGCGTCGGTCTGGTGTTGGATGGCCGAGGTTTCGGAGCCTTGCACGGCATCGCTGAGATAATCACCGGGGATCAGGTCCGTGATTGGGCCGCTTGGACCGATGTCCGACGCTTCTGTCTGTTGAGCGGAGAGTTGCGCCGACAACGGCTGCGCTTCCGGCAAACCGGCGCCAGATTCGTCAGCGTCGTCGTCTGCGAAGATGTCTGGGCCCTCGGCCCGCTCGTCGGCGTCGATCGCCTCCTCTTCGCCGGGCAGGGGGGCCATCATCATGACGCCCGAGACGACCATTCCCAGCAATCCAGCGATCAGGAACATCTTCGGCTCCTCCAAAAAAGGGTGACGCGGTGACGGCGCCGGGGATCGAGCGGACATGCTTTCCGGCAGATGGATGATGCATAGCAGGCCTTCGCTTCGGGCCCTAACCGTTTCGGATCCCTTAGTTAATCAGAAGGATACCAATCACCTCTTTGCAAATCTGTCCGACTGCGGTAGGCGGGCGCCTCATCTCCATGGGCCCGGACTGGACGACATCCCGGACGGTGCCATCCCTTAACCTATGCAGGAGCCCCCGATGTCGATCACAGTCGAAGAAAAGAACCGTCTTATCAAGGAATACGCGACCAAGGAGGGCGACACCGGATCGCCCGAAGTCCAGGTTGCCATTCTGACCAGCCGGATCGCCACCCTGACCGAGCATTTCAAGACCCATAAGAAGGACAACCACTCGCGCCGTGGCCTTCTGATGATGGTTGCCCAGCGCCGCAAGCTGCTGGATTATGTGCGCGGCAAAGATGAAAGCCGCTACGCCGACCTGATCAAGCGGTTGGGCATCCGCCGCTGATCGCCTGCCACCCCGGGCAAGGCCGCGTCGCTTGGCGCGGCCTTTTGCGTTTCGGGCCCGTCCGAACGACGGTAACAGGTCGGAAGACGATATCCGGAGCCCGCCCGTGATTACTTTCGACGCCATTTTGGACGCCACGTCCGACCCGCGGATCCGCGATCTCGAGATCGGGGCCTTCGAACCAGCGGACGTGGTCAATCTGATCCTACAGCGGTCCGAGATCGTGCGCGATCGACCCCGGTCCGGCCGGCTGATCCGGGCTTGGGTCGATGGCGACGAGACCCCTCTGCGTGCGGTCGTGGACGAGATGGGCGACGATTTGATCCGGCGGGCGGCCGCGATCATCTGGCTGGAATATCAGGAAATGAAGCCGATACTCGACACGCTTTCACCGAGGCGCGTTGCAGATATCGGCTGCGGCTATGCCGTGTTCGATCTCTTTCTCTGGCAGGATCAGAAACCGCATCTGCTGCTGATCGACCTGGAAACGTCGGACGAGCGGCATTTCGGATTCGATAAGACGGGCGCCGCCTATACAAGCCTAGCCGTGGCCGAACGCTTCCTGACGGATAATGGCGTCGATCCCGGCGCTATCGTCTGCCGCAATCCGGAAAAGGTGGATATCACCCGGGAGCCATCTGTCGATCTGGCCGTCAGCCTCGTATCGTGCGGGTATCATTATCCAGTCGACACCTACTGGGATTTTTTCCTTCGGACCGTGACGCCCGACGGAGCAGTTATTCTGGATCTGCGTGCCCGTAAGGCCGCCGAAGCCAGCGCTTTGTTGGAGAGCATGGGCACCCTGGCGACCTTGACGGATGCCGCAGACGGCACCGCCCGCCGCGTGGTGCTGCGGAAAGGCGCCGCTGGCTGATCCCGCGACACCGCAAACCCTTTCCCTTGCATTGATCTTTCGCTACAGCAGCGCCATCTGAGACGTGACGCCCTGGCCCCGGCGTCGTGCGAAGGACAGGGGCCGGCGGCAATGGGGCCGCCATATGCAAGGGGAACCCGGAAGGCCGGGACCGTCCCCAGACAGGATGAATATGTTCAACATCGTTAAGAAAGAGATGGAGTGGGGACACGATTCCCTCACCCTGGAGACGGGCAAGATCGCCCGTCAGGCCGATGGCTGCGTGATCGCCACCTATGGCGAGACCTCCGTGATGGCCGCCGTCACCTATGCCAAGGCGCCGAAGCCGGGCCAGGATTTCTTCCCGCTGACCGTCCACTATAACGAGAAGTATTACGCCGCCGGCAAAGTGCCTGGCGGTTTTTTCAAACGTGAAGCGCGCCCGACCGAGAAAGAGACGCTGACCTCGCGCCTGATCGACCGGCCGATCCGACCGCTATTTGTCGATGGGTTCAAGAACGAAGTGCTGGTGATCTGCACCGTGCTGTCCCACGATCTGGAAAACGATCCCGACATCGTCGCTATGATCGCCGCCTCCGCGGCTTTGACGATTTCCGGCGCGCCGTTCATGGGCCCGATCGCCGGCGCCCGCGTGGGCTTCGTGGATGGCGAATACATCCTGAACCCGTCCGTCGACGACATGCAGGACCTCAAGAACAACCCCGAGCAGCGGCTCGACTTGGTCGTCGCGGGCACCAAGGACGCCGTGATGATGGTAGAATCGGAGGCCTATGAGCTGTCCGAGGCCGAGATGCTGGGCGCCGTGAAGTTCGGGCATGAACAGATGCAGCCTGTCATTGATTTGATCGTGTCGCTGGCCGAGGACGCCGCGAAGGAGCCGATGGACTTCCAGCCGCCGGATTATTCCGACCTCTATGCGGCCGTGAAGGCGGCGGGCGAGCAGAAGATGCGCGACGCCTATGCCATACTCGACAAGCAGGAGCGGACGGGCGCCGTCTCCGCCGCTAAGGAGGCCATCAAGGCCGAACTGAGCGAGGAGCAGCTTGAGGATCCGAACCTGGGCACCGCGCTCAAGAAGCTGGAATCCAGCGTGTTGCGTGGCGACGTGGTCAAGAACAAGAAGCGCATCGACGGGCGCGCCCTGGACGAGGTCCGGGACATCGTCTCCGAAGTGGGCCTTCTGCCCCGCACGCATGGGTCGGCGCTGTTCACCCGTGGCGAAACCCAGGGCCTCGTGGTGACGACGTTGGGCACCGGCGATGATGAGCAATTCATCGACGCGCTGCACGGCAACTTCAAATCGAACTTCCTGCTGCACTACAACTTCCCGCCCTATTCGGTCG
>JBCCCB010000284.1:0-5594 GCA_039033775.1 Pseudomonadota bacterium | reverse complement strand
TCCGAGATCAGGCGGACGATATCCTCGGACAGCCCCTTGGGGGCGTATTCCATCTCGATATCGGTGTCCCAGCCGTGCTTATAGGTGCCCGCAAGGGATTTCACCGCTTCGACGGTCTCCGCCTCGACGCCGTCCTTGACCTGAATGTCGTCCAAAGCCGTCATGACCGTCTCCTGTTCCTCAGACGTAGAAAGGTTTCCACGAACCTCTCCACCTGTTCCATCGTCACCGAGGGGCCCAAGCTCACGCGGATCGCGCAATCGGCCTCCCCGGCCCCGTATCCCATCGCCCGGAGCACCGCGCTCTCGCGCACCTTCCCGGACGAGCAGGCCGACCCCGCGCTGACCGCAAAGCCCGCAAGGTCCAACGCCATCACCTGGGTCTCGCCCTTCCACCCGGGGGTGATCAGGCAGGACGTGTTGGGCAGGCGCCGCGATTCCTTCCCGACTAAAATAGTCGGACCATCCTCGCCCTCAAGACTTGTTTCTAGAAAAGTTCTAAGTTCGGCAACCCTCTCCCACGCGCCTGCGTCCAGATCGCGCGCCGCCGCCACGGCCGCAGCACCGAAGCCGGCGATCCCGGGGATGTTCTCGGTGCCGGACCGGCGCCCCATCTCCTGCCCGCCGCCTTTGATCTGTGATACGACATCCAGCCCCCGCCGGATCACCAAGGCGCCGATACCCTTGGGCCCGCCCAGCTTGTGGGCCGAGAGACATGCGTAGTCACAGCGCGCCGCCGCCATTGACCAAGGCATCTTCCCAACGATCTGCGTCGCATCACAAAACCGACGAGAGATATCGAACTCCCCGACGAACTCGCGAAAGACGTCGGCAGTCGGCTGAACAACACCAGTCTCCGAACTCGCCGCCGTCAATGCGAACAGACCTCGGCTCTCCCGCGGAAAGCCACGATCCCCACGTTTAAGCGGTGCTGCGGCTAGTCCAAAGCCCGAAACGAAGTCTCCCCGAAAGACACCATCCCGCCCTACCGTTGGCGTACCGCCGTTGTGGAAATCCCGGTCAACCACCTCGACACAAGGCTGCTGGAGAATGGCGTCATGTTCGACAGGCGAACAAGCGGCGACATCCCAATCTTGTGCAAAAGCCAACGCGACCGCCTCGGTCGATCCGCTAGTGAAGATCACTTCTGACGCATCGCAGCTCACAAGCGCCGCGACCTGTGCCCGCGCCCGTTCAACAAGACCCTTAGCCGCCCGCCCCTCGCCATGGACCGAAGACGGATTGCCCAGCACATCCAACGCCCCGACGACAGCATCTCGAGCCTCTGGCCGCAGCGGCGCCGTCGCGTTCCAATCCAAATAGACGCGCTCGGGCATCCAAGGCCCCTCCTTCTTCCTTTCAGAAATATCCCGGGGGTGAGCCTGCGAACGGCAGAGCCCCGGCGCTTGACCTATTCGTCCACCACCTCGAACAGCGAAGGAACCGCCGGACAGGGCGTCAACTCGTTCTGCACCACGTCCGACAGTCGCGTCTGGTGCAGAAACACATAGACATTCGCCGACAACGATTCCCACAACCGGTTCGTCATCGATTGCGCCCGCGACCCCGACAGCCCGCCCTTGGCCCCCGCGCCTGGCTGCATGGCCGACACCGTCTCGTCGACCGCCTCTAGGATGTCCGACACCCGGATCTCCGACGCCGGACGCGCCAAGCGATAGCCGCCGCCCGGCCCCCGCACCGACTGCACCAATTCCGCCCGGCGCAGCTTCACAAACAGCTGCTCCAGATACGGCAAAGATACATCCTGCCGCTTCGAGATGTCACCCAGCGTCGACAAATCCCCCGCGGGCTGCATCGCCAAATCGGCCAAAGCGACCATGGCATATCGGCCCTTCGTGCTCAGCTTCATGCGCCCCTCCGTTGACGTTCCGCGGCTGGCCCCATACCTCTCCGCAGGCCCGGCAAAATGCGTCCGGGCGCGGCCCGCGTCAACCACCAGGAGTACCCATGCCCGAAGTGATCTTCCCCGGACCCGAAGGCCGCCTAGAGGGCCGCTACCATCCGCAGAAGGTCAAGGACGCCCCAATCGCGATCATCCTGCACCCGCACCCGCAATTCGGCGGCACTATGAATAACCGCGTGGTCTACAACCTGCACTATGCGTTCCAGGACCTGGGCTTCACCGTCCTGCGGTTCAATTTCCGTGGCGTCGGCCGCAGCCAGGGCGAATACGATCAGGGCATCGGCGAACTCAGCGACGCGGCCTCGGCGCTCGACTACCTTCAAAGCCTCAACCCGAACTCCAAGCATTGCTGGGTGGCAGGCTTCTCATTCGGGGCCTGGATCGGCATGCAACTTCTCATGCGCCGTCCGGAAATCACCGGCTTCATCTCGGTCTCGCCCCCTGCCGACCGCTACGATTTCAGCTTCCTCGCCCCCTGCCCTAGCAGCGGCCTCATCATCAATGGCGGCGCCGACCGGGTGGCGCCCCCGGCCGATACCGTATCGCTGGTCAACAAGCTGCACGAGCAAAAAGGCATCACCATCACCCACCAGGAGATGGAGGGCGCGGGCCATTTCTTCGAAGACCCGCATATGGACCCGATGATCGACTCGGTGAAATCCTACGTCGCCCGGCGCCTGACCGAGACCACCAGATGAGCCGATTGGCCGAGGAGCTGGCCGACAAGCTGGCCGCGGACGTCATCGAACATGTCGAAGCGACCGGCGACGAGGAGATCATCGGCATCATGGGCCGCGCCCTGGGCGATTCGTCCCAGACCTTGCAGGAAGCGTTCATCACCTCCGTCCGGGTCCAGCGCGCGGCCTTGCGCGCCCAGGAATTGTTGGCGCGCCGGATCAGGGACCACAAGCCGCCGGAGCCCGATGCCTGAGACACCGGATTTGAATGCCCGCATGGCTTTCCTGATGGAGGCCGATCGCCTGAAATCCGTGACCCGCGCCACCCGCCTGGCCGATGGCTCGCGCCACGAGAACTCCGCCGAGCATTCCTGGCACCTCACGCTCTTCGCCTTGACGCTCGCGCCCCATGCCCCGCCGGGGATCGACCGCGACCGCGTCATCCGCATGCTCATCCTCCACGACCTGGTGGAAATCGACGCCGGCGATACGCCGCTCTTCGCCGAAGAGGGCGCGCAAGCAACCGATGAGGCGGCCGCCGCGGACCGCCTCTTCGGCCTGCTCCCCCGGGATCAAGCCGCCGAGTTTCGCGCCCTCTGGGACGAATTCGAGGCCGCCGAAACCCCCGATGCCCGGTTCGCCAAGTCCCTGGACCGGTTCCAGCCGCCCAACCAAAACCTGGCCAATGGCGGCGGATCCTGGACGGAATACGCCGTCACCGAAGACCAGTTCCGCGCCCGCGTCGGTCCCAAGGTCGAAACAGGCGCGCCGGCGCTCTGGGCCTGGCTCTCGCCCAGGATCGCGGACTTCTTCGCCCGAAAGTGACCTCCCGGCTCAGCCCGGCATCTCGACCAGCCCGATGCCGAAATTCCCCTGGTCCGGATCGCCGACCAAAAGGCGGGTCGAGATGGCCGGGTCGGCCTCCAACGTGGCCCAGAATCGGTTGACGTCGATGGATGGGTCGAAGCGATTCTCCAACACGTCGTGCAGCGCCATTATACCCCCCGGCGCCATCAACGGCGACCAGAGCGCGTGATCCCGCGCAACCCCCTCCGCCGAATGATCGCCATCGATCATCAGAAACTCGATCCGCTTGGCCCCGAGCAGACCCTCCACCTCGCGCCGCGTCGCCTCCGCATGGCTGTCGCCGCGGATCAGATGCAAGGTCTGGCCCTCGGTCGCGAAACCGCGGTAATGGGGCACTTTCCATTCCGGATAGCCGCCCCCGTTCCGCCCGAACGGCAGGTCCACGCTGACCACGACCGCATCTTGGGCCGCGAAGCGCGTCATCAGCATCAGCGTGCCGCCCCGCGCCGTCCCGATTTCCATCAGCACTCGCGGCTTGCGCGCCGCGACCAATTCGATGAGCCCCGTAAGCTCGTCCCGCTGCTGGATCGGCCGGACCGCCGCGAAGGCCGGATCATCCATGACCATCGCCACGGCCGCCGCCGGATCGTCGGGCAGCCGCCCCTCGGCCAGCGCCCGGTCGACCCGCGCGATCCGTCCACGATCTCCTGCATTCTTGGCACCCTGCCAGACCTTCCGCAGGGTCGATGTCACCAGGGGATACCGCCCCTCCCGCTGCCATCGCCGCGCCACCACCTTCATCGTGCCGATCATGCCGCCGGCCTCCTTGTTTTTCTGCCCTGCACCCACCGGCCACAGCCCTGCCGAACGGTCAATCCCGGAGGATCATCCCGGGGTCCACCTGTTGCCCGGCAGACTCTTCGGTATGCGATGGCATACCACTAGCCCAGGCCGCGTGGATGGGTTAGGAGAGCGGCGCAACGACCAACCGTTCAGAGGCCCCCATGACCAAGATCAAGGTAGACAACCCCGTCGTCGAACTCGACGGGGACGAGATGACCCGCATCATCTGGCAGTTCATCAAGGACAAGCTGATCCTGCCTTACCTGGATGTGGACCTGCTCTACTACGACCTCGGCATGGAGAGCCGCGACGCCACCGACGACCAGATCACCATCGACGCCGCTGAGAAGATCAAGGAAATCGGCGTCGGCGTGAAATGCGCCACGATCACGCCCGACGAGGCTCGGGTCGAGGAATTCGGTCTCAAGAAGATGTGGCGCAGCCCCAATGGCACGATCCGCAACATCCTGGGCGGTGTGGTCTTCCGCGAGCCGATCATCTGCTCGAACGTGCCCCGTCTGGTCCCCGGCTGGACCCAGCCCATCGTCATCGGCCGTCACGCCTTTGGCGACCAGTATCGCGCAACCGACATGAAGTTCCCCGGGCCCGGCAAGCTGACCATGAAGTTCGTCGGCGAAGACGGCACCGAGGAGGAGCACGAGGTCTTCGACGCCCCCTCCTCCGGGGTGTTCATGTCGATGTACAATCTAGACAATTCGATCATCGACTTCGCCCGCGCCTCCTTCAACTACGGTCTGAAGCGGGGCTATCCGGTCTATCTATCGACCAAGAACACGATCATGAAGCAGTATGACGGCCAGTTCATGATCCTGTTCCAGAAGGTCTTCGACGAGGAGTTCGCCGACGCCTTCAAAGAGGCCGGCATCACCTACGAACACCGCCTGATCGACGACATGGTGGCGTCGGCCATGAAGTGGTCCGGCGGCTATGTCTGGGCTTGTAAGAACTACGACGGCGACGTTCAGTCCGACACCGTGGCGCAGGGCTTCGGGTCGCTGGGCCTGATGCGACGATGGCAGGCGCCAGCTTACCTTGAGGCACCAACTGCTCAATGATCTGGTAGATCTCTTGCGGCTTTTGACTCTGGCCTCGCCGCTCGGCGAAAATTACATCCATAATGGCGTTTCCATTCAATCCGGGAGGATCATCTCCCTACAACCAGCAACAAGCACGGCGAGAACAAGAGAAGTGCGGGCACAACGGGTCAGTAGCAACAACAAGGCAATCCTCTCGCTTCCAGGCGTACCTTCTTGCCCACCAAACACGTCTCTTTGGCGTGTTGCAAGTAGTAGCCGTGTCCCTTGGCCAGGCGGCGGTTGACCG
>JBCCCB010000283.1:0-5599 GCA_039033775.1 Pseudomonadota bacterium | reverse complement strand
GTCCATCGCCGGGCCGCCCCCCGGCCCGGCGATCTGGTTGCCGTTGGCGCTACGCTCAGGGCTTCTGCGGACTTGGCTGACATAAAGTGCTGCCGAACAAGCGTCGGATAGCCGCACCGCGGCCCGCCGATGGACCGGCTTTCACCCAGTCGACCAATGTCCGCTCCAGGCCCAAGCAACCCCGAACACGTTCAGCGCCTCAACCGCCATAGACCCGGATGCCGCCGACCCAGGTCCCCAGGACGCGGCCCTCCATCCGGGCGCCGTCGAAGGGGGTGTTCTTGGATTTCGAGGCCATGGTCCAGCGGTCCAACACGAAGGGCGCGTCCGGGTCGAACAGGACCAGATCGGCGGGCGTCCCCGGCGCCAGGGTGCCCGTTTCCAGGCCCAGCCGCTTGGCCGGGTTGGTGGACAAGGCACGCCAGAGCGACGGCAGGTCCAGATGACCGCCATGGACCAGGCGCAAGGCGGCGGGCAGCAGGGTCTCCAGCCCGACGGCACCCGGGGCGGCGGCTTCGAATGGCAGGCGCTTGGATTCCTCGTCCTGGGGCGTATGCATCGACGAGATGACGTCGATCTCGCCCGCAGCCAGGGCCTCGACCATGGCGAGACGGTCGTCCTCTTCGCGCAGGGGCGGGACGATTTTGAAGAAGGTCCGGTAATCGGCGATGTCGAGCAGGTTCAGCGTCAGGTGGTGGATCGACGTGCCGAAGGTCACGTCCAACCCCGCCGTCTTGGCCCGACGCAAGGCGGGCAGCGCGGCGGCGGTCGTGATCTGGTCTGCATGCCAGCGGACACCCGTCGCTTCGACCAGGGCCAGGTCGCGTTCCAGCCCCATGCGCTCGGCCAGGGGCGAGACGCCGGGCAGCCCGCGCAGCGACGCGAATTTGCCCGAGGTGATGCAGGCCCCGGCCGACAGCCCGGGCTCCTGCGGGTGGCCCACGACCAGCGCGCCAAGCGACGCGGCATAGGTCAGACAGCGCGACAGGACCCGGGTGTCGCGTGTGACATGGGTGCCGTCGGTAAAGGCGGCCGCGCCCGCGTCGCGCAGGAAGCCCATCTCGACCATCTCTCGCCCGTCGCGATTCTTCGTCAGCGCGGCCATGTGATGCACCCGCACCGTGCAGGCGCGGGCCCGGTCGCGGACATGTTCCAGCATCTCGGGGCTGTCGATGACCGGCTGCGTATCGGGACGGCAGACGATCGTGGTGACGCCGCCACGGGCCGCGGCCTCGCCGGCGGTGGGGAAGCTCTCCTTATGGCGTTCGCCCGGTTCGCCGACCTTGACGCCCCAGTCGACGATGCCGGGGGCCAGGCACTTTCCGTGGCATTCGACGGTCTCGGCGGCGGGACCGGAGGCGGTGATGCGTCCGTCCTCGATCCGCAGATCGCCCAAGCGGTCGGTCCCGGCGACGGGGTCGATCAGGCGGGCGTTGCGGAACAGCGTCGCATTCATGGGGCCCCGACTAGCGGGGCGCCCCGGCGCTGGCAATCCGGGGTTCAGAGCAGCACGACCATTGCGAGCGTGATCGCCAGCGCGATGACGATAACCCAGACCAGCGTCCGCCGTGCGCCCGGCGGTGCCGAGGGCGGCGATGCCTCCGGCCCGGCGGCGGGGGTCAGGTCGGCCTTGGGCAGATCGGCCTGCATATTGGCCTGCGCGGGGGCGTAGGCGCCGATGGCGGTCAGCTCCGGCCGGGGGGCGAGCGTCTCGACCCCGGCGACCGCGCCGGGGGCCAGCACGACCACATCCCCCGACAGCGCGTCGAGCTTGGCCGCGTCCGCGACCAGCGCCTCGCCCGGGATGTCGTGGGCCTGGCCCAGATAATCGCGCAGGGTCATCGGAGCGATGTCGGCGACGGCGAAGACTTCTGCATAAGTGGCGTCGATTTCCGCCCCGAAGGCGTCGGCCAGCGACGGGCCATGGCCCGGCTCGGTCAGGCGCGACAGATAGGTCTGGTGATCCAGTTCGAGCGCGCCATCGCTGACCGAGAAGACATGGATGCGGGGATCGTGGGGCAGGATCGGATAGGTCATGGGGACAATCTGGGGCCTGGACCGGGCAATGGCCAGACGCCGGCTCGGACTCCGGTCGAACGGCGGTGTAACGGGGTTGGAGGCGGGTTGGGCCGGTGGCCGCGCCATGATCCGCGCGCGCGCCGGTCCTGAGTCGGTTTTGTACAAATTGTGAAACGGGCCTCGGAAACCTACCCCATTTTGTGAATTTCCGCCCCGGAGGACGCCGCGCTTTAACCCTTGAACAATCCGACGATCGGGACCATCTAACCGCATCCCGTCGCGCCCCGCGACGACACCATAGGAGACAACATGGCCAAGGAAGAGCTTCTCGAATTCCCCGGCGTCGTGAAGGAACTCCTGCCGAATGCGACATTCCGGGTCGAGCTCGAGAACGGCCATGAAATCATCGCGCATACGGCGGGAAAGATGCGGAAAAACCGCATCCGCGTGCTGGCCGGCGACAAGGTCCAGGTCGAAATGACCCCCTACGACCTGACCAAGGGCCGCATCAACTATCGCTTCAAATAGGGCCGGGGCGATCCCGTCGTGACAGGCCAGCCGCCGCCGCGCCTGATCCTCGGCTCCGGCTCTCCCCGCCGTGTCGAATTACTTGAAATCGTTGGTATAAAGCCCGACGATATCCGTCCCCCGGACATCGACGAGACGCCCCTGAAGGCCGAATTGCCGCGCTCCTATTGCGAGCGGATCACGGCGCTGAAGCTCGACGCCGTCCAGGCCGATCCCGACGACATCGTGCTCTGCGCCGACACCACCGTCGCCGTCGGCCGCCGCATCCTGGGCAAGCCTGCCGACGCGACCGAGGCCCGCGCTTTCCTCGATCTCCTCTCGGGTCGCCGGCACAAGGTCATCACCGCCGTCGCCATCCGCCGCGGCGACCGCCGCTGGGCCCGAACCAGCGTCTCGTCGGTCAAGTTCAAGCGTTTGTCGGAAAAGGAAATATCCGGTTACCTTGCCGTTGGAGACTGGCGCGGCAAGGCCGGCGCCTATGCCATCCAAGGTCCCGCCGCCGCCTTCGTCGCCTGGGTCGAAGGCAGCCATTCGGCCATCGTCGGCCTCCCGCTCCACGAGACGGCGACCCTCCTGCAAGCTGCCGGCCTGGATCTCTGGCCATGAAGGGTACGCAGATCCTGCTAGGCCAGCATGACGGCCGCGGCGCCGCCGCGCTGATGGTCGACGGCCGCCTCGAGGACCTGCTGATCGACCCGCCCGACGATCTGCCTGTGCCGGGCACCGTCTTCCGCGCCGTCTGCGATCGGCCGATAAAGGGGCAGGGTGGCATGTTTCTCAAGCTGGGTCAGGGCCTTACGGCCTGGCACCGCAATGCCAAGGGCCTCAGCCCCGGGCAGGTCCTGCTGGTCCAGGTCACCGGCCATGCTGAGCCCGGCAAAGCCATCCCCGTGACCGATCGCGTGCTCTTCAAGTCCCGCTACTGCATCGTCACGCCCGGCGCGCCCGGCATCAACGCCGCGCGCTCGCTCCCCGATGACGAGGCCGACCGCCTGCTGGAAATCGCCCATGACGTCCTGCCGGATGATCGCCAGGCATCTGGAATCATTATCAGAACCGCGGCCGAGGGCGTCGAGACGGACATCCTCGCCGAGGACCTGACCCAGACCTGGCAGATGGCCCAAACCGTTCTGGCCGATCCCGGCACCGGTCCCGAACGGCTGCTCGATGGCCCCGACGCCCAGACACTTGCCTGGCGCGACTGGCCCGACGCGCCCGTCTCCGACGCTTGGGACGCTGCCGCGGATGCCATCGAAGCGCTCCGCTCGCCGTTGATTTCTCTCGGTCAAGCAACGGCTTACATCGAGCCGACCCGCGCCCTGGTCGCCGTTGACGTCAACACGCCCGAAGGCGCCGCGGGCGGGTTGAAGGCCAACTTGGCTTTGGCCAACAGCCTGCCCCGCCAGCTGCGCTTGCGCGGCCTGGGCGGCCAAATTGTGCTGGACTTGGCCCCCTGTGCCAAGAAGGATCGTAAGGCGGTCGAATCCGCCTTGCGCGCGGCCTTCCGCGCCGACCCCGTCGAGACCTCGTTCATCGGTTGGACGCCTCTGGGTCACGTGGAATTGACCCGACGGCGCGAACGACGCCCCCTGACCGACCTGATCTGACCGGAGGATGCATGGCCTGCCCGATCTGCGACAATCCGACCGAGGCCGCCTATCGCCCGTTCTGTTCGCGTCGCTGCGCTGATGTGGACTTGGGCAAGTGGCTCAAGGGCAGCTATGCTGTCCCGTCGACCCGTCCCGAAGATGCCGAGGAGGCCTTGGACGAGATGCTGCGCGAGGCCGAGAAGCAACCCCGCCCGCACTGACGGAATTGGGTCTTGCCAGCGTTTTCGCCCTGTTCTATCCGGTGCGAACCCTGTGAAGGCCCGCCTTCACAAACCCGGTGCCTGGGTAGCTCAGGGGTAGAGCAGTGGATTGAAAATCCTCGTGTCGGTGGTTCGATTCCGCCCCCGGGCACCATTTAAATCTCTGATATGATTGTAGTTTCTGCTCATGGCTGATCCTCGTTTCGGTCAGGTTTGACGCTTTTCCGCGAAGGTTTGACACTTTCCGCCCGCCTTCGGTTCTCTTCTTCCAGTGTGGCCATGGTCTCGCGGTTCTTGTCTGCAAGGTTCGCTGACCGGGAATAGTGCCGCGCCATGGATGGTGTTTTCTGCCCCAAAAGGTCCGCGATGCGGCGTTCGTCCAGGCCTGCTTCGCGCAAAGTCGTGGCAACCGTGTGCCGCAAGCCCTTGAGGGTCAGGCCTTTTTCGATAAGGCCTTCATTCTCAAGGGCGGTTTTGAAGCAGTGCCAAACAGTCGAAAAGCCGTCGTATGTCCATGCCTCACCGCGCGAATTGGAAAGCACAGTCTCGGCGTCGTGGTTAGGCATGCGGCTAAGCGCGGCCTGAAGGGTCGGGCTGACCGGAATCGCAACCTCTTCGCCTGTCTTGCCGCGTACGCCCCAGATCGTGCCGCCGTCGACCTGATCATTCCGCAATCTTAGGGCGTCGGACGGGTCGAGGCCGGTGTTCATCATCAGGGCAAGGGCCACGCGCAAATGTGGCTTGGCCTTCCCCAAGACGATGTCTCGCTCCTCGATGGTCCAGGGGCGGTTGGCATATGCACGGTCGCGCGGGCGTCGCTTGGGAATGACGTCTTTGGCGAAGTTCGCGGAGATGAGTCCCTTCGGGATGTTGTAGCGAAATACCTCGCTGAGAAGAGTGCGGACCATATTTGCCCGCCGCCAACCAATCTTCTTTGCGGCCTTGTCATGGATACCCGCGATCAGCGGTGTGTCGATAACGTGGATCGGCGTATCGCGGATCGGCTCAAGGAAATCGGCACATTTGCGGTAGTCGCGCCGGGTGGCTTCGGCGAGGTTTTGGAAGTGCTCGGTCTCAAAGTAGGACTGGATCAGCCCCCCGGGTAATACCCCCGATTTTGCGGGGGCTTGGTCGTAGAATTTACGCGGCCATCTTCAGTTTCTGGACGGGTGTCATCCCGCCGTTGCCCATGTTTGGGCGTTCATGGTTGTAAGACCAGAGCCATTCGGTGGCAATCTGCTG
>JBCCCB010000282.1:0-5604 GCA_039033775.1 Pseudomonadota bacterium | reverse complement strand
CGCGGCCCAGCACGACCGCGGGTGGCAGCGCTGTGGCTGCGTCACGTTCGACGCCATGGCCGTCAAGGGCGGCGTCTTCTTCGAGTACCACACCGGCCGCGTCCTCGGCCATGTCCAGACGGAGATTCGATGCAAAGCCAAAGCCAAGCGTTGAGGGTCGCATAAGCCAACGAAGAGATCGGAAGGAGGGAGTGGTGGGGTCGGGGCGGCGGCGATGGCGCCGAAGAAGCGGCAACTGGTGAACCCGTCGGAGCAGCGGAAGGAGAAGGCGGAGGAGCGGCGGGAGGTGATGGCCAACGTCTGCGTCAAGTGCCAGAGCGGCCGCTACGTCCTCAAGAAGGTCGGGACCATCTTCAAGAAGGACGCCGTCGTCTGCGACAAGTGCGGCGCCCGCAAGGACGACGGCGACGTCTCCGCCTACTCCGTCCTCAAGCCGCCCGTCGCCTAGTCTCATCCCGGTTCCCCGTCTCGTCCTCTCCTCCCTCTCCCATCATCTCATCGCTCTACACTCTCATCCATCGTTCTCTTTCGATCTTCAACGCTGCGCATGGACAAGGAAAATTGCTGGATGAAAGCAATGCTCTGAAGACTTACGTCGACGAGACTCTCGCATGTCCGACACGAAAAACCTGCCGCATAGACGATGCGGGCATGGGTGGCAAGCCCCCCTGGGCTCTATTCGTAAGACAGGCCCGCGGCCAGGATCGTTGCGCAAGCCCTCCAGGGATTGTCGGGCGCCCAGGACCCGCTCGTCGCATCCGCCCATGCCGCTGAAGCCTGAAGATAAGAAGCAATCGATAGATGCTCCCATCCAAGCGCGCCCGCAGAATAGGGGTCCGACGTCTTCAACTCGTGCAGGGCGTCTTCAGCTTTCTTATGGTCCGCCAAGGCGAGCAGAAAGGCGCCAAAGGAAGCGCGATCCACAACTCGTTCCAATGCGGCCTCAAGGACCGCATCGGGATCACCATTCTCCATGGCTGACCTTCTCCTGACTGGCTGAAACGCATTTGAACCGTCCCGAATGCGTTTTGCCCTACATCTTCATCGGGGCGCTATTTCCTTTCTCAACGTAAGTCACGTACTCCGCGCCCATGACCACCATCACCGACCACTATGACGCCTACCCCTACCCTGCCCGCGATCCGGCGGATGAGGCGACGCGGCTTGTGACGGGGTCTCCGTCGCGGCCCGTCGAGATGGATCATATGCTGTGGGGCGGGCAGCGGGATTGGGCGCGGCCGCTGAAGGCGCTCGTGGCCGGGGGCGGGTCGGGGGATGGGTTGGTGCAGTTGGCACAGCTCCTGACGGATGCGGGGCGGCCTTATGAGATCACCTATCTCGACCTCTCGCCCGGCGCGCGCAAGGTGGCCGAGGCGCGGGTGGCGGCGCGGGGGCTGACGGGGATCACGTTTCACACCGGGTCGCTGCTCGACGCGCCGGATTACGGGACCTTCGACTACATTGATTGCTGCGGGGTGCTGCATCACTTGCCGGAACCGGCAGCGGGGTTCGCGGCGCTCGCGCGGGCCGTGGCGCCCGGCGGCGGCTTGGGGTTCATGGTCTATGCGCCCCATGGCCGGTCGGGCGTCTATCCGTTGCAGGAGGCGTTCGGGGCCGTGTTGGACGGATTGCCGCCCAAGGCGCGGGTGGCGCGGGCGCGGGACATCCTGGCGCGGGTGCCGGAGGGGCATCCGTTCAAGCGCAACACGCGGGTCGTCGATCATGAAAGCGGGGATGCGGGGTTCTACGACCTGCTGCTGCATAGCCAGGACCGGGCCTATGATGTGGGCGCCCTTCTGGACGTGCTGGGCGCGACGGGGTGGGAGTTGATGTCGTTCTGCCAACCCGCTTTGTACGACCCCGCACCGATCTTGGGTGCGCCCTGTGACTTGCCCTCGGCCGCGGCGATGGCGGTGGCCGAGAAGCTGCGGGGCACGTTGAAGATGCATGTGGGCTATGCCGCGCCCGCCGGGTCGGGGCGGCGGGTCGCGACGGGGCGGACATTGGCGCTGGTGCCGCATCTGGGGGTGCCCCCGGGCAAGCTGGCGCAGGTGGTCGCGGCGGGCAAGCCGGTGCCGGTGACGAGCGAGGGGGAGCGGGTGCGTCTGGAAGTGCCGCGCGAAGCGGCGCCGCTGATCGCGGCGGTGGATGGGCGGCGACGCCTGAGCGAGATCGCCGGGCGGACGGGGCTCGACCCGATCCGGTTCGGCGCTGTGTGGGAGACGGTGGAGGCGGCGTTCGGACCTTGGGGATTGCTGCATTATTCGGGGCTGCGGCGAGACCGGGCCTGAGACGACGCGCGGGAGTGGCCCGGCTGTGGAATGGCGCCCGACGGGCTTTGGTCCGATCCAGGATGACGCTGGAAAAGCCGATCGAGGTCAAGACAGTTCCGTTTTCGCGGGCCGGGCTATTCGTAGATCTTGCCGGCATAGAGCATGTCTGCGCAGGCCCGCCGGGGGTTGTTAGGAGCGACCGCTTAGTCCGTCGCGTGAGCCCAAGCTATGGCTGCTTCGAGAAACGCCGCCGACGTGATGTCTTCCCACCCTCGCGGATGGGGCGTAAGGAAAAGGCGGCGCGGCGGCCGCCCTTTCCAGAGATGCCTCATAATCCTCGCGCAGGGCTTCGAGAAAATCGAGAACCGTCGCGCGGTCCACGACCGCTTCGATCAGATCCTCCGGCGATCTTGGCTCTAGCTCCGGCACTGCCCCTATCCCCAGCGATAATTGAAGCTCACCGAAATGCGCTCATCCTCGGCCATGTTCATGGGCACCTCGTGGCGCAGCCAGCTTTCCCAGAGCAGGACGTCCCCGACGGTTGGCGTCTCGTAGTGGAAGGTCTTCAAATCGGCGGGCGCATCCGGGCGGCGCGGCGGGGCGGCCATCATCATGGGCAGGCGGGGGTCTTCCAGTTTCAGGGCCGAGGTGCCGGGCGGCATGGCGACGTAGGTCGTGCCGGAGATCACCGAATGGGGGTGGATGTGGCCGGTATGGAGGCCGCCTTGGGGGAGGATGTTGATCCAGATGTCCTCCAACGTCAGGACCCTGTCGCCCAGATCGAAGGCGAGGGCTTGGGCGAAGGCGGCGACATGGGCGTCGAGGGATTTGACCAGGTCGCCGAAGACGGGGAAGCGCCAGGGAAGGTCCGTGAGGGAAGCATAGGAGGTATAGCCGGGGAAGGCATTGGCCTCGCACCAATCTTGGCCGGCCGAATCGTCCTCGGCAATGGAGAGGCAGGCGGTTTCCAGGTCGGACGGGTCGATGGGGGGACCATGTTCGGCCAGGGGCGCGCGATAGAGGCGGGTGGCGAAGAGGGTGGAGATATCGGCCATGGCGCTCCCTTACCTGACGCGGCCGCCCGCTTGTAGCCCCTTGCCCCGGCCGGGTGGCCTGCGGTCGACCAGCGGCACGCGGGCCGGTCCGCGGCGGCGGGCGGGATCAGAACAGGAGGTGGCAGCCCAGGGTGCGGCGGAAGGCGGCTTCCAGTTCCTCCGCCGTCTCGGCGTCCAGGAACAGACCGCCGGTGGTATCGGCCATGCAGCGGACGGCAGTTTCGGCCTCGGTATAGTCGCTGGCGCCCTGGCTGCCCCAGGCGAAGAAGGCGCCACGGACCTGGAAGCCGATGACGTGGATCGTCAGATCCTGGGCCTCGGCCGCCAGTTGCGCGGCCAATTGGCACGGGGTGCCGCCGCAGGTTTCCTTGCCGTCGGTGATCAAGACGATGGCGCCGGGGCGGTTGCGGTAGTCGAGGGTCTTCGCGGCCAGGGCCACGGCCTCTGTCAGGGCGGTGTCGCCGGCGGGTTCCAGGGCGTTCACGGCATCGACGATGGGGCCCCCGGCCCCGGCCATGGGCGGGAAACGCAAGTCGATGCCGGCGCAGTAATCGGCGCTGCCTGGGCCGTAGACCACCAGACCCAGGCGGCGCAGGCGGGCGATGTCGGGGATCGCCTCGGCCACGGCGCGGCGGGCGGAGAAGATGCGCGGCTCGTCCAGTTGGTTGAAGCCCATCTCGGCCATGGAGCCGGAGCCGTCGAAGACGAGCATGGCGTCTTCGGTGCAGTCGGCGGCGGCGAGCGGGGTGGCGAGGGCGGTGCAGAGGAAGAGGGCGCGGAGCATGGAGGAAGTATGACGCCGGCGCCGCGCCTGTCGAGGACGAAGCGGGGAACGGGGCCGGGGATCAGAAGCGGAGCGCGCACCCCAGGGTCTCGCGGAAGGCGTCGATCAGGTCCTCCGCGGTCTCGGTATCGACGAATTGGCCGCCCGTCCGATCCACGAGACAGGCGATGTCGCGCGGGGCGCCGCCGGTGCCGGTGGGACCGGCCGTCCACGCCAAGCCCGCGCCGCTGATCTGGAAACCGATGACGTGGATCGTCAAGCTCGGTCGCCGGTCGGCCAGATCGGCGGCCACGTCGCAGGGGTCGCCGCCGCCGGGACCGTAGGTGACCAGACCCAGATCGCGGCGCTCGGCGATCTCGGGGATCGCCCGGACAACGGCGCGGCGGGCGGACGCGATGCGGGGCTCTTGCACGCGGGCGAAGCTCGCGGCGGCCATGGAGCCGGAGCCGTCGAAGACGAGCATGGCGTCTTCGGTGCAATCAGCGGCGGCCACGGAGGCGGCGAGGAGGGTGGAGAGGAAGGTGCGGGCCCACATGGGGCGAGGATGGCAGATGGGGCGGGGGTGTCGAGGGGGTCGGCCGAGGACGGTAGGGTGGGTGATAGCCCACCACCGATACGCCTGATACGGCTCACGAATGGTGGGTTAGCACCCACCCTACCAGGCTTTCAGAGGAGCTATAGAAGTTCGCGTGAAAGAAGGCGCATCTCCGGCGCTATTGTCCAGGCATGTTCTGTCGGAACGCCAAATGCGGACCAGTACCAGATCTGATGAGCGTGCAGCGCCGTATTGCGGCGTATCTCGGCGATAAAGTCCTGCCATCTTGCATCCCCTTCACGGGCCTCCCCGAGAATCTCAAATGCTTGAAGGATGACATCGGCCAAAACGAAACGGACATCGTCATCGGCTTGCATTTCCTCGAATAGAGATAGGCATCTGTCCAAGTCATTGGGCTCGGCTATTTGATACGCCCAATCCTGCATCCAGGGCTCATTATTAAGGTTTAGCCGTGCCGCGACTGTATCGATGGCATCCTTAGTCCAGTACCGTTCAGGCGGTTTCTTCATTTTAGGCGGCAATTCACACGATATGGTTTGGCGATCCAGCAATGGATCGCTTTAGTCTCCGCACCGACGTCGCAGCAAAAAAAGAGGGCGCCTGAAGGCGCCCTCTTTTGTATTCGGCGACAAGCTTACCAATCCTCGCGCACCACCGTCCGCGTCTTCAGCGGCAGCTTCATCGCCGCCAGGCGCAGGGCCTCGCGGGCGACGGGCTCGGTGACGCCGTCGATCTCGAACATCACGCGGCCAGGCTTCACTTTGCAGGCCCAGTAATCGACCGAGCCCTTCCCCTTACCCATCCGGACCTCGGTTGGCTTCGACGTGACGGGCACGTCGGGGAAGATGCGGATCCAGACGCGGCCCTGGCGCTTCATGTGGCGCGTCATGGCCCGGCGGGCGGCTTCGATCTGGCGGGCGGTGACCCGCTCGGGCT
>JBCCCB010000281.1:0-5616 GCA_039033775.1 Pseudomonadota bacterium | reverse complement strand
GTCCAGCTCCTGCCCGCCAAAATCGTCTGACGGCACCGCCAGAAGGACAAAACCCTGATCGCGATACCGATCATAGAGCGCCTGAAGCCAGCGCCCACCGCTTCCCGCGCCGTGTCCCGCCCGGCCGCGTGGGTTTCGGCCTTGGCCTGCAAGTCGGCCAACCGGCCGGGCGCCGCTCGGGCGACCTCGGCGGCCAAGTCCTCTGCCGCCACACCCGCGCGCAGGGCCTGTTCGCGCTGGGCGGCCGCCGCATGCTCCCGGCGCAGAACATCGCGGCGCATTAGGACCCGCAAGCGGTCGGGCACAGGGCCGTCGCCGCCCTGGTCCGCCAGGACCCGGTCGATCTCCGCCTGGGCGCCGGCGTCTCGGCTCGCCAGCCGGGCCAGCCTGTCCTCTACCTCTGCCAGGGCCGTACTGGCCGCTCGGCGTTGCCGTGCGGCGACCCGGGCCGCCTCGCCCCGGCGGCGGGCGGCGGCCAGGCGGGCCAGGCCGTCCGTGGCGTCCGTCGCGGGCAGATCGGCCGTCTCGGCCATCAGCCGGTCATGGGCGCGGGTGATCGTGTCGATCCGGTCCTCGAAGCCCCGGCAGTCGGCCTGTCGCGCCAGGGCCTCGCGCAGCGGGGCGATGGCCGCGCGCACATCCGCTAGGGACCAATCGGCCATGGCGGACCCGTCCAGCGCGGCGCGCAGTGTCGCCTGCGCGTCGTCCGCCGCGACCTGGCAAGCCGCCCGCGCATCCCGGCTGTCGGCCCGCCGTGCCAAGGCCGCCAGATACCCCACGCGGGCGGTCGCCGCCTCGGTCAAGACGTCCACCTGCATCCGGGCGAGGCGGCGCAGATCCCCCCGGGGCAGCACCCCAATGGCCGACAATGCGTGGCCGAGCCGGTCCAGGCCCGCCGCCTCAACGGCGCGCAGGGCCGCGTGATCGGCATCGGCCTGGATCGCCGACAAATCGGCATTGGCCGCCGCGCGCAGGCGGCGCAGGCGAGGCCGTAGGGCCGAAGGGTCATCGACGCCCAGATGGTCCAGGAGGGTCCGGACCCGCGCCAGGGGGCCGGCGACGGCGTCGCGCGCGGCCTCGGCGCGGCCCGCGGCCTGCTCGGCCGCCTGCTCGGTCCGCCGCACCTGCACCTCGGCGGCGGCATGGGCCGCCCGCGCCGCCGCGCCTTGGGCGTGGCGGTCCGTCACGTCGTCATGGCCGCGCATCGCGTCGGCGAAGGCATCGGCGCTAGCGGCGTCCAGCCCCGCCCGGTGCCGGTCCCAGAGCGCGTCGCGGTGACGACGGGCCCGGGCCCGCGCGTCGTCGCCAACGGCCCCCGGATGGGCGGCCGCCCGGTCCCGCTCGGCCCGCGCCTCGTCGCGCGCCTCAAGGGCCTTCGCCGCCTGGTCTTTGGCCGTCTTGGCCACCGTTTCGGCCTCGGCCAGGGCCGCCAGGGCGGCTTCGGCATCCTCGTCTTCCGGCAAGCCGGTGGCGCGCTGGCGCCAATCCGCCGGCAGCGTGACCGCCGCCTGATCGGCGGCCGCGCGGGCTTCGGCGGCCCGCCGCTCCAGGTCCGCCAGCCTTGCCGGATCCGGCAAGGCCTCCAGGGCCTGCATCAAGGCGTCACGTCCTTCGGGGACGGGCGGCTCCGGCGGCACCGCGTCTTCGTCCCGCTGCGCCGTGGTGGCGGCGCGGGACAGATCGCGGTCGGCCTGTTCGGCCTTGGCCAACAAGCGGTCGATCCGATCCAGGGCGGGCCCGTCGATGGCGGGCAGCGCGTCGAGCCCGGCCTGCCGCAGCGCCCTGTCGCGGGCGGCGCGTTGGTCGGCCAAGGCGGCTTGGCGCTTGGGCAAGTCGGACAGCTCGCCCTCCATCCGTCCCACCAGGGACGTGCCGTCATCGAGGGTCAAGCCGTCGATGCGCGCCACCTCGTCGTCCAAGGCCAGGCCGTCGGGATCGGGCGGCGTCTCGTCCAGGATCGCCTGAGCCGCGTCTCTGTCGCGGATCGCCACTGCCCGGTCCTCGGCCACCGTGTCGCGGGTGCGGAGCGCGGCGCGGATATCGGCCTCGGCCTCCGGCGGCAGGTCAGGGCCGCCGGGCAGGTCGGCCAGTTCGGCGTCGAACCGGCGCAGCTGCCCGTCGATCTCGGCCAGCGCGGCCACCGTCTCGCACAAGGCGACCGTCCGCGCCGCCCGCAGGGCGGCCACGTCGGCATCGGCGGCCGCCCTCTCGGCGTCCTCGACGGCATGGTCCAACTCATCCCACCGACGGGGATCCAGCCCATCCGCCCGGATCGCCTGGTCGAGCCGGGTCCGCTCGGCCTTCGCCGTCGCCAGCACCGTCTTGCGGGCCCCCTTGCTGTGGAAGGCCTCCACCTCGGCCCGCAAGGCGTCCAGGGCCGCGCCCGCACCCGCCGCGCCGGAGGTGCCCGCATGCAAGGCCTGGCCCAGGTCGCCCTTGGCCGAAGCGATCTCTTCGCCCCCGCGGCGCAGCGTCTCGTCGTCCAGCGAGAACCGCATCCGGTAGGCATCGCGGTCCAGCCCGTGCAGCAGCGCGGCGAGCCGCGTCTCGTCCAGCCGGTGGCCCGCCGGATCGGCCAGGCCCCGCCCCGTGCGGACCAGATCCAGCGGATCGGGCGTCTCGATCCGGGCGCCGATCTCCATCTGGCTGCGCGGATGCAGGAAGGCATAGGGCGGCAGGCGCTTGGGGATCCCGAAGAGCAGGTCCAGCCAAGCCGCGAAGGCCGTGCTCTTGCCCGCTTCGTTGTCGCCATAGACGATGGTCACGTCCCGCGCCCGAGCCGGACCGAAATCGAGCGCCCCGCCGGTGAAATGGCCGTAGCGAGTCAGGTCCAGGCGGGCCAGTCTCATTCGGCGGCCCGGCGCAGCGCATGGCCGACCGCATCCAGCCCCTCGGCCAGCAGGTCGTCGTATTCGGCCGCGTCCAGGCAATCGGCGATCTCGGGCGGCAGCGCGGCGCGCAGGTCGGCCAGCAGCGCCAACCCCTCGTCGCGGAAGCTGTCGGTGGCGGCCTCGGCGCGCATCAGCCGGGTCAGGTCGTCCCGCGCGGGGGCACGGCCGGCGGTCCGGCGCAGCCGGTCCAGACCGATATCGGCACGATCCTCCAGCGCGGCCCGGGCCATGGCGGCCAGATCGGTTTCGGGCAGATCGCTTCCCGTGACCTCCAGCCGCAGGATGTGGTGCCGTCCATCCGCATCGGGCGCGGCAGTGGCAAAGGCCGCCAGCGGATCCCCGTCGGTCAGGTCGAGTGCCAGGCGGTGAAAGGCGATCTCGGCCACCGGGATCTGGCGGAGATCCGGCCGGTCCCCCAGAGTCGCGATCGTCACGCTGCCGCCGCCGGTTTCGCCCATATGACGCCCTTGCGGGATGCCGGGCATGACGATGGCACGGCCGTCGGCGATCTGTTCGGCACGTTTGTGGATATGGCCCAGGGCCCAGTAATCGTAGCCATGGGCCAGCAGATCGGCGCTGGAACAAGGCGCATAGGGGTCGTGGCCCGCGGCGCCATCCAGGGAGGTGTGCATCAGGCCGATATTCAGGCGGCCCAGAACCGGCGCCGGATAATCGGGCAGCATGGATCGGGCCTGGTTCCCCTCGGTGAAGCTGAGCCCGTGGATCGCCGCATCGCCCAGGTGGATCGTCGGGGTCTCTCGGGTCAGCAGGTGGATGCCCTCGCCCAGCGGACCAAAGCGGGCATGGTCCAGCAGCGCGTCGTGATTGCCGCGGATCACCGCCACGGGGATCCCGGCCCGCGTCAGCCGACGCAGCTGCGCCAGCAGCCGGGCGCGCAGGGTAACGTCGGGCGCGGCCGTGTCGAAGATGTCGCCCGCCAGCAAGACGACCCCGACCCGTTCTCGCAGCGCCACATCCACGATCCGGCCCAGCACGCCGTCTAGCGCCGCGGACAAGGCGGCCCCGAAACCATCGTTTCGGGCCAGCGCGGTCCGCAGGGGCGAGCCCAAATGCAGGTCGGCGGTATGGAGGATCTTCATGGGCGCAGATCAGGCGCGCACAGGGCGCGCGTCAAGCGGGGTCCTGCTTTCCGTAGGTACGGAAGGCGCAGACCACCTCGGCCATCTGCGCGGCGTCCAGGCTCACGGGCTCGCCCAAGGCACGGGCCAGGATGTATTGGCGGGCCAGGGTCTCGACCTCGCCCGCCAGCCACAGCGCCTTCTCCAGCGTCGGGCCAAAGGTGATCTGGCCGTGATTGGCCAGCAGGCAGGCCGTGCGGCCCTCCAGCGCCGCCAGCATGGCATCCGACAGGGCCTGGGTGCCGAAGGTGGCGTAATCGGCGCAGCGGATATCCGTCCCGCCGGCCACGGCGACCATGTAGTGGAAGGCGCCGATGCCCCGCCGGTGGCAGGACAGCGCGGTGGCATAGGGGGAATGGACGTGAACCACGGCCTGGGCCTCCGGGCGGGCGCGGTAGATGTCGAGATGCATTCGCCATTCGGAGGATGGGTTCCAGCGGCCCGTCGCCGTGCCGTCGGCGGCGACGGGGACGATCATGTCGGGCGTGGTGTCACCGTAAGGCACACCAGACGGCGTGATCAGCATCCCGCCGCCGTCGCGGGTCGAGACGTTGCCGGACGTCCCCTGGTTCAATCCGCTCGCATTCATGGCGCGGCAGGTGGCGAGGATGGCCTCCCGCGTTACCCTATCTTTCATGGCGCCCCGCCGCGAAGAGGGACCATGGCGCCGCAGGCGAGACATGGGACCGATGAGCGGGCCGCCCCGACGATCATTCCGCCGCCACCCGCTCCGGGAACAGCGCGGCGATGGCCGCCTGGTTCGCCGCGACCACGCCTTTTTCGGTGATGAGTCCGGTCACCAGCCGCGCAGGCGTCACGTCGAAGGCATGGTTCGCCGCCGGCGTGCCCTCGGGCGAGATCAGAACCTTGGAAACTTCGCCCTCGGGCGTCTTGCCGTGGATCCAGGTCACCTCCTTTGGGTCGCGCTCCTCGATGGGGATGTCGCGGCCGTCAATCAGGCGGAAGTCGATGGTCGGCGAGGGCAGCGCCACGTAGAACGGCACGTCGTTGTCGCGCGCCGCCAGGGCTTTTAGATAGGTGCCGATCTTGTTGCAGACATCGCCCGCCGCCGTCGTCCGGTCGGTGCCCACGATCACCAGGTCGACCATGCCCCGCATCATAAGAAGGCCACCGGAATTGTCGGTGATCAAATGGTGCGGCACGCCCTGGTTCAGGAGTTCCCAGGAGGTCAGCGCGGCGCCCTGATTCCGGGGTCGGGTCTCGTCCACCCAGACATGGACGTCGATCCCGGCATCGTGGGCGTGGTAGATGGGCGAGGTCGCGGTGCCCCAATCGACCGTGGCCAGCCAGCCCGCATTGCAATGGGTCAGGACGTTGACGGGGCCCTCCTTCTTCGCGGCGATGTCGCGGATCAACTCCAACCCGTGGACGCCGATCATGCGGCAGATCTCCACGTCCTCGTCGGCGATCTCGGCGGCGCGGCGCCAGGCGGCATCGGCGCGCTGACCTTCGGGGAGCGGATTCAGCGCCGCCATCATCTCGTCCAGCGCCCAGCGCAGGTTGATCGCCGTGGGCCGTGTGGCGTGCAGAATGTCGTAAGCCCGGCCAAGGCGCGCATCCGATGC
>JBCCCB010000280.1:0-5618 GCA_039033775.1 Pseudomonadota bacterium | reverse complement strand
GCTCGAAGCCCTGGGCAACCGCTTCCAGACCCTGGAGCTACTGGGCGTCACCATCCCCACCCAATTCATGCAGGCCCTGCCCTACATCCTGACCGTGGTCATCCTGGCGGGCTTCGTCGGCCGCGCCATCCCGCCCCGCGCCGGGGGGGCGCCCTATGTCAAGGAACGCTGAGGCCCTCGCCACCATCCGCGACCGCACTGGGGCCGAACCGCCCAGATACGGCCTGATCCTCGGCTCCGGCCTGGGCCACCTGGCCGAGCAGGTCGACGGCCCCGCCATCGACTATGCCGACCTGCCGGGCTTCCCGGGCGCCCATGTCTCGGGCCACAACCCGAAGCTGGTCATCGGCCAACTCGGCAATACCCGCGTCGCGGTCTTCGGCGGCCGGTCCCATTACTACGAGACCGGCAACCCCGCCGCCATGCGCGTGCCGCTGGAAGTCCTCGCCGATCTGGGCGCCGAGGCCGTCCTCGCCACCAACGCCGCCGGCTCCCTGCGCGCCGATATGCCCACCGGCTCCCTGATGCTGCTGTCGGACCACATCAACTTCTCGGGCCTCAACCCCCTAATAGGCGAGCCCACCGATGCCCGCTTCGCCCCCATGACCGATGCCCATGACCCGGTCCTGCGCGCCGCCCTCCGTGAAGCTGCCGAGGCCGAGGACGTCCCGCTCCACGACGGCATCTACGCCTGGTATTCCGGCCCCTCCTTCGAGACGCCCGCCGAAATCCGCGCCCTAAAGACCTTGGGCGCCGACGCCGTCGGCATGTCCACCGTGCCCGAGATCATCCTGGCCCGGTTCCTGGGCCTCAAGGCCGCAGCCGTATCGACGATCACGAACATGGCGGCGGGCCTATCGGACGAATCCATTAGCCACGAGCACACCAAGGCCATGGCGCCCTTGGGGGCCGCGAAGTTGGAAAAGGTCCTGACCCGGTTCCTAGCCTGAGCTGTGGCGCGCCCTCCACCAGTCCAACATGCGTATTTGCGGACCAGTGGTGACGCGACCTCCTCATCACTGGTCCAAAAATACGCAAATCCCACCGGCACAGCCGCGCGCTACGCCCGCATCCTCCGCGCAATCCGTTCCGCGATCATAATCACCGGCGCGTTCGTGTTCCCGCCCACGATCGTCGGCATCAGCGATGCGTCCACCACCCGCAGCCCCTCAATTCCGCCGACGCGCCCCTCGCCGTCCGTCACGTCGCCCATCGCGGCCGTGCCCACCGGATGGTAGATGGACTGGGCATGGGTCCGAATGGTGCTGGCCCATTGCTCCGTCGTCTCCGGCCGCGCCTCGGGCTTGTGCCAGCCAAGCCGAATATCGTCGAATGCCGGCTGCTCCAAGATGTCGGCGGCCATGCACATTCCCGCGATCAAGACCTCCAGGTCGGCCGCGTCGGCCAGGTAGTTCGGGTCGATGGCCGGCGCCGCGCGCGGATCGGCCGAGGCCAGCCGGATCGTCCCCCGCGACCGAGGGTATAGCCCGCAGGCATGGAGCGACACGCCCGTCCGTCCCCAGTTACGCGTGGCACCGTGGTTCTCACCCAGGGCGGGCAGGAAATGGAACTGGATATCGGGCTTGGTCAGATCCGGGCGTGAGCGGGCGAACCCGGTCCCTTCGGCCAGGTTCGAGGCCAAGAGACCGGTGCGGCCGCGCAACCAATCCCAGGGCGCCTGCAGGCCCTGGCCAAGGAAGCCGGGCGCATAGCCGATGGCGCTGCCGGGCTTAGTGCGGATCATGCAGGTGACGTTCAGGTGATCCTGAAGGTTGCCGCCCACGCCGGGCACGTCCCGGATGACGGAGATGCCATGGTCGCGCAGATGATCGCCCGGCCCGACGCCCGACAGCATCATCAGATGCGGCGTGCCGATCGCCCCGGCACAGAGCACGACTTCGCGACCGGCGATCTCCTCGCCATCGGCGTCTATCCCCACCGCTCTCGTTCCATCGAAGAGGACACGCGACACCTGCCGACCCGTCAGGATCGTCAGGTTCGGCCGGGCCCGGACGGCGGGCGTCAGATAGGCCCTCGCGGCCGAGCAGCGCAGACCTCTATGGGTCGTTGTGTCGAACAGGCCGACGCCGTCCCGGTCCGGGGCGACGACGTCGGTCATCTCGCCATGTCCCGCCTGACCCCCGGCGGCGAGGAAGCGGCGCGTCGCCGGATGCGTCCAAGTCGGCCGCGTAACGTGAAGTGGCCCTTCGTCTCCGTGCCATTGCGAAACGCCGTCCGAGTGGGACTCCGAGGCCTTGAAGAAATGCAGCGCCTCGGCGCCCGACCAGCCATGGCCCCACTCATCATAATCGCTCAAGTCGCCACGGGCATAGCACATGGCGTTGATCGCCGAAGAGCCGCCTAGGACGCGCCCTCGCGGCCAGCGCAGCCGGCGGCCGTCGAGCCCCGCCTGCGGCACAGTCTCGAAACCCCAATCGGCGATCCCGTTCCCCAGGACTTCGGCCAGACCCGCCGGGATGTGTAGCAACGGGTTCCGCCCCCGCCCCCCGGCTTCGACCAGCGTGACCCGCACCGCCGGGTCTTCCGACAGCCGGGCCGCCATCACGCAGCCGGCCGAGCCGCCGCCCACGATCAGATGATCCGCACTATCCACCATCCTGCCAGCCTGTCTGCGCCGGGCAAGGCTGACAAGCCCGACGAGGGGGCCTGGCGCGGCCGCACCGGTTTGACGCCACCCGCTCCCCCTGCCATCACGGAGACAACCCCAGAGGATCCGCCCGTGCAGATCTACCTCCCCATCGCGGAAGTTTCCGTTAACGCCTTCGTTCTTCTGGGGCTGGGCGGGTTCGTGGGTGTCTTGTCGGGCATGTTCGGTGTGGGCGGCGGGTTTCTGATGACCCCGCTGCTGTTCATGATCGGCATCCCGCCCGCCGTCGCCGTCGCGACCGAGGCCAACCAGATCGTTGCATCCAGCTTTTCCGGCGTGCTGGCCCATCTCAGGCGCAAGACCGTCGATTTGCGCATGGGATTTGTGCTGTTGATCGGGGGCCTTGTGGGGGCAGGGATCGGCGTCCAAGTCTTCGCGATCCTGCGCGAGTTGGGTCAGGTCGATCTGCTGGTCCGGCTCTGCTACGTTCTTTTCCTCGGCGTGATCGGCGCGCTGATGTTCATCGAAAGCCTGAACGCCATCCGCAAGGCCCGGGCCAAGGGCCCTGCACAGAAGATCGAACGGCGCCAGCGCGGCTGGATCCATGCCCTGCCTCTCAAGGTAAAGTTCCGCACGAGCGGTCTCTACATCTCGGTGATCCCGCCCCTGCTGGTGGGGTTCTTCGTCGGCATCCTGGCAGCGATCATGGGCGTGGGCGGCGGTTTCATCATGGTGCCCGCGATGATCTACCTGCTGGGCATGCCCACCAAGGTCGTCGTCGGCACATCGCTCTTTCAGATCATCTTCGTCACCGGCTTCGCCACTTTGCTGCATGCTACGACGAACTACACCGTGGACATGGTCCTGGCGGTGTTGCTGTTGGTGGGCGGCGTGGTCGGCGCCCAGATCGGCACGCGGATCGGCACGCGGCTCAAGGCCGAGCAATTGCGGATCCTGCTGGCGGCGATGGTTCTGCTGGTCTGCGGAAAGCTGGCGGCGGACCTGCTGCTAGAGCCGGCCGAGCTGTTCTCGGTCGGCGATGCGGGAGGGCATTCGTGATCCGGCTGGCGATCCTGCTGCTGGCGCTGGCCCTGCCCGCCCGCGCCGAGGAGGTCGTGGCCGCGCTTAGCCAGGATCGGGTGTCGATCTCGACCTCGTTCGACGGGCAAGAGATCCTGATCTTCGGTGCCATCAAGCGCGATGCGCCGGCCCCGGACGGAGCGGCCCTGGGCGTCATCATCGCGGTGTCGGGGCCCGGCGCGCCGGTCACCGTCCGCCGCAAGGATCGCCGCTTCGGGATCTGGGTCAATGTGGAATCCGTCGACGTGAACCGCGCGCCGTCCTTCTACGCGGTCGCGTCGAACGGACCGCTCTCGGATCGGCTCACCGAGACGGAAGACCAGCGGCATCGCATTTCGATCCCACGGGCGATCCGGGCCGTGGGGGCCGCCACCATGAGCGCACAATCGTCGGATTTCCTGGAAGCGCTGATCCGGGTGCGGGAGGCGGCGGGCATCTACAAGGTGGCCGAGGACGCGGTGCATCTGCGGGACGACACCCTGTTTTCTGCCGAGATCGCGCTGCCGTCGGACCTGACGGAGGGCGACTACCAAACGCGCATCTTCCTGACGCGGGACGGAGCGGTGGTGGACAGCTTCTCGACCTCGATCTTCGTGCGCAAGGTCGGGTTGGAGCGGTTGATCTACAACCTCGCACACGATCAACCGCTGATCTACGGCCTGCTATCGCTGGCGATCGCGATTGCAGCCGGGTGGGGCGCGTCGGCGATCTTCCGGCTGGCACGAAACTGAACCCGCGCCCTGCTGCCGACAGGTGGACGCCGTCTCGGATTTCGCCGTCAGCCCCGTCCCACATAGGACATGCCGGACGCCATGATCGTCATGGTCAGAATATTTGTGCCTGGGGGCAGTGACGCCATGTGCGAGACCGCGCGGGCCGCCTCGGCCACATCGAAGGTCGGTTCGGTCGGCTTGCCGGCCGCGACGGCCACCGCTTGCGCCGTGGCCAGCATTTCGGTCTCGGCATTGCCGATATCTATCTGCCCACAATCGATCCCGAGAGCGCGGCCATCCAGGGCCAATTGCCGGGTCAGGCCGGTGACGGCATGCTTGGTGACCGTATAGGTCACCGCATGGGGGCGCGGCACATGGGCCGAGATGGACCCGTTGTTGATGATACGCCCGCCCCCTTGTGCGCGCATGACGCGGAAGGCGGCGCGCGCCATCAGGAACATGCCCGTCAGGTTGACGGCCAGCGCCCGGTCCCAATCGGCCAGCGGCGTCTCGTCGATCGGGGCCGCAGGGACGAAGATGCCTGCGTTGTTGAACAGGACATCCAGGCCGCCGGCCGCCTCCGCAAAAGCATCGGTCAGACGCTCGCCGATCACGGGATCGGCCACGTCGCCCGGCAGGACAACGGCGTTGGCACGGTCGGCGGCGATGGCCCGTAGCGCGTCTTCGCGGCGAGCCATCAGACCGACGGTCCAGCCATCGGCCAGGAAGGCCTCGGCGGTGGCAGCGCCGATGCCCGAGGAGGCGCCGGTGATGAGAATCGAGCGGGTCATTCGGACGTCTCCCGTTCCAGGCTCAGGGGCGCAGGTTCGACCTTGAGATCGGACGTGTCCAGGGGGCCTTTCGGCAGCGCGAGGGCGTAGCGCTTCACCCAGATCAGCCGGGTGACGGCGCGGGTGATGGCGACGTAGGCGAGCCGCTTCCAGAGCTGCTGACCGGCCTCCATCCGCCCCGCGCGGGAGGCCGCGTAAAGATCGGGGGCGAAGACCTGCACCTCGTCCCATTGGGACCCCTGGGCCTTGTGAATGGTGACGGCGGCGCCGTGCAGGAAGGCCGCGCCCATGCGCGCGGCGAAGGGGAGGAAGGGTTCCTCCTCGTCGGGGCTCTCGATCTTAACGATGGAGGAAACGGAGATGCGACATATAGATAGTGGGAATACTAATGTGGGAACATTGTGCGGCCGGACGCTCGTCCGATTC
>JBCCCB010000279.1:0-5653 GCA_039033775.1 Pseudomonadota bacterium | reverse complement strand
TCGAACAGGGCAGAGCCGATGCCCAGGCCCTGCTGGCCGGGCTTGGTGAAGGTCGCGATGGAGGCGGCGTCGCGCGGTAGCCCGCTGCGGGGCTCGATCCATTGGAAGCCCACGATCTCGCCGTCGGTTTCGGCCACGTGCCAGGTGGCACGGTCGTCGGACATCCAGTCACGCAGTTCGTCGCCCGAAAGCGGGCCTTGCAGGGCGGTGGTGCCGCCGATGTCGATGATCTCGTTCAGGAGCGCCGCCATGGCACCCGCGTCGAAGGGCCGTGCCTTGCGGATGTGGACAGGGGACATGTGCGAGCGGTAGCGGGGAACATGGCGTCTGACAACGACATCATCGCCTTGGCGACCGCGGGTTGGCGGGCTCTGATGGAGGGGCAGCAACCGGGTCCGGGCTTCGTTGCCGCGACCGGCTGTCTGCCAGCCGGCGCCCATGGGATGGAAATGGCCATGCGGCGGGCCATGGCGGGATCGACGCCGACGGGTCGGTCTGCCTTGCATGCCTCCGTCAAGCGGACCGCGCGCGTCCTTTTTGGACGCGATCAGCACTTCGAAGGTATACCGATTGAAGGCGCGGCCGTTTGGCTCTGCTTGCTGGGACCTGACGGCTATGTCCGGGAAGCCGCCCTGCGGGCGTTGGACGTGCCGCCGCCAACATCGTTCTTGGCGGCAACGCTGCTCCGGCGGCTCAACGATTGGGCGGGCCCGGTTCGGGAGGTGGCGGCGTCCAGGCTGCCAAACCTGGTGGATGCGACGGCGCCCGAGGTTCTCGGACCTGCCATGGCCGCTCTGCTGCCGCAGGCTCTGACGTTCGACCGTGGCTGGCTGCGCGGGGCCTCGGCGTTGGAGGCGATGCTGAGGCGGCCGGGGGTCGCCGCGGCGGTGACGACATATCTGCGGGACGCGCCCGCCGGACCGAAGCCGACCGCCTTACCGATCCTGCTTCGGTTGGGGCTGGGAGAGGCGGCTCTGCGCGACTTGGCGCATCGCGCCGTCTCGCCCGGGCTGCGGGCGATGGCCGTGGAAGCTCTGGTCTCCGGTCGGGCTCGCTGGCAAGAGGGGTGGTTCAGATACTGGATAGACAAGCCGATGGGCGTGGCCGGGCGTCGACCGGCGCTGGCATATCGCGACCTCGCCGGGCCGCCCGCGACCGAGGCGGAGGCCCTGACCTTTGCGCGCGACCCGTCAGCCCGTGTCCGGCGCGCCGTGCTGGATGGCGCGCTTGAGACGCGCCCGCCGTGGTTGGGGCGGTTGGCCGATATTCTGGCCGATGACCCTTGGCCGTCGGTGCGAGATCGGGCCGTAGTGGCCGCCCGTCATGCGTCGCAGGCCGCCAGTAGGTCCGAGTGACGGGCCAGGTAGGCGGCGCGGGCCTCGGCGGGGGGTCGCAGGGTGAGAGCTAGATCTTGGATAACCGACGGATCGGGTTTGCCGAAGAAGCGGTTCGCTTCTTTGGGCGAGAACCCCGCAATGTGCACGGCTTCCAACCAGGCGGAGATCTTGTCGGCCTTCTTGATGCGCTTCTTCAGCTTCGGGTCGGTCACGGCGGGCAGCCCGAAGCGGAGGTGGATCGCCGCTTGCAGCCGGTCGTCCAAGGCGCCGTAATCGGGACCCACGGCGGCTTTGACCGGCGAGATCATGTCGCCGATGACGTATTCGGGTGCGTCGTGGAGCAGCGCCGTCAGGCGTTCCGCCGCCGTGGCGGGACCGAGCCGGGTCAGGATGTCGTCGACCAGAAGGGAGTGTTCTGCCACGGAATAGGGCCAGTCGCCCCGTGTCTGGCCGTTCCAGCGGGCGACGAAGGCGAGGCCATGGGCGATGTCCTCGATCTCGATATCCATGGGCGTGGGGTCGAGCAGGTCCAGCCGGCGGCCGGACAGCATGCGTTGCCAGGCGCGGGGGGGCTTTTGGCGCGAGCGTGTCATGGCACTCTCCTAGCCGTGATTGGGCTTGATGCAACCGATCCCGCGCCTGCGTGCTAGCCCGGTCCTGCGGGGAATGACTGGCTCGAACCGGCGCGGACGCGCCCAGAATCCCGGAGATATCCGATGCGCCTGCCTTTCGCCCTTGCCGCTCTTGTCTCGGGCCTGGCCCTTCCCGCCATCGCCGAGACCGAGCATTGCGCGCCGCGCGACCTGATCGTGGAGCGATTGCAAACCGGATACGGGGAAGTGTTTTCGGGCGGTGGATTGCAGGGCGAAGACGCCGTCTTCGAGGTCTGGGTGTCGGAGGAGAAACGGACGTGGACCATCCTGATGACGCTGCCCGAGGGCATGTCATGCATCATGGCGACGGGGACGGATTGGGTTCCGCCCCCTGCCACGCAGCGGGCCCGTGGGGTCAAGTCCTGAGTTTACTGGCCCGCAAAGAAGCTACCTTCGCAGGTCGTCTCCCCGTCGCCGTTGGCGTAGGATAGTACGATGTGGCTGAGCCGACCGCCGGTTTCGCAGATGAAGACCACGAGGTCGGCATCCAGAGGCTGCGTGGTCGACGGGCGCGTGTAATGCGCGAAATCCCCATTGTCCCCCGCCGCCACGAGGTCCGGGATCCGGGCGCGGGTCGCTGGGTCGCCGAAATAGGGGTCGCCTTCGTCGAACGGGTCCGGCCGGCCGAACCGGTGATAATTGGCGCGGTCCTGTTGCAGGACGGCGCCCAGGCTGGTGAGTGGTTGGCCGCGGGAATTGACGTAGTCCTGGGGGCCGAGGGCCGCGTAATAGGCGGCCACGGTGCGCTGGGCGGCGGCGGGATGGACAGACAGGACCAGCGCGGCGGCTGAGGCGAGCAGGTGAAAGGGCTTCATCGGAAAACTCGGGATCGTCGGGTCGAAGGATGGCGTGCCGGGCGGACCGGCACACTGACCTTATCAGATTTCCATGACGATTCGGCCGTCGATCTTGCCGTCGCGCATCTTGTCGAAGATGGCGTTGATGTTCTCCAACTTGTCGACGCTGTAATGGCTGGCGACCTTGCCCTCGCCCGCCATGGCCAGGCTTTCGCGCAGGTCGTTGCGGGTGCCGACGATGGAGCCGCGCACGGTGATGCGCTTCAGCACGATTTCGAAGATCGGCAGGGGGAAGTCGCCGGGCGGCAAGCCGACCAGGGACATGAAACCGCCCCGGCGCAACATGCCGACGGCCTGGCTGAAGGCATTGTTGGAGACGGCGGTGACTAGGACGCCCTGGACGCCATCCATCATGGATTGCAACTCGGCCACCGGATCCTGGTCGACGGCATTTAGGGTCAGGTCCGCGCCGAGGTCCTTGGCCAGCTTCAGCTTGTCGTCGGCGATGTCCACGGCCGCCACGTGCAGGCCCATCGCCTTGGCATATTGCACCGCCATATGGCCCAGGCCCCCGATGCCCGAGATGGCGACCCAATCGCCGGCCTTCAATTCCAGTTCCTTAAGGCCCTTGTAGACGGTCACCCCGGCACAGAGTACGGGCGCGGCGGGGGCGAAATCCAGATTGTCTGGCAGGAGGCCGACATAGTTCGCGTCGGCGCGGACGAATTCGGCATAGCCGCCATCCACGGTGTAGCCGGTCATCTGCTGGTCGGGGCAGAGCGTTTCCCAGCCGCCCACGCAATGTTCGCAGCGTCCGCAGGCCGTATGCAGCCAGGGCGCGCCGATCCGGTCGCCTTCCTTCAGATGGGTGACGCCCGCGCCGATGGCGGCAACTTCGCCCACGCCTTCATGGCCGGGTATGAAGGGGGCTGACGGTTTGACCGGCCAATCGCCCATCGCCGCGTGCAGATCGGTATGACAGACCCCCGACGCCCGGACGCGCATGAGAACCTGGCCGGGGCCGATCTCGGGCACCGGGACTTCGCGGATATCCAGCGGCTGGCCGAGCGCGGGGACGACGGCGGCTTTCATGGTTCTGGGAAGGGTCATCCTGGCGCGCTCCGCTGTGGGCTTGGTCCGAAAGGTAACGGACCCAGGGTGACGCCAGGATGACGTGGATCAATTGACGGATATCAACGGGTGAACATCAGGTCGAAATTCACCGGAACGGCGGGCGAGATGCTGTCGAGACCGGCGATTTCGCGCAATTGCTCGACGCCGCTGTCATAGCCCAGGTCGCGGGCATCGGTGATCAGCGGGCGGGCGGTCGAGACGGACACCATGTCGTCGGCGACGCGCGTGATGGTGACGTCGGTGAAGTAGTCGATCTCTTCTCCGTTGGCGGCCAGGGTGAGTTCCAGTTCCTGGGTGCGGCGGGCGCCGGGGGCCAGGTCGGCCAGGGCGTCCAAGTCGATCTGGGCGGAGACGGTGGCCTTGGGCGCGGCGGCGAACAGGATGTCGCGCATCCGCTCGTTCCGGATGTCGATATAGGTTTCGACATTCACCAGCGGGACGGTGATGCTGGCGGCGCCGTCCTCGGCCACGGTGCCGGTCAGGCCCGCAAGGCTATGGGCCTCGGCGGTGTCGCCATTCTTGATGGTTACGAATCCCAGGGTCGAGGCATCGGAAGACAAGGTCCAATCGGCGGCGGCCGCAGGCAACGCGGCGCAAACGAAGGCGGCAGTCAGGATCAGGCGGTGCATGGTCGGTCTCCTCGGGCTGATGGACGGAGTGTAACGCGGTCGCCGCACACTGACATTCCCTTTCGCGTGAGGCCCGCGACCCCCGGTCCGTTGTGCGGCCAGAGCAGGCCTGATACGTGGCGCGGCAACAGAGTTCGCGGGCCCAAGGAGCGACCCAATGCAGGATTATGCCGTCAAGGATATCGCGCTGGCCGAATACGGCCGCAAGGAACTGGACATCGCCGAGACCGAGATGCCGGGGCTGATGGCCCTGCGCGATGAATATGGCGAAGCTAAGCCGCTGAAAGGCGCGCGGATCGTCGGTTCGCTGCACATGACCATCCAAACCGCCGTCTTGATCGAGACGCTGGTCGCCCTGGGGGCCGATGTGCGCTGGGCGTCGTGCAACATCTTCTCGACCCAGGACCATGCAGCGGCGGCCATCGCGGCGGGCGGCACGCCGGTCTTCGCCATTAAAGGGCAGACGCTGGAAGAGCATTGGGATTACCTGGACAAGTCGTTCCTGTTTGCCGACGGGCCGAACATGATCCTGGACGATGGCGGCGATGCGACGCTTTACGTGCTGCTCGGCGCGCGGGCCGAGGCGGGCGATGATTTGGGTGTGCCGACCTCGGAAGAGGAGGAGGTGATCCACGCGCAGATCAAGAAGCGCATGGCCGAAAGCCCAGGTTGGTTCGCCAAGACCCGCGAGGCGATCAAGGGCGTGTCGGAGGAGACAACGACGGGCGTGCATCGACTGTACGATCTGCACAAGAAGGGCCTGCTGCCTTTCCCGGCGATCAACGTGAATGATTCAGTGACCAAGTCGAAGTTCGACAACAAATACGGCTGCAAGGAATCGCTGGTCGACGGCATCCGCCGCGCCACCGACACGATGATGGCGGGCAAGGTCGCCGTCGTCATGGGATATGGCGATGTGGGCAAGGGCTCGGCCGCGTCGCTGCGGGGCGCGGGCGCACGGGTGAAGGTGACCGAGGTCGACCCGATCTGCGCGCTGCAGGCGGCCATGGACGGGTTCGAGGTGGTGACGTTGGAGGATGCCGTAGCAACGGCGGATGTGTTCATCACCACGACGGGCAACAAGGACGTCATCCGCATCGAAC
>JBCCCB010000278.1:0-5691 GCA_039033775.1 Pseudomonadota bacterium | reverse complement strand
CAAACGCGCCGGTTCCCGGGATCGCAGCAAGTTGGTCACATGATGCAACGTGTGCCCCGTATCCACGATGTCCTCGACCACGAGCACGTCGCGCCCGCCGATCTCGCCCCGCAGGTCCTTCAGGATCCGCACCTCGCGCGAGGAGACCGTGGCGTTCCCGTAGGACGACGCCTCCAGGAAATCGACCTCGACCGGCAGGTCCAGTTCGCGCACCAGATCGGCGATGAACACGAAGGATCCGCGCAGCAGCCCCACCACGATCAGCTTGTCGGTCCCCTCGAACCGCGCCTCGATCTCGCGCGCCAGGGCCTCGATCCGGGCCGCGATGGCCTTGGCCGAGATCAGCTGGTCGATCTTGTAGTCCTGCGCCATGTTGCCCCCTGCGAACCCATCCGGCAGGAAGGGCGTTATCACGACGAGCAGCGAAGACCCAAGGAAGACCGCCATGGCCCGCCATTCCGAGACGCGCGACGTGCCCTATACGGCCGACCAGATGTACGACCTGGTGGCGGATGTGGCGAAGTATCCCGATTTCCTGCCCTGGACCGCCGCCGCCCGCATCCGGTCGCGCGAAGATACGCCCGAGGGCGAAGTGGTGCTGGCCGACCTGGTCATCAGCTTCAAGGTCTTCCGCGAACGCTTCGGCAGCAGGGTCACCTTGCATCCCGAGTGGAAGGTGATCGAGACCGAATATATCGACGGCCCCTTCAAGCATCTGCAATCGGAATGGCGGTTCGAAGACCGGCCAGACGGCGGCTGCACCGTCCATTTCTGGGTCGATTTCGAGTTCCGCAACCGCATCATCGGCCGCGTCGTCGGCGCCGTCTTCAACGAGGCGATGCAGCGGGTCGTGCGCGCCTTCATCAAACGCGCCGATCAGCTTTACGGCGATGCCGCCGCCTGAAGCAGCGCAATAGCGTAGGTCCTTGCGGCCCGCCGGACCGCATCGCGGCCGGGCGCCCCGAACTCCACCGTTTCGGTCCGCACGCCCTGGGCCGAGGCGATCGCGAAGCAGACCCGCCCCTCGGGCTTGACCTCCGATCCGCCGGGCCCCGCGATCCCGGTGATCGCGACCGCCAGATCCGCCCCGGACCGGGCGCGCGCGCCCTGGGCCATCTCGGCCGCGACCTCTTCGGACACCGCCCCATGGGCCACCAGCGTCATCTGCGACACGCCCAGCATGTCGCGCTTTGCCGCGTTGGAATAGGTCACCGCGCCCCAGAGAAACATGGCCGACGACCCCGGCAGATCGGTCAAGGCGGCGGCGACCTTCCCGCCCGTGCAGCTCTCGGCGGTCGCAACCGTCAGGCCCTTGTCCAGACAGGTCCGCAGCAGCGCCTCGACGCTCATAGATGCGCCATGGCGGCCAGGACCATCACGCCGACCGCCGCCATCACGCCCGCCACCGCGTCGTCCAGCATGACCCCCCAGGCATCCGAGCGCCGGTCCATCCAGCCCACGGGGCCCGGCTTCCAGATGTCGAACAGCCGGAACAGTACGAAGGCCGCGACCCAACCGGGCCAGAGCGCCGTGACCGCAACCCCCGCCGCCCAGGCCCCCCAGGCCACCGGCAGCAGGGCGATCCACTGGCCCAAGGCCTCGTCGATCACCACCTCCGACGGATCGTGATCCGTCGCGCCCGCCGTCACCCGCCGGGTCGCCCAGTATCCAAGCGGCAACAGAAGGGCCGTCGCCAAGGTGAACATCCACGGCCCCGCCTGCATCACGATCCAGGCCAGGGGCAGGGACGCCAAGGTCCCCCACGTGCCTGAGGCGGGCTTCAACAGCCCGGCGCCGCCCAGGGTCGCGACCGCCTTGGCGATCATGACCGCACCAGCGTGGCCGTCGCCATGCAGGCGATCCCCTCACCGCGACCGGTGAAGCCCAGCCGCTCGGACGTGGTGGCCTTGACCGACACCCGCTCCAACTCGATCCCCGCGATCTCAGCCACGCGCGTCCGCATCGCCTCCGCATGGGGCCCGATCTTGGGATGTTCGCAGATCAGCGTGGCATCCAGGTTTCCCAATGCGAACCCTTTTTGCCGCGCCAGATCCGCCGCATGCCGCAGGAAGATATGGCTCTCCGCCCCCTTCCAGTGCGGATCCGAGGGCGGGAAATGCCGCCCGATATCCCCCTCGGCCATGGCGCCATACAGCGCGTCCGCCAAGGTATGCAGCCCCACATCCGCGTCGGAATGACCGACCAGCCCCTGGTCATGGGGCACGGGCACACCGCACAGCATCACGTGGTCGCCCGGCCCGAACCGGTGCACATCGAACCCGTTGCCGACCCTGACATCCATCCCCAACCCCTTCTCGGCGCGCGCGAAATCCTCGGGCGCGGTGATCTTCATGGCCGCTTCGTCGCCCGCCACGATGGCGACGTCCATCCCCGCCGCGCGCGCGACGGCCACATCGTCGGCCGCATCGCCCTGGAAGGCCGCATGGGCCGCGCGGATCGCATCCGTCCTGAACCCCTGGGGCGTCTGCGCCCGCCACAGCCCGTCGCGATCCTGCACGCCCTGCACCCGGTCGGTCCCCCGCCAAAGGGCGTCGACCACCGGAAGCGCGGGCGCCGCCCCCTCGAACCGCTCCAGGGCCGCCAGGACCCGCGCGATCATGTCGGGCGGCACCCTCGGGCGCGCCGCATCGTGGATCAACACCAGATCGCCCTTCACCGCCACCAGCCCCGCCTTGACCGATGCCGATCGCGTCGGGCCACCTTCGACCAGCGTCACGCCGGGCACCGCCGCTTCGGCCAGGGCCCGGTCGTCGCGGTGGATCACGACCACCACGTCGCCCACGTCCTGGAACGACTCAACCGCATGGGCCAGGATGGCCCGGCCCGCCAAGGTCCTGTATTGCTTGGGCATCGCACCCCCCGCCCGGACGCCGCGCCCGGCGGCGACGATCAAGGCGGTGGCACTGGGGCGGGACATGGCGGCTCCGGGCGGTCGAATTGACCCGTGCTACCCACGCGCTCCGCCGGTGACAACCGATGGGGCAGGGGGGTGGCGATCTGCCTAATTTTTGGGCATATGCTGCCTTGCACGCCCCCATTATTGGCGCGCATCTCCTCCTCCGGCAACCAGACGACTAATCCGTAGGCCATCCGTATCGGAATCTTGCACTTGTCACACGTCCCCCCTCTCGATCCTCGTCTCGCCGCCCTGGGCCTGACCGCGCCCGTCGCGCTTGCCCCCATGGCGGGCATCACCGACTTGCCGACCCGGCAGGTCGTCCAGGGCTTCGGCGCCGGTCTGGTCGTCTCCGAAATGGTGGCCAGCCGCGAAATGGTGCAGGCCAAGCGGTCGGTCCGCGACCGGGCCGAGATCGGCGCCGACGCCGCGGGCACCTCGGTCCAGATCGCCGGCCGCGACGCCCATTGGATGGCCGAGGCCGCCCGGCTGCTGGAAGGGCAGGGCGCCCGCATCATCGACATCAACATGGGCTGCCCCGCCAAGAAGGTGACCGGCGGCCTGTCGGGCTCGGCGCTGCTGCGCGACCACGATCATGCGCTGCACCTGATCGAGACCGTGGTCGCCGCCGTGTCGGTCCCCGTCACGTTGAAAACCCGGCTCGGCTGGGACGACGACAGCCGCGACACCGCCGCCCTGGCCGCCCGCGCCGAAGCGGCGGGCATCCGGATGCTGACCATCCATGGCCGGACCCGCTGCCAGTTCTACAAGGGCCGGGCTGATTGGGCCGCCATCCGCCCCATCGTCGACGCCGTGCGGATCCCGGTCCTCGCCAATGGCGACATCACCGATCTGGCCACCGCTCGCGCCGCCCTGCGCGCCTCGGGCGCCGCCGGGATCATGGTCGGGCGCGGCATTCAGGGGCGGCCCTGGGCCTGCGCCCAGATCGCGGCCGGGCTGGGCCAAGGCCCTTGGGTGCCCGCGCCCACCGGCCCCGCCTTTGCGGCCCTGGCGCGGGACCATTACGACCGGCTGCTGGCCTTCTATGGCCCCGACCTGGGCGGCCGGGTCGCGCGCAAGCATCTGGGCTGGTACATGGACGGCGCGGGCACGCCGGCGGCGCTGCGCCGCACCATCCTGACGGGCGCTCCGAACATTGTCCGCGCCGCGCTGCCCGACGCCCTGACCGGCCCCGAGGCCCGGGCCGCATGAACGATCCGGCCATCTGGCAGAGCCTGCCCATCCCCCTGATCCTGCTCGATGCCGAGGATCGCATCCGCGCCGTGAACGGCCCCGCCGAAGGGTTCCTGAACCGCTCCGCCAAGACCTTGACGGGGGTGCCGGTGACCAACGTCCTTGCACTGGAAACCGGCCTGCCCGAGGCCACTGCCCGCGTCCGGCGCACCGACGCACCGCTGACGCTTCACAGCACCTCCCTCACCGTCGGCCCTGCCCCCGCCATCCGCTGCGAGGCGCATATCTCGCCCCATGACGGCGGCACGCTTCTGGCGATCTCGCCCAGCGACATAGCGGGCCGCGTCAAGCATACCAGCAGTTCGCGCCAGGCGGCCCGCTCGGCCATCGGCATGGCCGAAATGCTGGCCCACGAAATCAAGAACCCCCTTGCCGGGATCACCGGCGCCGCCCAACTCCTCAGCATGAATCTGAACGCCGACGACCTGGAATTGACCGAACTGATCGTCGGCGAAAGCCGCCGGATCGTGAAGCTCCTGGAACAGGTCGAGCAATTCGGCAATCTGCGCCCGCCCGAACGCCGCTCGGTCAACATCCACGACGTGCTGGACCGCGCCCGCCGCTCGGCCATGGTCGGCTTCGCCGCGCACATGACCATCACGGAACGCTACGACCCCTCGCTGCCGCCCACCTTCGGGGATCCCGACCAGCTGCAGCAGGTCTTCCTGAACCTTCTGAAGAACGCCGCGCAAGTGGCTGAACAGGGCGGCGAAATCACCATCCGCACCTTCTACGAACTGTCCCTGCGCGTCCGCCGCCCCGACGGCACCGGCGGGGCCGTCCCGCTGCAGGTCGAAATCGTCGATGACGGCCCCGGCGTCCCGCGCGAATTGATCGGCTCGCTGTTCGAACCCTTCGTGTCGGGGCGCGAAAACGGCACCGGCCTCGGCCTGGCCCTGGTCGCCAAGATCATCGCCGACCACGATGGCTGGATCAGCATCGACAGCGTGCCCGGGCGCACGGCGGTCCGTATCTCGCTGCCGCTGGACAACATGAAGACCGAACCGCAAGCCACGGAAGGATAACGATATGGACGGCACCATTCTCGTCGCCGACGACGACCGCACCATCCGCACCGTGCTGACTCAGGCGCTGACCCGGGCGGGCTGCAAGGTCCATGCCACCGCCTCGCTCATGACCCTGATGCGCTGGGTCGAGGAAGGGAAGGGCGACCTCGTCATCTCGGACGTCGTCATGCCCGACGGCAACGGCCTCGACATGCTGCCCAAGATCACCGAGGAGCGGCCGGGCCTGCCGGTCATCGTCATCTCGGCCCAGAACACGATCATGACCGCCATCCAGGCGACCGAGGCCGATGCCTACGACTACCTGCCCAAGCCCTTCGACCTTCCGGACCTGATGAAACGCGCCGCCCGCGCGCTGGAACAGAAACGCCACGTCCCCGCGCCCGACGCCCCGGCCGCCGCCAATGACGACCTGCCCCTGGTCGGCCGGACGCCCCGCATGCAGGCGCTCTACCGCCTGGTGGCGCGGGTCATGAACACCGATCTTCCCGTCCT
>JBCCCB010000277.1:0-5711 GCA_039033775.1 Pseudomonadota bacterium | reverse complement strand
TCCGCATCCCCGGCACCACGCGCACGGGCCGGACCCCGGCATAGAGGTTCAACGCGATCCGGATGTCGATCTGGGGCGTCATCTCGGTGCCGTCGGCATAGCGGATCTTGGGGTCGCCCAACGCGCTCAGAAGGATGGCATCGGCCTCCCGCGCCGTCTCCATCGACGCCTCGGGCAGGTCGGTGCCCACCTCCAGATAGGCCGCTGCCCCGGCGGGGCAGTCGTGGAAGGCGAAGCCGTGGCCCAGGGCCCGCAGCACGTCCAGGGTCGGGGCCATGATCTCGGGCCCGATCCCGTCGCCTTGGAACACGGCGATGTCGAAAGTCTTGGACACGGGCCCTCCGTCGGCTGCACGGTCGGGACCGTAGGCGGGGGTCATCGGAAGGGGAAGCCATGTTCGCAGTCGTCGTCACCATCGAGGTCGCGCCCGGCCATATGCCGGATTTCCTGCCCGCCATGCTGGACAATGCCCGCGCCTCCCTGGGCGAACCGGCTTGCCAACGCTTCGACGTGGCCACCGACCCGGCGCGCCCGGACGAGGTGTTTCTCTACGAACTCTACGACGATGAGGCGGGCTTCGCCGCCCACAAAGCCACCGGCCACTACAAGACCTTCGACGCGGTGACCGCGCCGATGATCGCCGACAAGACGGTGAAGACCTATTCGGTGCTCCACGGATGAGCGGCGATTGGGACGTCTTCGCCCTGCGCTACGCGGAACAGACCGCCCGGACCCGGGGCGACCACTTCATCTTCGACGACCACCGGGCCGATCCGTGCCCGATCGACTTCTTTCTGTGGCTGCTGCGCCGGGGCGCCGAGACGATCTTGGTCGATACCGGCTACGACGCCGCCGAGGCGGCCCGCCGCGACCGGCCCATCCTGCGCGATCCGGGGCAGGCGCTGGCGCCCTTCGGCCTGACGCCCGACGATATCGACACGGTGATCGTCACGCACCTGCACTTCGATCATGCGGGCGGGCTGCACCTTTTTCCGAACGCGCGGCTGCACATGCAGGCCGCCGAGATGGCCTATGCCACCGGCCCCTGCATGTGCCACGACGCGCTGCGCATGCCCTTCACCGGCGACCATGTCTGCGAGGCGGTCAAGCGGCTCTATGCCGGGAAGGTCGTCTTCCACGACGGCGACGCCCAGGTGGCCGACGGCGTCACCGTCCACCGGATCGGCGGCCATTCCAAGGGTCTTCAGGCGGTGCGGGTGCGCACGGCCGCCGGATGGCTCTGCCTGGCCTCGGACGCGGCCCATTTCTACGAGACCTATCTGGCGGCGAAGCCTTTCCCGATCGTCGTCGACCTGGCCGACATGCTGGAGGGATTCGCCACGATTCGCCGCCTGGCGTCGCGCCCGGATCTGGTCGTTCCGGGGCACGATCCGCTGGTTCGCGCCCTCTTCCCCCCTGACGGCGACGAGGTGTGGCGGCTTTCCGCCGGGGCGCGGAAGCCCTTGCCGAATTACGGCTGACGCCGTCTCTGCCGCGATAGAAGGCGTTGTTTGAAAAGGGTTATCGGCAGTTTTTCGCCGATGTCATAGAATGACTCGGTAAGCGGACATTTGCCTGTCAACCTGTCCAAAAGTCGATGGGGGATATCGGTCGCCATTTGCCGGCGGCCCACGGTCCAAAGGGTACGAAGACCATGTCTGGACGTCATTGGGTGCGGAACGCCGGGTCCGCGCAGGTGCTCGAATTGGGCGGGCAGCTGCGCGAGATGCTGGTGCTGTTCGATGTGGACGGCACGTTGCTGGATGGCGGCCGCGTCATCGTCGACACGATGGAGCAGGCGTTCCTCGCCGCCGGAGAGACCCCGCCGGATCCCGAGGCCGTCAAGGGGATCATCGGCCTGTCGCTGCCCGAGATGGTGGATAAGCTGGCCGCGCATCTGCCGCGCGACCTGCGCAACAAGATCCTGGCGGGCTACCGGTTCCGCTATTTCGACGCCATCGAACGGCAGGACGAGGCGCCGGTCTTCCCCGGTGCCGAGACCGCGATCCTGCGGTTGCGGCGCCATGGGATTCCGCTGGGCATCACCACCGGCAAGTCGCGGCGCAGCCTGACCCACATGCTCGACACGATGGGGTGGCACCACCATTTCCGCACCCTGCAATGCGCCGAAGACAACCCGTCCAAGCCCGACCGGACCATGGTCTGGAAGGCCATGTTCGACGCCGACCGCCGGGCGCGCCACACGATCCTGGTGGGCGATTCCCGCTACGACATGCGCATGGCGGCGAATGCGGGGATCCGCGCCATCGGCGTCTCCTGGGGCTACAACCCGCCCGAGGAACTGCTGGCCGAGGGCGCCATCGGCATCGCCCGCGACTTCGATCATCTGACCGAGATGCTGCTGACCCTGGCGGGAAGCTGGGCCGAGGCTTTGGAAGCCTGAGACCGGGCCATCCGGTCGCCGCCCGCGAAAGATGTTGGCGCTAAACGCATGCGGGACGTTGGATTCGTTCTGGCCAGGAATGGGCCCGTCCGGTAAGGAAACCTTACCAGACGGCCCGGGGAGGGGCGTCGGCCGGGCGCAACGTCGCCCCATCCGGTTCAACAGGGAGGAACCACATGAACTTCAAAGCCATCGCGCTTGCCAGTACGGCAGCCGTCTTCACCACTGGTGCCGCCACCGAAGTTCGGGCGCAGGAAGTCATCGAGATGACGTCGTCCTTCGCCCGCAACCTGCCGATTCTCGGCACGGCCGCCGTGGACTTCGTCGACAAGATCAACGGCATCTCGGAAGGCGTTGAATTCGAACATTTCGATCCAGGCGAGCTGGTCCCGACGCTGGAAGCGCTGGACGCCGTATCCAACGGCTCGGTCGACGCCTCCTATGCGACCTCGGGCTATTGGCAGGGCAAGATCACCGCCGCGTCCCTGTTCGCCGCCGTGCCGTTCGGGCCGGAAGCGGGCGAGTTCTTGGGCTGGATGCTCTATGACGATGGCCACGCGCTGATGCAGCGCATGTATGACGAGAACGGCTACAACGTTCACGTCCTGCCCTGCGGGGTCATCGCGCCCGAAACCTCCGGCTGGTTCAAGAACGAGATCAACTCGGTCGCCGACCTGGAAGGCCTCAACATGCGCTTCTTCGGCCTGGGCGCCGAAGTGATGCAGCGCCTGGGCGTCTCCACCTCGCTGCTGGCGGCGGGCGACATCTTCCCCGCGTTGGAGCGCGGCGCCATCGACGCCACCGAATTCTCGATGCCCCGCATCGACGCGCGCCTCGGCTTCCACAACATCGCGAAGTTCAACTACTTCCCCGGCTGGCACCAGCCCGCGACCCTGTTCGAGCTGCTGATCAACAAGGATCGCTGGGAAGACCTGGATGAGCGGTCGCAATACCAGATCGAAGTCGCCTGTCTGGCCAACATCACCACCAACCTCGCCGAGGGCGAGGCCACCAACTTCACCGCCATGGTCGAGAACACCGAGCAGAACGGCGTGACGATCAAGTCCTGGCCGCCGGAAATGCTGGCCACGTTCGAGGAAACCTGGAACACGGTCGCCGAGGAACTGGCCGCCGAGGACGAATTCTTCGCGGAGGTCTGGGCCGACCTTCAGGAATATCGCGAAGGTTACGCCACCTGGGGCAACACGATCTACCTGCCGCGTCCGCGCAACTGATCCTGAACCGAGGATCCGGCCCCGCGCGGGCCGGATCCCGCCCGCTGGGCAGATGACACGCGCGCGCCCCGCGCGCGGGGGAGAGGCCGATGTCGCAGCATCCTGAGGAAACCGAGCACGTCGAGGGCGCGGGCGATACCGCCATCGTCGCCATCTCGGATCCGGGCGAGGTCGGGCGGGCCGAACACAATACCGGCGACCGCGCCATCGTGCGCATCGCCAATGTCTTCGCCTGGTTCTTCCCCGTCCTGATGATCGCCATCTGCGCGCAGGTCGTACTGCGCGGGGCGGGGCACAACCAAGCCTGGCTCGATGACGCCCAATGGTGGATCTACGGCTCGGCCGTGCTGGTCGGCATCGCCTATGCGGTGACCACCAATTCCCATGTCCGCGTCGACATCTTCTACGACGGCTTCCCGAAGCGGAAGCAGCGCCATATCGACATCTTCGGCCTGGCCTGGCTGGTCCTGCCCTTCATCATCCTGTGCTGGGACGTGACGCTGCCTTACGCCCTCTCCTCGGTCGTGGCCGACGAGGGGTCGGATTCGCCCAACGGCCTCCACAACCTGTGGATCCTGAAGGTCTTCATGAATGCCAGCTTCCTGCTGATCGCCGCCGCGATCTGGTTCGCCTATACCCGCTATCTGGCGCAGATCACCAATCCGCTCTGGTGGAAGAAGCTGCTCTTCGCCTTCCCGTCCGTCTGCTTCGCGATCAACCTGGCGGTCTATTACCTGGCGATCGGCATCGTCCTGATGACCACCGAGGCCACAAACGCGCGCGAGGCCAGCCGCCATTGGTTCTTCGGTGAGCTGACCCTCGGCCCGGAAGAGATGAAGTACACCGTCGCCCTGGCCCTGGTGCTGACCGTCGCCCTGATCGCCCTGGCCTATGTCCGCCGCGACACCTCCGAGGAAGCCTGAGACATGTTCATCCTCGAGGCGCTGGCGCCCTTCGTCACCCTGAACGAAATCGCCGTGCTGGCGATGTTCCTGTCCTTCATCTTCCTTCTGTTCCGCGGCATCCCCGTGGCCTTCGCCCTGGTCGGCGTGTCCCTGATCTTCGCGCTGATCGCCGAGATCTTCCTCGACCCCTTCCGCAGTAGCTTCCGCGACATCATCGAATTCGACCGCACCGGCATCGACTATCAGCGCCTGTCGGTCCTGTCCGGGCGCCTCTTCGGCAATATCGTCAAGAACCCGGTCCTCGTGGCGCTGCCCATGTTCATCTATATGGGCCTGATGCTGGACCAATCGGGCGTGGCCCAGCGGATGATGCACGCCATGCAGAAGCTGTTCGGCGGGCTGAAAGGCGGGCTGTCGCTGACGGTCATGCTGATCGGCATCATCCTGGCCGCCTCGACCGGCGTCATCGGCGCCTCGGTCACGCTGCTGGGCGTGATGGCCCTGCCGGCGATGATGAAGCAGAACTATTCCAAGCCCATCGCGACGGGAACCATCGCCTCGGCCGGCACGCTGGGCATTCTGATCCCGCCCTCGATCATGCTGGTCATCATGTCCGACCAGCTGGCCATCAGCTTGGGCGATCTGTTCATGGGCGCGCTGTTCCCCGGCCTGATCCTGGGCGCGCTTTATATCGTGTTCATTGTGGTCTTCGGCCTGATCTCCCCCAATTCCATGCCCGCGCCCGAAAAGACCGACGAGGTCGGCTGGCCGGTCATCAAAGAAGTCCTGCTGGCCGTCGTGCCGCCCATGTTCCTGATCCTGCTGGTCCTGGGCTCGATCTTCGCGGGCATCGCCACGCCGACCGAAGCCTCGGGCCTGGGCGCGTTCGGCGCCACGGTGCTGGCGGCGCTGAACCGAAGGCTCTCCTTCAAGGTGTTCCTGGAGGTCGGGCGGTCCACCCTGAACACGGCGGGCTACATCGTCGGCATCTTCCTGGCGGCCAACTTCTTCGCCCTGGTCCTGCGCCGCTATGGCGGGGACGAGATCATCGAGAACCACATCCTAGGCGTGTTCGAGAATCCCTATATGATCGTGGCCTTCATCCTGTTCCTGGTCTTCCTGCTGGGCTTCCTGCTGGACTGGATCGAGATCACGATCATCATCATG
>JBCCCB010000276.1:0-5790 GCA_039033775.1 Pseudomonadota bacterium | reverse complement strand
GTGATCGGCGCGGCCATCGTCTCGCTCGCCTCAAGCTGGTTCACGGGTGGTGGTGCCCCAGACATCAGCCTCGGGTTCTATACCATCCAATGGACCGATTGGTGGCTTGTCCTGCTGGGTCTATCCTTCGTGCTGGTCACTCTCTTCGCGCCAAAGGGCCTCGGCGGCCTGGTCGACCTCTATACCGAACGCCGCGCCCGCCGCCGCCAGGGGGATTACGGCCCCGACGACGGCTCGCTCCGCGCCGAGGAGGACACGCCATGAGCGCCCTCCTGGAAGTCTCCGGCGTCTCGAAGACCTTCGACGGCTTTAAGGCCATCGACAACCTGTCCTTCTCGGTCAACGAACCAGAGCTGCGCGCCATCATCGGCCCCAACGGCGCGGGCAAGACCACCTTCATGGACCTGGTCACCGGCAAGACGCGGCCCGATTCCGGCACGATCCGTTACGGCGAATTGTCCCGTGACCTGACCAAGATGTCCGAGGCTCGGATCGCCCAGTCCGGCATCGGCCGGAAGTTCCAGAAGCCCACCGTGTTCGAGGCCCAGACCGTCCTCGAAAACCTTGCCATGGCGCTCAGCGCCCCGCGCAACCCGCTGACCGTTCTGACCCGACGACCCAACAGACGCGACCGCGCCACCCAGATCGCCGAGCGCGTCGGGCTCGCCGCCCATCTCGACCGCATGGCGGGCATCCTGAGCCACGGCCAGAAGCAATGGCTGGAGATCGGCATGCTGCTGGCCCAGGAACCCCGCCTTCTTCTGGTCGACGAACCCGCCGCCGGGATGACCGCGGCGGAGCGGGAGCGCACCACCGAGATGCTGGTCGACGCCGCCAAGGATCACGCTGTGGTCATCATCGAGCACGACATGGAATTCGTCCGCCGCCTGAATTGCCGCGTCACCGTCCTGCATGAGGGCCGCGCGCTGGCCGAAGGCTCCCTCGACCATGTCTGCGCCGACCCGCGCGTTATCGACGTCTATCTGGGCCGCCCGGAAGAGACCGCCCATGCTTGAGGCGCGGGGCATCACCCTCGATTACGGCGGCAGCCGCATCCTGCACGGCGTCGACCTGACCGCCGAACGGGGCCGCGTCACCTGCGTCATGGGGCTGAACGGCACGGGCAAGACGTCCCTCCTCAAGGCCCTGGCCGGACGCCACCCGATGGGCGGCACCGTCACGCTGGACGGCCAAAAGCTGCCGCCGGGCGCCAAGGCCCGCGCCCAAGCGGGCATCGCCTACGTCCCCCAAGGCCGCGAGGTCTTCCCGCAACTCACCGTCGCCGAAAACCTGGCCACCGGCTTCGCCTGCCTCCCGCGCGATCAACGGACCATCTCGGAGGACATCTTCGAGTTGTTCCCCGTCCTCAAAGACATGCGCGGCCGCCGCGGCGGCGACCTGTCGGGCGGACAGCAACAACAACTCGCCATCGCCCGGGCCCTGGTGACCCGCCCCAAGGTCTTGCTGCTGGACGAGCCGACCGAGGGCATCCAGCCCAACATCATCGCCCAGATCGGCACCGTTATCGACGGCCTGCGCCAAAAGGGCGAAATGGCCATCGTCTTGGTCGAACAACGCTTCGATTTCGCCTGGGGCCTTGCCGACCGTATCCTCGCCCTACGCCGGGGCGAGATCATCCGCGACCAGCGGCGCGCCACTGCCATCCGGGATGAAGTGCTTGAGGATGTCTTCGTCTAGCCCGTATCCGTCCGAACGCCGGGGGCGGGCCGTAGACTGCGCAGGACCAAGTTCAGATGGCTGCGCAAAATGGCATCGCGGTCCAGCGGGGCGACTGGCGCGAAGATCATCTGCCAGAACAGTGCCATGATCGCGGGGGCGATCACGACCCTCAGATCCAGATCGGCGATTTCGGGCGCGAACTCGCCCCTCGCGATGCCTCGGTGTACGATCCTGTGCAGCAGGCTGAGCCCGCTGTCGTTGATCCGCGCGTGATGCAGCCGGACAAGGTCCGGAAAGCGCCTGCCCTCCGAGACCAAGATGCGCAACAAGAGAATCGTTTCCGTCTCTGCCGCTTCGTCATGCATATGGGTCAAGAAGCGCTCCAACAGGGCGTCGCTCGGACCGTCATAGACCTCCAGCGCCCTGGCCATCTCTTCCAGCGGGTCAGTCAGGATCCGGCGCGTCAGGGCGTCGAAGATCCGGTCCTTGCTATCGAAGTAGAGATAGATTGTGCCCCGCGCGATTCCGGCGCGTTTGGCGATCCCGGCAAATGTGGTGCCGGCGAAGCCGTTCGCCTCGAACTCGGCCAAGGCCGCGGTCAGGATCTCGTTCGGGCGCGCGTCCTTGCGACGCTTCCGCATCTCCGTCATCGGCGCTTGCCTCGTGGTCCGGGTGCCGGTAATGGCTTTACTGACATGTTTGTCATTAACTGATCCTCCCCCCTTGTCCGAGCAGACCGCAATGTCAGACACCCCGCAAGATGACCTGCCGCTTCTGGAAACCGGGCAGGCGCCGCCGACGGAGTCCAAGTCGGTTGTGCATCGCTGGGGACGCGTGCTTCTGCGGCTCCCGGTACTCGCGCTCTTGCTGGGGCTCGGCGGCGTGATTGGGCTGTATTATCAGCCACCTGGCCTGCGGGCGTTCTTCGGGGCAACGGGCCTGGAACCGGGCGGCGGGACAGACACGCCCATCGCGGTCGCCATCGCGCAGGTCGCCGCCCAGGAAGAGGTCGCGATCGTCTCGCAGGGGGATGTGGTGGCTCTGGGCCGGATCATCCCGGACGGCGACCTCGTGACTGTCGCCCCGCCCTTCGGTGCCGGCGATGCGCGCGTCCAGGAGTTGCGGGTGGGCGAGGGGGCGGTTGTCGCCTCCGGCGACATCTTGGCAGTGCTCGACAATCGGGCGCAGCTGGAAAGCAACGTGGCGACGGCGCGCGCGGCGTTACAGGTCCAGCGGGCCTCGCTGGTTCAGGCCCAGGCCGATGTCCGGGCCAGTCTGGCCGAGGCCCGCGCCGGGCTGGAACGCGCGGAAGCCACCGCCGAGGCCGCGACCGCGGATCTGGAGCGGACCACATCGCTGCTGGAGCGGGGCGTGACAACGCGCGCGGTCTTCGATGCGGCCTTGGCGCGCGCGACCGAGGCGACCCGCGATGTGGTCAGCCGCCAGGCGACGCTGTCGCGATTCGAGGTCGACGCGGGGGAGCCGCAGCCCTCGATCCTGCTGGCCGAGGCCAATGTGGCCGCGGCCCAGGCGGAATTGGCCCGCGCCGAGCTTGAACTGGACGAAGCATTCGTGCGCGCGCCCATCGCGGGCACCGTGCTGGACGTGAACGTTCGACCGGGCGAGAAGCCTGACACGGACGGAATCCTCGACCTCGGCAATACCGAGCGGATGAGCGTCGAGGTCGAAGTCTACCAATCGCTGATCGGCCGTGTGGCAATCGGCGACCCGGTGCAGATCATCGCCGAGGCGTTCGGTGCCCCGCTATCGGGCGAAGTCACGGCCATCGGCCTGGAAATCGGGCGGCAGACCATCACCTCCGACGATCCGGCCGCAAACACCGACGCGCGGGTGGTGGACGTGATCGTGGCGCTGGACGAGCCGTCTTCGATCCAGGCATCGCGGTTCACCAATCTGGAGGTTGTAGCCCGCATCGATGCCGGACGCGCGCCATGACGGCGATCCTGGCCTGGCTCATGGGTCGCCTACCCATCGGTTGGTTGCAATTGGCCCATTCCAGGGCGCGGCTGGGGGCCGCCGTCGCGGGTGTGGCCTTCGCGAACATCCTGGTCTTCGTCCAGCTTGGGATCCTCGGGGCGCTCAACCAATCCACGGTGGCACCCTACGAACTGTTCGGGGGCGACATCATGATCTCGTCGGTGGATGCAAATACTCTGACGGACGGCTCGAACGTGGCACGGGTTCGGATGTTCCAGGCGCTGGCCGTCTCGGGCGTGGTCGGCGCGGCCCCTCTCTATATCGGCAATCTCGATTGGCAGCGGCCTGATGGCAGATCGTCGACCTTGCAGTCGATCGGCCTGGATCCCGGGCAGCTGGATTTCGTGCCGCCCGCGCTGCACGGGACGATGCCGCACCTGCTGCTGGCGGATACGGTGCTGCTGGATGCCAGCACCAGGGGCCTGCCGTCCGGCGCGTTGGACGGTGTGACCCCAGATCGACCGTATCGCTTTGAACTCTCGGACCGGGCTTTGAATGCTGTCGGCACCGTCGATGTCGGCGGCGGGTTCGCGGCCGACGGGACACTCTATGCATCGGACCAGACCTTCCTGCGCCTATTCGGAAACCGATCTTCGGCCGCCCCCAACCACGTTCTGGTGAATGTCGGCGATGGTCTTGCGCCGCAGGTCGTCGTCGAGCGGCTGCGCGCTGTCCTTCCGTCCGATGTGGTCAAGGTCGCGACGAAAGCTGACGCCGCCGCCGCCGATCTGGCCTATCAGACGACCGAGCGGCCGACCGGCATCATCTTCGGCTTCGGCGTGGTGATCGGGATCATCGTCGGACTGGTGATCGTCTATCAGGTATTGTCCACCGACGTGGCCGACCACCTTCGCGAATATGCGACATTCAAGGCCATGGGGTACGGCCATCCGTTTTTCCTGGGTATCGTCTTGGAAGAAGCCGTGATCCTGGCGCTGTTCGGCTTTATCCCGGGCGTGGCCATCGCGACCGGCATTTACGTGGCCATGTCGGCCGCCACGGGGCTGCCCCTGACCATGAGCCCGGATCTGGCCGCGATGGTCCTGATCGGGACCGTCTTGGCCTGCGTGATCTCGGGCGCGCTGGCGACCCGTCGGCTGGCGGCCGCCGACCCGGCGGACCTGTTCTGATGGATGGCTCCGCCATCGGCACGTCCCCGGTCTTGGTCGCCGGGCTGGATCATTTCTTCGGTACCGGCGAGGCGCGCAAACAGGCGATTTGGAACGTGTCCATCGAGATCGAGCGGGGCAGCCTGACCGTGCTGATGGGACCGTCCGGGTCCGGCAAGACCACGGTGCTGACATTGATGGGATGCCTGCGCGAAGTGCAGGAGGGATCCGTCCGCCTGCTGGGGCAGGAATTGCGAGGCGCGCCCGAGACGACACTGGTGGCGTTGCGCCGACGCCTCGGCTTCATCTTCCAGGCCCACAATTTGCATGAAAGCCTGACGGCGACCCAGAATGTGTTGATGGGCCTTCAGGTTCAGGGGGCAGGGGATCGGGCATCACAGGTCCGGGCGGCGCATCACATGCTGCGATTGGTGGGTCTGGGGGATCGCCTGGATTATCTGCCCAGCGGCTTGTCGGGCGGCCAGAAACAGCGCGTGGCCGTCGCCCGTGCCCTGGTTTCGAACCCCGAGATCGTGTTCGCGGACGAACCGACGGCCGCGCTCGACAAGGCTTCGGGCGCGACCGTGGTGGAGATGCTCAAGGCGCTGGGCCGCGAGCGGGGCACCACGACGGTGATGGTTACCCACGACAACCGCATTCTCGACCTGGCGGACCGGATCGTGACCTTGGAGGATGGTCGCATCGTTTCCGACAAGCGCTCAAAGCCAGAGGGTTAACCCGGCCCGAGCGCGTCAGACCGCGCCCGCCGCGCCGCTGGCCACCATTCGTCGATCCGATCCTCTGGGTAGCCGATCTCTCGGAGCAGTTCGGCGATGTGTTTGCCGACCAGCGGGGCAGGGCGGGTAATCTCCGGCGGCGTGACGCTCATGCCGGTGGCCGTGCCGACGACCTTTATGGTCCCGGCGAGCGGGTGGCCGTAGGTCTGGATCAGGCCCAGATGGCTGACGTGGGGGTCGGCGGCGGCTTCCAGGTGGGTCTCGAG
>JBCCCB010000275.1:0-5814 GCA_039033775.1 Pseudomonadota bacterium | reverse complement strand
GCCGGGAAGGGTTCTTCTGGTCGTGTCGAACGACCTCATTCCTGCATGGCATGGCGCAAGGCGACGTTCAGGACGAACCCCTGGAGGAACTCCTCGCGCGACGTCGTGCCGTCTCCGTCGCTGTCGGCGTCGTCGAGGGCGCGGAGCATGGCCGTCCGGAACTCTCGGCGATCCAGGAGGCTGTCGCCGCTGTGGTCGAAGATGTCGAAGACGGTGCCGAAAGCCGCTCGGTATTCGCCGGCCCGGTCGCGGTGCCGGGCCATGTCGTAGAAGCCGAACGGCCATTCCGCGAATTCCCGGGGGTCGATGTCGCCCGACCCGTCGACGTCGAAGGTCGGGAAGCCCGCCATGGCCGCGGCCTTGATCTCCCCGCGGTCGATCAGGTCGTCGTGGTCCGTGTCCAGTTCGGCGGCCTGGGCTTCGATTGCGGCGCGGGCCGCGTCGACGGTGGCGGCCGCGTCCTCCACGGGCTGTGCAAGGACCACCGAGGGGCCTAAGGCAAACAGGGCGGCGATCATGGTCTGGGTCATGGTGTTTCCCTTCATTGATTGGGTGCCGCGTATTTGGGCGGCTATTCGACGGTCATGCGGCAGAGGATCGTGTTGTCCCGCTCCAGATCCGGGCCCCAGATGAACTGCGCCGTCTCGGACCAGGTGATGGTGTCGTAGCCGCCCTTCGGGTCGACGGACCTTGCAGACTGGATCGTGGCCAGCGGCCAATCCGATGCATCGAAGTCCGGGGCCGTCCAATTCGCCGGTTCGTTAGTTATCTGGAAGGCGCAGGCCCCTGCACCGGCGACTGGATTGCGGGCGGCCACGCAGGAGCGATCCACCGGGGCGTGATGCACGACGAGGCAGCGCATATTCTCATCGGTGACCGCCACGATTTCGCCCGTCTCGGCCTCCCGGAACTGCGCGATCAGGCCGCCATCGCCCATCTGCTGGCGGTTCGTTCCGATATATTCGAGGCCGGTGTCGTTCTCCTTGAAGTCCATGGCCTTGATGGCGACCGTCATGGGCAACTCGGCGGTGAAGGTCACGGTCTCGACGTTGAAGGACCGCTCCGTCGTGATCGGGACGCTGTCTTCGATCACCGGGGCGCCGTTCACGGACATCTCGAACCAATTGTCGGCCCAAATGTCGGCGGTGATCGTGCGTGGCTCGGCCAAGGCCGGGGCGGCGATCAGGAAGAGTGTCGGTGTGAGAAGGATGCGCATGGCGGTCTCCTGTCCATGGTGGCGGTAGTGGGCATTGCGGATGTCAGGGCGTCACGTGTTGCGCCGGGATCGCCCGACACGACGCTTCATCTGCAATACTCGGCCACGATGACCTCGCCGCCATTGGTGACGGTCCGTGTCTCGAAGAGGTAGCAATCGGGCGTGCCCGACGGGCTGTAGCGGATGTAGTAGTCCTGGCCTTCATAGCTGTAATCCATGCTGCGGCTGCCATCCGGTCCTTGCGTGAAGACGAGGTTGTCGACCCCACCCTGTGGCGGTCGGCCCGGGGCGACGCCGCCACCGGCGCTGTCCACCAGGGGGCTGATGCGCGGCAGGTCCCGGATATCCGCCACCTCGCCCATCAGGCATTGCACGATGTAAGGCGCGTCCTCGGATGTGTGGTAGCGATAGCCGAACGTCTCATCGGGCTGGCCGTTGCAGACGCCCAGGACACCGTCGCCGATGGGCGTGCCGTCCGGGTTGGTGCCGCCATAGATCGGGAAGCCGTCGAAGGCCCAGCCGAGGATGGCGTCGGGGCCCGCATTCTCCATCTGGGCGATCAGGCAGACGGGCGTGACGTGGTAGTGATAATCGTCGCCCCGCCCGGCATGGCCGCCGCAGATATCGAGCTGCTGGGTGAGCAGCGTGTCGTGCTGGGTCTGGTGGTGGTGGAGATCGGCCTCCGTCATCTCGCCGCCGCCGGTATAGTCGAAGATCGGCACGCCATTCACCGCCACGCCGAGCGCCGCGTCCCGGGTCTGGGGCGTGCCGCCCAGTACCGGGGCCAGCGGGATCGGCGCATCGTAGTCTTTCGCCGGAACGGGCACCTGTTCGTTGGTGCCGACGATGCCGGTCATCACCTCGTGGTCAGGGTAGGTGTCCGACGACAGGATCGCCACGCCGTCTTCGCAGGTGACGGTGACATCGTCTTCGAAGCCGGCTTGCGCGACCGATGCGATCACTGCGGCGCAGTGGTCTTCCGCCTCATGCGCGACAGCCGCATTGGCCAAGAGGAGGATTGTCGCAGGCAGGAGGGCAAGCGCCGTTGTGCCGGACGTGTTGGAAGTCTCTCGCCACATCGATGTCTCTCTCTGCTGTCTGGCTGGATCGGTCAGGGATGGGGCGGCCGGAGCCGCCCCGTCGCGGATCACTCCTGGGGGGCCTCCGGGGCCGGGCGACCCGGGCGTTGCAGGATCAGCGCACCGTCGCCGTCCCGGTCCATCCGCTCGACGAAGCGCGCGACGCGGCGGTCCATCTCCTCGGGTGAGATCTGGCCGTCACCATCGGCATCCAGGGCCTGGAAGGCGTCGACCATGCGCGACCGGGTGAGATCGCGATAGAGCGTGTCGAACTCCTCGATCGACAACGCACCGTCGCCGGAAGCGTCGACCTCGGCCAGTCGGGTGGTGCGGTAGGCATCGATCTCGGCTTGGGTGACGGTGCGGTCGCCGTCGGCATCGGCTGCGTCGAAGATGGTGCGGAACATCTCGCCGCCCCGGGCGCCGCGATGGCCACGGCCGCGTCGTTCGCCCCGGTCACCGCGGTCACCGCGGAAATCGGCCCGAGTCATCTCGGCCTCTGGGGCGGGGCGCGCGCCCGGGTCCGACTGGTTCTGCGCGGTGGCAATGACAGCGCCACCCAGGGCGATCCCCAGGGCCAGAGCGCTGACGGTCAGGAAGTTGAAGCGGTTCATAATCTTGATCCTTGGTTCTGGTGTCGGGAGGCGGTTTTGCCTCCGCTCATCCCCATATGGACAGCGGGGGCCGAAAAGGTTTGTCAGCCATGGGCCGTGTTTGTCGCGACCGGTCGCAGCCCTGTCGGCTGATACGATTTGCGACAAACAAGGTGGCTTGGCCCCGCGACATGGACTCGGATCGGCGAGGGCCTGGGGGTAGGACTAGCGCTGACCGACGACCTTGGAGAAACCGACATGGAGCAAGCGGCGCCCCAGGTGCTGATCGTCGACGATGCCCGCGACATCCGCGAGCCGCTGGGCCAATACCTGCGACGCCAGGGCTTTCGGACGCAGCTCTGCACCAATGCCGCCGAGGCGCGCCGCGCCCTGGACGAGGGATCGCCGGCCCTGGTCGTGCTGGACGTGATGATGCCGGGCGAGGACGGGCTGAGCCTGTGCCGCTGGCTGGTGGCCCGCGGCGGTCCACCGGTGATCCTGCTGACCGCCATGGCGGACGAGACCGACCGCGTGGTGGGGCTGGAATTGGGCGCGGACGACTACGTGGTCAAACCGTTCAACCCACGGGAACTCGTGGCGCGCATCCGCGCGGTGCTGCGCCGGGCACCACCGCCTGCGCCTCAGGTTGCGATGGGGCGCAGACGGTTCGGCCCCTGGATGCACGATCCCGCCGCGCAGGACGTTCGTCACACGGGCGGGCGGGTTGTGACCCTGACTTCGGGCGAAAGCCGGCTGCTGGGCGTCTTGCTGGACCATCCACAGATTGTGATGTCCCGCGACCGCCTGCTGGACCTGACGGCCGGACGCGATGCCAAGGCCTACGACCGAGCCATCGACAACACCGTCAGCCGCCTTCGCCGCAAGATCGAAGAGGACCCGAAGAGCCCACGCATCATCGTCACCGAATGGGGTGGCGGCTATCGCCTGGCCGCGGAGGTGGAGGAGTTTTGAGCCTCTTGCGCCGCCTCCTCCCCGACGGTCTGGCGGGGCGCTTCGCGTTACTCCTGTCGGCCTCTCTGATTGCGGCGAACCTCCTGGCGCTCGCGGTCCTGTCTTTCGAGCGTGGCCGGCTCGACCGGGCCGCTGTCGCGGCACGGGAAGGCGAGCGGATCGCCTCGCTGGTCCCGGCGCTGGAGGCCGCTGCCCCGACCGCGCGTCCCAGTATCGCCCGCGCGGCCTCCACACGCTCCTCGCGGGTCACGATCGACCCGGAGCCGCTTGTCGCGATCCAACCGGATGCGCCGAGATCCAGCGCCTTGGCCCGCGATCTGACCGAAGCGCTCGGCCCGCGGGATATCCGCGCGGCCATCCGCGTCAGGGGCGAGCGGGAGGGACGCGGCTCCGGCGAGACCGTCACCGCGTCGGTGCGGCTGGCCGTGGCCGAGGGCGGGCAGCCGCAATGGCTCAACGTGCGGTCCCGCGGCGGACGGCCTCGTCCGCCATGGATCGAGGAGGGCGCGTTCCTCTTGATCCTCGGCCTATCGCTCACGGCGGTGCTGGTCGTCGGGCTGCTTTTTGTCCGCCGTCAGACGCGCCCCCTGACCGCGCTCGCCGCCGCCGCCCGCGCGGCCGGACAAGGGGACCGGACGGTCCGCCTGACGGCGAAGGGTCCCCGCGAGATTCGCGATGCGGCCGCGGCCTTCAACGACATGCAAACACGCATCGCCCGCTTCGATGCCGAGCGGCTGCGCACCCTGGCCGCCGTCGGCCATGACCTGCGCACGCCGATCACGAGCCTTCGCATTCGCGCCGAGATGCTGGACCCCGACGAGGGCGACCCGATGATCCGGACGCTCGACGAGATGACGGTGATGGCCGACGGGCTAGTCGCCTATGCACGCGGTGCAGGGGATGGGGAAGCCCTGCAGGATGTCGATCTGGGCGCGCTGTTGGACCGGGTCTGCATCGAACGGGGCGCGTCTTGCGATGTCCGCGATGCGGCGCGCGTTAAGGGGCGTCCCGTCGCCCTCGGACGGGCCATCGGCAACCTCGTCGACAACGCCCTGCACTACGGCGGCACGGCGCGCGCGACCCTGACACATGGCGGCAGCGCGGTGACCGTCACCATCGACGACGACGGCCCGGGCATCCCCGAGGATCAGCTCGCGACGATCTTCGACCCCTTCGTGCGCGGCGACGACAGCCGCAGCCCGGAAACCGGCGGCGCAGGCCTCGGCCTGGCCATCGCCCGCGACATCATCGCCGCCCATGGCGGCACGGTCACGCTGGAAAACCGCACAAAAGGTGGCCTGCGCGCGACCGTCCGCCTCCCGATGGTGGAACAGGCGTCAGGCTGATGTCTTCACCAGCTGAGATCGGCATATGCCAGGAAAGTCACGACCCAGCGGAACGCAGCAGGCTAGCATCTTGCGGAACAGGTCCGCGAGTATGCGCTCATTGGACGAATGGCGGAATGGTGGAGCGCATAGCTAGGTGGCATGGGTGACGCAGAACGCATTTGGCTGCCCAGACGTGCCCCCAGTTTGAGAAGCTCGACAAGATGAACTGCTCGACACCGTGAGGGCCCGGTCCGAAGCCCAGTGACGCCGCACAGGAGTTGTGCATTTGGCGTTGATGATCGGGGCCGCGATCGCACCATATCAAAACGTAATGATCGGCGCCGCGGGCTCGCGTTCCTGCCCTTGGTCCGTGCGGCCCATCGTGCCTTCGATGCCCTCTCACGGAATGCAGGAAAGGACCGTCCCATGATCACACTGACCGTCAACGGCGCCGCGACCGAGGTAGAGGCCGCGCCCGACACGCCGCTCCTGTGGGTGCTGCGGGAGCATCTGGGCTTGACCGGCACCAAGTTCGGCTGCGGCGCGGGCCAGTGCGGCGCCTGCACCGTCCATGTGGACGGCGTGGCCACCTTCGCCTGCCTGACCCCGGTCGACACGCTCGACGG
>JBCCCB010000274.1:0-5815 GCA_039033775.1 Pseudomonadota bacterium | reverse complement strand
TCCTATCTTTTGGTCCGTCCTGGTGGGAGAGGCGGGGGTGGAATCGGCACGGAGCGGGGAAGCGTTTTCGCTGTTCGGGCGCGTGCCGTGTGGGGGGCACCCCCCGTGCACCTGCCGTACACCCTCCGTGCGAACGCGCGTTCGCACGGTTTTGGTGACGGGATCTTAACTGGTCTATGTCCGGGCGTTTGGCTGCGGTGGGAGCGAGGGGTCTCCCCTCGCGCTCCCCGGGATATTTGTGAAGGGAAGAACAGGGGGCGCGTTAAGGTTAATGCGCTCCTGTCATCACTGGTCCAAAAATACGCCCGGTCCGGCGGTCACGTCCGGCGGGACGCTTGGGGGAATGCCGCTCCGGTTGGCGTCGGATGGATCGTCTGCGGGGCGGCATAGAAATGGGTACGGCATGATCCTGATCACGGAATTCATGGACGAGGCTTGGGTTGATTGGCTGCGCGCGCGGGCCGAGGTCATCTACGAGCCGGATCTGCCGGATCGGCCGGAGGCGCTGGACGACCTGGCGAAAGAGGCCCAGGCGTTGATCGTGCGGAACCGGACGCAGGTGCGGGGCGATTTGCTCTATGCCGGCTTCGGCTGTGTCGGGCGGCTGGGTGTCGGTTTGGATAACATCGACCTGCACGGGTGCGAGGCCCATGACATCGCGGTCTATCCGGCGACGGGGGCGAATACGCTGTCGGTGGCGGAATATGTGATCACGACGGCGGCCATGCTGCTGCGCGGCGCCTATGGGAGGCGGGCCGAGATGGAGGCGGGCGCCTGGCCGCGGGCGGCGGCCGGGCAGGGGCGGGAGATCGCGGGCAAGACGCTGGGGCTGGTCGGCTATGGCGAGATCGCGCGGGCGACGGCGAAGCTGGGCGCGGCGATGGGGATGACGTGTTTGGCGTCCGATCCCTATGCCGACGAGTTCCCGGGGGCGATGGAGGGGACCGAGGATGAGGTTTTGACCCAGGCCGACGTGGTGACGTTGCATGTGCCGTTGACCGACGAGACGCGGGGCATGATTTCGACGGAGGTGCTGGCGGCGATGAAGCCGGGCGCCGTTCTGATCAACGCGGCGCGGGGCGGGATCGTGGACGAAGGCGCGCTTTGCGACGCGCTCAGGTCGGGGCACCTGGCGGGGGCGGCGTTGGATACGTTTGCGGTTGAGCCTCTGGGTTCTGATCATCCGTTTGTTGATGTTCCGAATCTTGTCTTGACGCCGCATATCGGCGGGGTCACGGCGGAGGCCAATGCGCGGGTGTCCGAGATGACCGCCCGGCGGGTGGCGGAGCATTTGGGGCTGTGAGCCTGCGGACGTTCGATATCGCGGGCCATGGGCTGCGCGCGCGGTTCACCGATTGGGGCGCGGCGCTGATGGATCTGCGGTGGGAGGGGTTTGACGGGCCGCTGGTCTTGGGGTTCAGCGATCCGAACCTCTATCCCGACCATTCGCGGTATTTCGGGGCGACCGCCGGGCGCTATGCGAACCGGATCGGGGAGGGGCGGTTTACCTTGGATGGGGTCGAATATCGGACCGATCCGAATTTCCTGGAGCGGCATACGTTGCATGGCGGGGCCAAGGGGACGGGCAAGCGGGTTTGGGAGATGCTGGACCACGAGGCCGACGCGATCCGCTTCGGGATCACGCTGGCCGATGGGGAGATGGGGTTTCCGGGGGCCATGCGGGTCGAGGCGCTGTTCACATGCGCGCCGGGGGCCCGGTTCCGGGTGGAGTATCGGGCGACCTGCGATAAGCCGACTTTGTGCAACCTCGCGCACCATTCCTATTGGTGTTTGGATGGGACGGGGAACGTGTCGGCCCATGTGCTGACGGTTGCGGCGGATCGCTATACGCCCGTGGATGACGGGATGATCCCGACGGGTGTGGCGTCGGTCGTGGGGACTCGGTTCGATTTTCGCGACGGGCGGGCGTTGCCGGGAGAGGGGCTGCTCGATCACAATCTGTGCCTGTCGGATGGTCGCGTGGCGTTGCGGCCGGTGGCGGTCTTGCGGTCGGAGGCGAGCGGGGTGGCGATGGAGATTGCCACGACCGAGCCCGGCTTGCAGGTCTATGACGGCGCAAAGCTGGACGTGCAGGTGCCGGGACTGGCGGGGCGCCGCTATGGGGCCTATGCGGGGGTGGCGCTCGAGCCGCAAATCTGGCCCGATGCGCCGAACCAGAACGGGTTTCCCGATGCCGTGCTGCGGCCGGGCGAGACGTATCATCAGATCACGACATTCGGGTTTTCGGGAGGATAGGCGATGCTGGACGGAACGGGTTTCAAGACGTGGATGAAGCAGGCCAACCTGGTCGACGGGGAATGGATCAGCGCGGACGGCGGCGCGACCATCGACGTGACCAACCCAGCGGACGGGTCGGTGATCGGGACGGTGCCCAAGGCCGGGACGGCGGAGACGGAGCGGGCGATTGCGGCCGCATCCGAAGCGTTTCCGGGCTTCCGGGATATGTCGCTGATGGATCGCTGCGCGCTGCTGTGGAAGCTGCACGACGCGTTGATGGACAACCAAGCCGACCTGGCGGAATTGCTGACGGTCGAGATGGGCAAGCCCCTGGCCGAGGCGAAGGGTGAGATCGCCATTGGCGCACAATATGTGCGCTGGTTCGCCGAGGAAGCGCGGCGCGCGAAGGGCGAGATCGTGCCGGCCGGGGTGAACGGGCGGCGCATCCTGGTGACCAAGCACGCGATCGGCGTGGTGGGGATGATCACGCCGTGGAACTTCCCGTCGTCGATGCTCGCGCGGAAGATCGCGCCGGCCCTGGCCGTGGGCTGCACGGTGGTCGCGAAGCCCGCGACGGCGACGCCCTATTCGGGGCTGGCCTGGGGCGCCTTGTGCGAGGAGGTCGGGTATCCGGCGGGCGTAGTGAACGTGGTGACGGGCTCCGCGCGGGAGATCGCGGGCGCGATGATGGCGGCGCCGGAGGTGCGCAAGATCACGTTCACCGGCTCGACCGAAGTGGGCAAGGAGTTGATCCGGCAATCGGCCGATACGGTGAAGAAGGTGTCCATGGAGTTGGGCGGCAACGCGCCGTTCATCGTGTTCGACGATGCCGATCTGGAGAAGGCGGTCGAGGGCGCCATGGTCTCCAAGTTCCGCAATGCCGGGCAGACCTGTGTGTGCGCGAACCGGATCTATGTGCAGGCGGGCATCCATGACGCCTTCGTCGAGAAGCTGGTCGAGAAGACCCGCGCCATGAAGGTCGGCGACGGGCGCGAGGACGGCGTCGAGCAGGGGCCGATGATTGATATGGACGCGGTGGAGAAGGTCGAGGACTTCGTGGCCGATGCGAAGGCGGGCGGCGCGGAGATCGTCACCGGCGGGGCGCGGCATGGCCTGGGCGGCACGTTCTTCGAGCCGACCGTGGTGACCGGCGCGACCCAGGCGATGAAATTCGCGACCGAGGAAATTTTCGGGCCACTGGCGCCGGTCTTCAAGTTCGAGACCGAGGCCGAGGCCATCGAGATGGCCAACGCGACGGTCTATGGGCTGGCCTGCTATGCCTATACCTCCGATCTGGGCCGGGCGTTCCGGCTGAACGAGGGGCTGCAATACGGGATGATCGGGATCAATTCCGGGCTGATCACCACCGTCGAGGCGCCGTTCGGGGGCGTGAAGGAGAGCGGCCTCGGGAAGGAAGGCGGGTCCCAGGGGTTGGAGGACTACCTGGAGACGAAATACGTTTGCGTGGATGGGATTTAGATATCCGTCAGCAGGCGATCCAGGGCACGGGTGATCGTGTCCTGGTGCGCCGTCAGGTTGCCAATGGGTGACTGCAGCCCAGTGACCGGCACGATACCGATATATTGCGGTAGGAGCATGTGCTCGGTTCCGTCTATGTCAAAGCAAGGGTTGAGATGGGCGACGGGGTCCGGTCCCTTGCTGCGCGGGACGAGCGGGACGACGACGCGGGTGGGCAGGTAGGGCAAGAGGTCCGATTGCACCTCGACGATGAGCCCGGGCGTGCTGCCCGGGGCGCGATGCAGGTCCATCCGAGCCATCAGAACATGCGGTATTCCGACAGCGGAATGCCGTTTTTGTCGATCCAGTCCTTGTTCGATTCCATCGCCGCCCGGTTCTCGGCCATCCAGCGCGCGCGTTCGGCGGCGCGGACGGCGCGGGACAGGCCCTCTTCGGCGGCGCGGGAGACGTTGATGCCTTCGGCCTTGGCGCGGGCAACGAGGTTGGCGTCGAGTGTAAGGTTGGTGCGGGTGCGGGCGTTCATCTGGGTCTCCGATCTGCGCATAAAGTATGCGCATGGCGCGGGCTCGTCAAACCAGGCTGTGCCGCATCGATGTGCGATCGGGCTTCCGGCACTTGGGTTTGGGGGGCACCGCCCCCCCGAGGTCACCGCGAGATCAATCAGGTCTCGGCCGGCGGCACGGCCCGTTGGTAAAGGTGCCAGGTGGTGTGGCCGAGGATCGGCAGGGTGACGATCAGGCCCAGGAACGCGGGGACCAGGGACAACAGCATGGTGACCGAGATGATCGCCGCCCAGGTCAGCATGACCACGGGGTTTTCCTTGACCACGCGCACGGATGTCACCATGGCGGAGACGACATTGGTGTCCCGGTCGAGCAGCATGGGCATGGCGACGACCGTCACCGAGAAGAGGACGGCCGACAGCACGGCACCGGCGCAGGTGCCGATAGTTAGGAAGATCCACCCGTCGGGGGTGAAGAAGACGGCATTCATGAACCCGCTGAAATCCGAGAAGGACGCATCTTGCAGGATGACCGCCAGCCAGAGGCGGACCTGGTAGCTCCAGACCCAGAAGATGAACAGGGTGACGAAGGCCATCCAGCCCATCTCACGCTTGCGCTGCTGCGCCATGACGGTGAGGATCTCGACCCAGCCGAACTCCTCCGATTTCTGCAATCGGCGGGACATTTCATAGAGCCCGGCGGCGGCGAAGGGGGCGACCAGCGGAAAGCCGACGGCGGCGGGAATGACCATCCAGATCGCGCCGAGCCAGACCAGGCACCAGACGAACAGGAGGCCGAACAGGGCATAGAAAAGGCCGAAGAAGCCGCTCAGGACGGGGCGCGCCAGAAAGTCGGAGAACCCGGCTTTCAGGGAGGCGGTGATGTCATCTGCCGTCACTTTGTTGACCTTGGGCCTGGCCGACCGGCGCCGCGCCAGGTTGCCCGACGGTGGGGATTCTGTGGTCTTGGATGCCATGGCGCACGCCTCCCAAAGCAGGGCTTCGCGTTGGGCAATTTAGCAAAAGACGCAGCGGTGGGACAGGTATCGCGGTCTCGCCCCCGTGTGCCGACCGGTCAGGGGACCGGGTTCGGCGGCGTCCGGCCTTCGGCGATGGCCACGGCGTTGTCGAGGGCCATGCGGCCCATGGCCTCCCGGACCTCCAGCGCGGCGGTGCCGAGATGGGGGAGGAGGGTGACATTTTCCATCGCCCTCAACGCGTCGGGGACGTGGGGTTCGTGTTCGTAGACATCGAGGCCCGCGCCGGCGAGCCGCCCTGCTTGCAGGGCGGCCACCAGGGCCGCCTCGTCCACCACGTCGCCGCGGGCGATGTTGACCAGGATGGCGTGGGCGCGCATCGCCGCGAGCGCTTCGGCGTTCATGAGGTGCCGGGTTTCCGGCGTCGCGGCGACGGCCATGACGACGATGTCGGCGGCGGCACAGACCTCGGCGATAGTGGGGAGCTGCCGGGCGATCTCGACCGATTTCTCGGAGCGGTTCCAGAAGACGACATCCATGCCGAAGCCGTGGTGGCAGCGATGGGCGATGGCCTGGCCGATGCGGCCCATGCCGAGAATGCCGACCGTCTTGCCGGTGA
>JBCCCB010000273.1:0-5818 GCA_039033775.1 Pseudomonadota bacterium | reverse complement strand
GTCGATCTGGGCGTCCAGATCCCAGAGGTTCTGGCTGTCGATCTCGTCCTGGAGGGCGGCCATCTCGTCCGCCGTTTCGTCGGAATAGTTCATGGCCAGCTCGTTGAACCGGTCCAGCTTGGCCTTCTTCGGGGCCACGCCCAGCATGACGTTCTCGCGCACCGTCAGGCTATCGTCCAAGGCGGGTTCCTGGGGCAGATAGCCGACCTTGGCGCCCTCGGCCGCCCAGGCTTCGCCGGTGAAATCGGGATCCATGCCGGCCATGATCCGCATCAGGGTCGACTTGCCGGTGCCGTTCACGCCGACGACACCGATCTTCACGCCGGGCAGGAAGCTGAGGCGGATGTTCTCGAAGACCTTCTTGCCGCCGGGATAGGTCTTGGACACGCCGTCCATGTGATAGACATATTGGTAGCTGGCCATGGGATGCTCCGGGTCCGAAAGGGCGTTTCCGGGCGGGATACCGGGCGTTTCGGCAGGGTGCAATCGGGGGTGGTTGGTGGCCCGGCCCAGGCGTGGTGTGGTCCTGCCGACTGAGCGTGGTTCTGGCCTTCAGCGAACCCCGATCATTTGAGTGCCAGCCGATCCGTCGGCGCGGCGGTCGTCATCGCTGCCGGGCACGGGCCAAAGTCAGCGCGGTTTCGGCTAAGAGCGGCCAGCGTGGTAGGTCTCCGGCCCCGGCGACGATCCAATCCTTCATGGGCGGCCTGGTCTTGAACGGGGCCAGGTGCTGCCAATCCGTGAGGTCCAGCGACGCGATGTCGAAATTCCGGTCCAGGCGACAGCCCAGGCCTGGGCGACCGCCTTTGGTCGAATGGAAGACGAAGACCTTGCCCCCGTAGGTCAGCGATTCGGCCGACATCATCCGACCGCGCTCGACCCCCGCTTGTTCGGCGGTGAAGCGGTCGGCCAGGTCGGTCCAGGCATCCAGCAGAAGATCGGACATCGGTGTCCTCCTTCAAGTTGCGGGGATACGGGGGCTGCTCGCCCAGGTTTTGGTGGCGCGGTGCTGGAGCACCGCGTCTTGTTCCTAGTCGGTGTGATGTACCTCTTGCAGGGCGTAGACCGGGGTGGGCAGGCCAACCTGCCGCGCCTTCAGTTGCAGCGCTAGATAGAGTGAATAGTGCCGCGACTGGTGCAGGTTCCCGCCATGGAACCACAGGCCCGGCTGCTGGGTCGGCTTCCACATATTGCGCTGCTCGCCTTCCCAAGGGCCGGGATCCTTGGTCGTATCCGAGCCGAGGCCCCAGCACTTGCCCACCTTGTCCGCCACGTCCTGGCCGATCAGGTCTGCGGCCCAGCCGTTCATCGAGCCGTAGCCGGTGGCGTAGACGATGAGGTCCGCCTCCAGCTTGGTGCCGTCGTCCAGGATGAGCCCGTCTTCGAACACCTCACTGACCTTGCCATGGGCCAGCTTGATCTCGCCGTCGATGATCAGCTGCGAGGCGCCCACGTCGATGTAGTAGCCCGAGCCGCGGCGCAGGTACTTCATGAATAGGCCGCTATCGTCGTCACCCCAATCGAGCTTGAACCCGGCCTTTTCGAGCCCTGCATAAAAGTTGGCGTCTCGCTTCTTCATCTCGGCATAGGCCGGGATCTGGAATTCGTGCAGGATGCGGTAGGGCAGCGAGGCAAAGATCATGTCCGCCTTCTCGGTGGTGACGCCGTTGGCGACGGCGTCTTCGGAATAGAGCGCGCCGAGGCCGACATCCATCAGCGTCTCAGACCGCACGATATGGGTCGAGGATCGCTGGACCATGGTGACGTCGGCGCCTTCTTCCCATAGCGCGGCGCAGATATCGTGTGCGGAATTGTTGGAGCCGACGACGACTGCCTTCTTGCCCGCCCAACCTTCGGGGCCGGGATGCTTGGAAGAATGGTGCTGCTCGCCCTTGAAGCGATCCATGCCGGGGAAGTCGGGCATGCGGGGCTTGCCGGACATGCCGGTGGCCAGGACCAGCTCTTTGGGATGCAGCGTAACCTCCTGGCCGTCGCGATCGACCACGACGGTCCATTCGCCCTTGGCCGCGTCATAGCTGGCGGATTTGCAAATGGTGCGCGTCCAGTAGTTCAGCTCCATGACGCGGGTGTACATCTCCAGCCAATCGCCCAGCTTGTCCTTGGGGGCGAAAACGGGCCAGTTTTCGGGAAACTTGATGTAGGGTAGGTGGTCGTACCAGACCGGGTCGTGCAGGCAGAGCGACTTGTAGCGCTTGCGCCAGCTATCGCCCGGCCGCTCGTTCTTTTCAACGATGATGCTGGGGACGCCCAATTGCCGCAGGCGGGCGCCCAGGGCGATGCCGCCTTGGCCGCCGCCGACGATCAGGGTGTGCGGCTGGGTCTTGTAGCCCAGGGTGTCGGCCTCCTCGGCGCGGGCTTCGGCCCAGGTCTGACGGGACTTGTCGGCACCGTGCTGGACGCCCATGGGGCGGTCGGCGCCTTTGGGTTCTTCATAGCCCTTCAACTCGGTCAGAGCGGTCAGCAAGGTCCAGACCTTACCGTCCTTCAGTCGCACCAGACCGTTGCCACGGGCAATGGCCGTCTCGAAGGTGATCCAGGCGGTGACGATGCCGCCGTCCTCGGCCGGGATATCGCCGTCTTGCAGGGCCCAGTTCCGGGGCTTCGTCGTGTCGAGTTGATGGGCGAGCATGTCGCGCACCCCGGCCGGTCCCTCGACCGTCTTGATGTTCCAGGTGAAGGCAACCAGGTCGCGCCAGTAGCTGTCGTCAGCGAAGAGTGCGGCGGCGGCGTCGATGTCACCCGCCTCCAGCGCCTTGCCGAAATCCGTCAGAAACGCCTGGGCCTGATCGGTGGCAGTCGTGTCGAGCATGGTATCCTCCCTAGATCCTCCGGACTTGCAGTTTGGCGGTCGGAGGTGACCCAAGGGAAGTGAAATCGGGGCAGCAGGGCTGACATACGCAAAAGGCCGCCCCGGAATCGGGGCGGCCCTGCGCATCCTATCGGTTGCGCCGAGGGGTCATTCGGTGACGGTTACAGCCTCTTCCGGTTCGGCATCCGCGATCGGATCGCCATCGGTCGTCGGGTCGGCCTGAAAGGTCAGAAAGGCGAACAGGATGATCCCTGCGAAGACGACGACGGCCACGAACCCGATCAATGGTCCCGCATGTCGTTTCTTTTGCTTCTTCAGATTGGTGTCGGGGGCGGTCACGAATGTCCTCCAGATATGATAATGGTTGACGGGTCAACGCGTGGAAGGCCCGATCTGTTCCATCAGCCCATCTTCACCAGCGCATGCCGCTTCTTGCCCGCCGACAGCTTCACCGGGTCGGTAAATGCATCGGCATCCAGAGTTAAACCAGGGTCGGTGACATCCCTGTCGTTCAGCTTGGCGCCGTTCTCGGCGATTAGACGCTTGGCCTCCTTGCCGGACTTGGCGAGACCGGCGCGGACGAAGAGTTGGACGATCGAGATACCGGCGGATGCCTCCTCCGCCGTGACCGTCGTCGTCGGCAGGTCGTCGCCCGTGCCGCCCTTCTCGAAGACCTCGCGGGCGGTGGCTTCGGCCGTGGCGGCGGCGTCGGGGCCGTGCAGCAGGCCCGTCACCTCGCCCGCCAGGCGGATCTTGGCGTCGTTGATCTCGGATCCTTGCAGTGCGCCCAGACGCTCGCATTCTTCGATGGGGAGTTCGGTGAACATCTTCAGGAATTTGCCAACGTCGGCATCGTCGACGTTCCGCCACCATTGCCAGAACTGGTAGGACGACATCATGTCCTCGTTCAGCCAGACCGCGCCGTCGGCGGACTTGCCCATCTTCTTGCCGTCCGACCGGGTGACGAGCGGGGTCGTCAGGCCATATGCCCCGGTGCCCTCGACCCGGCGGATCAGGTCGGCGCCCGAGACGATGTTGCCCCATTGGTCCGACCCGCCCATCTGCAACAGGCAATCGTAGCGGCGGTGCAGTTCCAGGAAGTCGTAGGCCTGGAGCAGCATATAGTTGAATTCGATAAAGCTGAGCGCCTGTTCCCGGTCGAGCCGGGACTTCACGCTGTCGAAGGCAAGCAGACGGTTGATCGTGAAGTGCTTTCCGATATCGCGCAGGAAGTCGATATAACCGAGCTTGTCGAGCCATTCGGCATTATTGACGAGCGGCGAGTCTGTGGGCCCGTCGCCGTATGAGATGAAGCGCGAGAAGACCTGGCGGATGCCCTGGGCGTTCTCCTCGATCTGTTCGACGGACAGGATCTTGCGCATCTCGTCCTTGCCGGACGGGTCGCCTACCTTGGTCGTCCCGCCGCCCATAAGGGTGATCGGCCGGTGCCCTGTCTTCTGCATCCAGCGCAGCAGCATGATCTGGACCAAGTTGCCGATATGCAGGCTGGTCGCCGTCAGGTCGAAGCCGATATAGCCGGTGACCACCTTCGTGCGGAACGCCTCGTCCAACCCTTCCAGGTCGGTGCAGTCGGCGACGAAGCCGCGGTCCGAGATCGCGTGCAGGAAGTCGGATTTGGGGTGGTAGGCCATGGCGGGTCCGGTGCATGTCTGGTGCGCTCCGCCTTAGCGCGGGGGGTCGCGAAGGGAAAGAGAGATGGAGCCGATCCGGGCGCTTGGGGCGATGTCGGGCACGTCGATGGATGGCGTGGACGCGGCCGAGCTGGTCACCGACGGCGAGCGCATCGTGGCCTTCGGCGAGACGGGCTATCTGGATTACACCGAGGAAGAGCGAGCGACGATCCGGGCGGCGATGGGGGCCTGGCCTGGCGGCGACGGCGTCGCAGAGGCGGCGGAGGTGGTGGAGACGGTCCATGCCCGGCTTCTGGCACGGTTTGCCCGCTCCGAACTGGTCGGCTTCCACGGCCAGACCCTGGCGCATGATCCTGCGAACCGACGCACCCACCAAGCGGGGGACGGGGCGCTTCTGGCGGAGGTCTTGCAAAGACCTGTCGTCTGGGACTTCCGCACCGCCGACATCCGGTTGGGCGGGGAGGGCGCGCCCGTGGCGTCAGCCTACCATTTCGCCTGTGCCAAATGGCTCAAGGCCGATGCGCCGATCTCGTTCCTGAACCTGGGCGGTGTCGGCAACCTCACCTGGGTCGATCCAACGAAAGCCGATATGGCCGAACCCGGCGCGATGCTCGCCTTCGATACCGGACCCGCCAACGCGCCGATCAATGACCTTTGCCTAGATTGGCTGGGCGAGCCGTTCGACCGGGACGGGGAATTAGCCCGCGAGGGCGAGGCCGATCCGAGCCTCGTCGCCGATCTCCTGCGCCATCCTTATTTCTTCCGCGTTCCGCCCAAATCCCTCGACCGCGACGAGTTCCGTGCCGCCGGCGCCAGGATCGACGCGCTGCCGCCATCCCATGCCGCGGCCACCTGGGTCGCGGTGATCGCCGAGACCGTCCGCGCGGCGCTGACCCAATGCCCCTCCCCGCCCGAGCGTGTGTTGGTGACCGGGGGCGGGCGCCGCAATCCGGCGATCATGGATGCGCTCAAGACGCTGCCGGTCCCCGTGGTCCCGGTCGAAAAGGCGGGCCTCGACGGCGATATGCTGGAGGCGCAAGCCTTTGCCTTCCTTGCCGTCCGGGTCCTGCGCGGCCTGCCCACCACCTTCCCCGGCACCACCGGCGTCAAGGCGCGGGTCGGCGGCGGCACGATCAGCCGTCCGGCCGGTGTGGACAGCCCCGCCCTGGACGCTAGACACGAGGAGCGACGCCGGATAAGCGGGCGCCGTTAGCGGTAACAAGAGCCGAGGAGATTCCATGGTCTCGCGCACGATCCCGGTCGACAGCTTCGATCTCGTCCTCTTCGGCGCCACGGGGGACCTAGCTGCCCGCAAGATCCTGCCCTCGCTCTACCG
>JBCCCB010000272.1:0-5835 GCA_039033775.1 Pseudomonadota bacterium | reverse complement strand
GGATCGGCTCGACCTCGTAGATGAACTGCGCCACCGGCTCGCCGGTCGCGGCGTCGTATTTCACGATGCGCGACGGGCTGCCCGCGTCGACGGTCGCTGGCGCGCCGTCTTGGGTCAGCGCGCCTTCGGTCGCCGTGAACAAGAACGCGCCATCGGGCGAGAAGGTCAGGCTTTCGAAGGCCAGGTTGGGGACGACGCCCGTCGTGCCGTCTTCCGTCGGCGCGAAGCCCTCGGGCAGGCCGAACTCGTCCAGCGGGATGCCGCCCAAAGTGTATTCCCGCACGGAGGGCGGGGTCAGGGTATCGGCATCGGCCTCGCTGGTGACGAAGGCGGTCATGCTGGTCGGATCGAAGCGGATGGATTCCGGATCCACGGTCCCTGGCTCGAAGGTCGAGAAGCCCCCCCCCTCACCGAAGTCGAGCAGGGTCGTGACGGCGAAGAAATTGACGGCGTCGAAACCGTCTTCGTCGATATCCAGCGCCAGGGTGTAGAACCGCGACGGATCGTCGAAGCCCTGATCGTCGCTCAGCGCCAAGTAGGTGCCGAAGGCCGGGATGAATTCCAGCCCCGACAGGCCGCCGATCTCGGTGCCGCCGAATTCCGTCCCCGTCGGGATCTCCTGCGAACCCAGCAATTCGATGCCCGGATCGGTCGACGCCGTGCCCGCGCTTAGGTCGATCACCAGACCGCTTTCTTCGCCGCTGAAGTCCGCAGTATCGTCGCCGTCGCCGCCATCCAGCAGGGCCGAGGTCGCGGTGCCCTGCAACGTGTCGTCGCCATCATCGCCGATCAGCGTGTCGCCCTCGCTGCCGATCAGCAGGTCGTCGCCTTCCAACCCGTCCAGACGGTTCTCTCCCTCGCCACCGATCAGCGTGTCCTGATCGAAGGAGCCCTCGGCGTTCTCGATGGAGATCAGCGTCGTCTCGGAGGTTTCGGACGTGTCGGGCCCGGTGGTCACCGTAAAGGTCGCGGTGCCCGCGCCCAGATCGACCAGCACGCCCGTATCGTCGTCGTTGTTGAAGTCGTCGGGCACATCGGCTGGGATTCCGAGTCCGTCGCCGAAATCGTCGTCTTCCGGGATGGCCACGTCCGAGAACGAAACGGTGTCGTCCCCCTCGCCGCCATCGGCCACGTCGATGCCTTCGCCCGGCAGCAGCAGGTCATCGCCCACGCCGCCCGTCAGCGTATCGTCGCCGCCGCGCCCGGCCAGCGTGTCGTCGCCCGCGGCGCCGCCCGACAGGACGTTGTCGCCCGCGCCGCCCAAAAGGACGTCATCGAAGGCGGAGCCGGTGATGTTCTCGATATCGATCAGCGTGTCGGTCTCGATTGCCGGGGTGGCCACGGCGTCGGGCGTGCCGAAGAAGAACAGCTGCGAGCCTTCGGTCAGCTCATCCTCGCGGATCGGCCCGTTTTCCAGCGTATGCGCCTGGACATCGGCCAAGAACAGCGTTCCCGGCGCCTCGCCGAACAGCTTGGAGACATCGACCACGCCCGACGTCTCGACCTCGCCCGGGTCGGTCGGATCGTTGTCGAAGCTGCCCACCGGCACGGCGGCGTCGCGGTTCACCTGACCCACGCGCAGCGTCTCGGCATTGCCGTTCGCGTCGATCACATTGGGGTTCAGCGCAACAATGGACGACTCGTTTGTGTTCGGCCCGATATCCGCCGGATCGCCGAATTCGAAGGGGAACGCCTCGTCTTCCTGGACGTAGATCAGCCCGTCATCGGCCCAGTCCAGGTTGTCGGGCGAGCGTAGGGCGACGGCCGGATCGGTATCGCCATCATAGATGACCTTCGTCACGGCCTTCACGTTGCCGGTCCCGGCGTTGAAAGCCGAAAAGTCAAAGTTCTGCGTCAGGATCCCGCCCGCATTGTCGAACGGCCCGTCGGGCGGGTTTTCCGTGTTTGACGTGAAGGCGATGGACCGGCCGCCGGTTTCGCCGCCCGTGGGGTCGATCTCGATATCCCCGTCGAAGGGCGAGCCGGTATTGGCGAAGACGATCTCGGTCCCGTCCTCGGGGTTGGTCGACGTGTCTTCGGTGCGCGAGAAGAAGACAGCGCCAAGCTCCACCGCCTGGGCCCGTAGCTCACCCTGGAGCACGAAGCCGTTCTCATCGAAGCCCGGCTCGCCCGCCATGTCGGGCTGGAAGTTGTTCAGCTTGACGTATTGGCCGGACATCGTCGCGCCCGCATCGGCGATGTCCTCGCCGGTGACGTCATTGTCGGGATCGTCGTCCAGATTGGCGTCCGGTACCCAGACATACAGCTCGCCATCGACCAGACCGTTCTTCTTCAGGAACGCATTGGGATCGTCCGGGTCGATCTCCCCCTCGGGCACCTTCTCGCCCACATAGAGATAGAGCGAATTCACCGGGAAATCGTCATCCGACAGGAAGAAGGCCACGGTAGACGCGTCGCCGGTGTCGACCTGGGTCGCGCCTTCCCACGACCCGCGACCGAAGAAGGGCAGCTGATACAGATCGCCCGTCAGCGGATCGAGCGTATAGAAGTTGCCGTTATCGACCTCTTCGCCCGCGAACCACAGCGTGTCTTCGACACCAGAGCCGGAGGCGAACGTGCCCTCGATGGCGCCGTTCACCGCGTCTTCCTGACCCACGACCATAATGCCCGAACACCAGCGGTCGAACCCGTCCAGCCCGCCAGGCGCCGTCACCGGGTCGCCTGCGAAATCGTCCTTGCGGAGCTGTTCGATATCGTCGGCGATCACCGTGGCCAGGGTGCCGTCTTCTTGCAATTCGGACACGAAGACCGTGTCGAAGGCGATCCCGCTATCGACGATCGTCTTGGTGGCGATGTCGATATCGTAGAAGGACATGCGCGATCCGACGAGTTCGATCTCGTTCTCGGTGCCCACATTCACCTTGTAGGCGAAGGCTTGGTCGTCATCGACCTCGTGGTTCTGAATGACGCGCACCGTCGTGTCGTTCAGCCGGATCGCGCCGATCCCATCCATGACCCCGATGGGGTTGTAGGTGCCGCCGGGGCCGTCGAAATCGTCCTGGCTGGGGTTGATCGCGCCGGACGACGGCAGGGCGTCGCCCATGGTCACGATAGGCCGGACGGCGAAGCCGTTCTCGCCCACGAACTGGGCCGATTGCTGGGTGATGAAGCCCGGCCCGCCGATGACGGTCTGGGCGGTTCCCGCGGCCAGGTCCGCGAAGACCCCGCTGCCCGCCGCCGAGAAAAGCGCCGTATCCGTGCCGTCGCCGCCATCCAGCGTATCGTCGCCGTCAAAGCCGTGCATGATGTCGTCGCCGGCGCCGCCGGCCAGCAGGTTGTCTTCGTTGTTCCCGAAGAGCCCGTCATCGAAATCCGAGCCGATGACGTTCTCCACGTCATCGACCTCTAGGTCGCCGATCTGGGCGCCGCCCGCCGCCGGGGGCAGGTTCAGGATGGCGCCGTCCTCGCTCTCGGTCCCGGCGGCGCCGGCCGAATTCACGTCCAGGTCCACGATCACACCGGAGAACGCACCGCCCGTCGCGCCCTCGGTCAGCCCCGAGAAGTCGGCCGTGTCGGTGCCCGCGCCGCCGAAGATCGCATCGGCGCCGTCGGACACCAGGGAATCGTCGCCGTCGCCACCCGACAGGGTATCCGCGCCCGCGCCGCCATCCAGCGTATCGTTGCCCGCATCGCCCGACAGGTTGTCGTCGCCATCGTCGCCGCTGACCGAATCGTCGCCGTCACCGCCCGCGACCAGGTCATCGCCCGCGCCGCCCGACAGAACATCGTCGCCCGCATCGCCGGAAACGGAATCGTCGCCGCCGTCGCCTTGGATCAGGTCGTCGCCCCCGGCGCCCTCAAGCGCGTTCGCCGCGCCATTGCCGATCAGCACGTCGTCGAAGGCCGATCCAATCACATTCTCGACGCCCGAGATTGTGCCGAAGCCCGTCTCCGCGCCGTCGGTCGCTTCGATCACGAAATCCAAGGCATAGTCGACGCTGGCCGCACCCAATTGCTGGACCTGAATCGTGTAGGTGCCCGCGGGCAGACCGACCTCCGGGTCGAAGGGCAGGAAATCCTCCGGCGGGACAAGCCCGCCACCGCTCGCCAGGGCGGGCAGGATGTCATCGCCCAGATCGGCATTGGGGAACGGCTCGACCCCGAAATTGGCCAGACCGATCAGGCCGCTGACATCCGGCTCGGCGGCCGAGAAATCGGTGGTGAGGGCCTCGCCTTCCTGGATGGCGATGAAGCCCAGATTGTCGGTCGACGCGAAGCCCGACAGGATCAGCTGCGTCAGCACGGCGCCGTCGGGCACGGTGATGGTGAAGACGTCGATATCGGTCGGCGGCTCGTCCAGGGCCGCGCCCCCGGGGGGCACGCCATTGACGACCTTGTTTTCGACGCGGTTCACACCAAGGCCCAACGGCACCGCGCTTGGGGTCGCGCCCGGTTCGGCCAGGTCGGTCTCGGGGCCGGCTGCGATGTCGATGCTGTCGACCAGACCCGCACCCAGATCCACGAAGACCGGAGCTTCGGTATCAAAGCGCGCCGTGTCGATGCCGCCCCCGCCGCGCAACGCGTCGGCCCCGTCGGAGTTCAGCACGTCGTCGCCGCCCCCGCCCAGCAACGTATCGGCCCCGACGCCACCATCCAGGGTATCCGCGCCCGCGCCACCGCGCAGCGCGTCGTCGCCCGCACCGCCGCGCAGGTCATCGTCGCCCGCGCCACCGCGCAACTCGTCAGAGCCGCCATCCCCAGCCAAAAGGTCGTCCCCAGCGCCCCCGGCCAGGGTATCCTCACCGCTGCCGCCGCGCAGCGTATCGTCCCCTGCGCCGCCGGCCAGCGAGTCGTCCCCCGCACCGCCGAGCAGAGTGTCGTCACCTGCCGCACCGGTCAGCGTGTCGTCGCCCAGGCCGCCCAGGACCAGGTCGTCTCCGGCGCCGCCCGCCAGCAGATCGCGACCCAAACCACCGGCCAATGTGTCGTCCCCGGCGCCGCCACGGATCTCGTCGGCACCCAGACCACCCAATACGGAATCGTCCCCCGTACCGCCTGTCAGAGTGTCATCCCCAGCTCCGCCGGACACCAGGTCGTTACCGGCCGCGCCGCTCACATCGTCATTTCCGGTTCCACCAAACAACGCATCATCACCCGGTCCACCCCGAAGCGTGTCGTCGCCGAAGCCGCCAGCCAACAAATCGCTGCCCGCCCGTCCCGAGATCGCATCGTCGCCACCGAACCCGGCGATGACGTCGCTATCCGGACCACCGGACAACACATTGTCGTCGCCATCCCCCAGCACGGTAGACAGGTCGGCGGGAACAAGGGCACTCGCGGCCAATTGGCGCTCGGCTTCAGTCAGGGCGAGATCGTCGAAACGGGTGTCAGGGGACTCAGACATATCAGCTCTCCGGGGCGGGCCTAGACTGGCAGGATGACCAGGCTTCGTGCTCGCAAAAGAGCCAAACTGCGTTACCGTTTCGGATCGCTTTTGCTAAGGTTTGATGACGATGCCCCGTGTACACCCGGACGGCTGTTTTCGCGCCTACCCTCTGTAGGAACGGCTGCGGGACGGATAACGGCGCACACGGATCGTGGGACGACTGGCTAACTCCTGCGCAAGCCCGCCGTCCTTGTACTGCCGGTCTGACGGGACTTTCGGTCCCGCAATGGGATGGCGAGACTATTCAAAACAAGTGAAGCGCCCCGGGTTTCGCGGAGGTTTCTGACTGCGAGAGGGCGGAGCCATGGAGAAGACACCGAAGAGATACGCGCCTGAGATGCGCGTGCGGGCGGTTCGGATGGTTGGCGACCACGCGGCCGACCATGCGGGCCAGTGGGCGGCGATCCAGTCGATCGCGCCAAAGATCG
>JBCCCB010000271.1:0-5846 GCA_039033775.1 Pseudomonadota bacterium | reverse complement strand
TGCATCTGGGCAAGAACACGAAGTCGCGGATCGTCTCCAAGGGGATCAGCGCGGGGAAGGCGCAGAACACCTATCGCGGGCTCGTGTCGATGCATCCGAAGGCGAAGAACGGGCGCAACTACACCCAGTGCGACTCGCTCCTGATCGGCAGCGAGTGCGGGGCGCATACGGTTCCGTATATCGAGGTGAAGAACAACTCGTCCCGGGTCGAGCATGAGGCGACGACCTCCAAGGTCGATGACGACCAGCTATTCTACTGCCGGTCGCGCGGCATGGATGAGGAGGAGGCGGTGGCCCTGGTGGTGAACGGGTTCTGCAAGGAAGTGCTGCAGGCCCTGCCCATGGAGTTCGCCATGGAGGCGCAGCAATTGGTGGCGATCTCGCTGGAGGGGTCGGTGGGGTGACAGTGCGGCCCGCCGGATCGAAAGCGCTTCATACCCGACATCTGGCTAAGCCGGGGAGCGTCCTTTGGGTTGTGGTGATGTGCATCGCGATCGGCGCGTTCATGGAAAGCCTTGCCGACATGCTCCTGTGGGAGAGATGGTACCCTCTTATGCTGGTCGGGGCGGTCGTGCTGCCACTGATCGCGGGTATCACCATAATGCGAAGTTGGGGCAAGCGACAGGCGGCGGCTGAGGTTCAGGCTCAGGCGGATCAAGAGGCCTATCGCAAGAAGGTTGTCGCGGACCGTATGGCTCAAGTGAAGACCGCATCAGAAGAGGTTGCAAAATGAGTCTCTGGCAGAGTCGAATCTGAACCATGATCTCCACCACCACCCCTAGCATCGAAGGCCGCCGGATCACCGGCTACCTTGGCGTGGTCGTCGGCGAAGCGATCCTGGGTGCCAACGCGTTCCGCTACGTCTTCGCAGGTATCACGAACATCTCGGGCGGCCAGTCCAACACCTACGAAACATGGTCTCAAGATGCCGGCTGACCCACATCTTGAAGTGGACGCGCCCGTCGTCACCTTCCCCGAGCGGGAGGCGTCGTTCCTGCGCGCCCATTACAAGCAGGCGGATTGCATCCTGGAATATGGCAGCGGTGGCTCCACCCTGATCGCCTGCGATCTGAACGTCCGACACGTCATGACGGTCGAAAGCGACGTCGCCTGGATGGAGGACGTGCGCGCCGCAGTGAAGGCCCGAAACACCGCCACCCAAGTCGATCTGTTCCATGGCAATGTAGGCCCGACGGGCAAGTGGGGCTGGCCGGACAGCAACGAAGCCTGGCAGCAATTCCACACCTATCCCACGGCCATCTGGGACCAGGATTTTTTCGAACATCCCGATGTCGTCTTGATCGACGGCCGATTCCGCCCAGCCTGCTTCGTCACAACGATGATCCGGATCACGCGGCCCGTGACGGTTCTGTTCGACGACTATATAGGTCGCGGCACCTATCAGACGGTCGAAGAATTCGCCGAACCCATGCAAGTCGTTGGTCGCATTGCGCGTTTCGAGTTGGAGCCGCGACCTTTCCCTGCCGAAAAGCTGTCGGCCCTGCAACGTCTCTTCACCATCGTCCGCTAATCCATGGATGACGCCGTGCCCATTCTTGCGCCCCATACGGCCTTCCTGCATCGCGTCCTGCGCCTGCCGCGTCTGACACGTATCATGGATGTGGGCGCCAATCCGGCGAACGTGCCGGATTACGCAGGACTGCGCGATGCCGGGCTGGCCGAGATCCACGGGTTCGAGCCGGGGCAGGAGGCCTTTGCGAAGCTTATGGAAGCCAAGCGCGAGAACGAAGCCTACCATCCCCATGCCATCGGCAAGGGCGGTCGGGGGACGTTCTACGCGACTGTCGGCGGGTCCATGGCCTCGCTCTTCAAGCCGTCGGAACGGCAGATCGAGGCGCTGGGTCATTGGAAACCGTCCCTGACCGTGCGCGAGGAGATCGACCTGGAGACCCAGGCGCTCGATTCCATTCCCGACCTGCCGAAGCCCGACCTGCTGAAGATGGACACGCAAGGCGCTGAACTCGACATCCTGGACGGCGGGCGACGGATCCTCTCTGACGCGGTCGCCATCGTGCCGGAAGTCCGCTTCTTCCAGCTTTACGAAGGCGAGCCCATGCTGGGGCGCGTGGATGTCAGGCTGCGCGAGATGGGCTTCATGCTGCACAAGATCTTGCCCGGCGCGCGGCTGCGGCTGATCTCGTCCCGGATCGGCAAGTTGCGGCCCGCAATGACCCGCAATCAAATGATCGACGCGGATGCGATCTATGTCCGTGACATCGCCTATCCCGAACGGATGAGCGACGCCCAGATCGGCCATCTGGCCCTGTTGGCGGATGCCGTCTTCAACTCGATGGATTTGGTCCTGCGCTGTCTCGACTTGCTTGTCGGGCGAGGGGCCTTCGACGACGACCATATCGACACCTATATCAGTAAATTGCCGCCCCGGATGCGGATTGCTGTCTGACACCCGAGGAGAGCCGAGATGCTTGAGATCAAGAACCTGCACGTGAAGCTTGAAGAAGAGGACAAGCAGATCCTCAAAGGCGTCGACCTGACCGTGGATGCGGGCAAAGTCCATGCCATCATGGGCCCGAACGGGTCGGGCAAGTCGACTCGGTCTTATGTGCTGTCCGGTCGCGATGGCTACGAGGTGACCGAGGGCGAGGCGTCCCTGGAGGGCGAGGACATCCTGGAGATGGAGCCCGAGGAGCGCGCCGCCGCCGGTCTGTTCCTGGCGTTCCAATACCCGGTGGAGATCCCGGGCGTGGGCAACATGACCTTCCTGCGCACCGCCGTGAACGCCCAGCGCAAGGCGCGCGGCCTGGATGAGATGAGCGCAGGCGATTTCCTGAAGGTCATCCGGGCCAAGGCGAAGGACCTGAAGATCGACGCCGACATGCTGAAGCGGCCCGTCAATGTGGGCTTCTCGGGCGGTGAGAAGAAGCGCAACGAGATCCTGCAGATGGCCATGCTGGAGCCCAAGATGTGCATCCTGGACGAGACCGATTCCGGGCTCGACGTGGATGCCATGAAGCTGGTCTCCGAGGGCGTGAACGCTCTGCGCGATGAAGGCCGCGCCTTCCTTGTGATCACGCATTATCAGCGCCTGCTGGACCACATCAAACCCGATGTCGTGCACATCATGGCCGATGGTCGCATCGTGAAGACGGGCGGGCCTGAGCTGGCGCTGGAAGTCGAGAAGAACGGCTACGGCGATCTGCTGGGCGAGGTGGCGTGATGGTCGCCGAAGCCAAGAAGACCGCGACCGAAGAGCGGCTTGCAACCCTGACCCAGCCTGCCGGGGGTGGCTGGCTCGGCCGGGCGCGCGAAGACGCGCTCGGGCGGCTGCGCGCCGTGGGCATGCCCGGGCGGCGAGACGAGTACTGGCGCTACACAGACCCGACCGCGCTGGTCCAGGCGGAGCCGACAAGCGGCGCGCCGACGGATGCGGGCGACCCCTGGGCGGGGATCGAGACGCTGCTGATCGCCATCGACGGCGATGAGATCACATTGCCGGACACGCTGCCCGACGGGTTGGAAATCGGTACGCTGGCCCAGGCCGGCGAGGCGGATATCCATTGGGCCCGCGATATCTATGGCGTGCTGGAAGGGGCGGGCTCACGCCCGATTTCCAGACCGCTGGCGATGCTGAACACGGCTTATGCAACCGCGGGTCTGGTGATCCGTGCCACAGGCAAGGTCGCGACACCTGTTCATATCCGGACCACTGGAACCGGCGATCCGCTGCATCACCATGTCGTCCGCGTAGACAGCGGCGCCGAGCTCACGATCCTGAAATCCGGCACCGCTGGCGCCCGCGCCAACACGGTCACCGAGATCGACGTGGCCGATGGCGGCACCTGCCACCATTTCCGCATCCAAGGCCCCGACCACGACCGCCACGTGAACACCCACCTGTTCGCGCGCTTGGGCGCTGAGAGCCTGCTGAAATCCTTCACCCTGTCCGCCAACGGCCAACTGACCCGCAACGAGGCGGTGATCGAGCTGACCGGCGATCACGGTGCCGCTCATATCGCCTGCGCCGCCTTCGGACGGGATGACTTCCACCATGACGACACCGTCTGGGTCACCCACGATGCCGAAAATTGCGAGAGCCGGCAGGTCTTCAAGAAGGTTCTGCGCGACGGCGCCACCGGTGTCTTCCAAGGCAAGATCTTGGTAAAGGAAGGCGCCCAGAAAACCGACGGCTATCAGATCAGCCAATCGCTGCTCTTGGACGACGACAGCGTCTTCCTGGCCAAGCCGGAGCTTGAGATCTACGCCGACGACGTCGCCTGTTCCCACGGGTCGACCACGGGCGCCATCGACGAGACCGCGCTGTTCTACCTCCGCTCGCGCGGGGTGGCCGAAAAGGATGCGACGGACCTGCTGGTCCTCAGCTTCTTAGCGGAAGCGTTGGAGGAAATCGGCGATGATAGCCTGCGCGAACACGTGTCGGACCGCCTGGCGGATTGGCTCCGCGATCACTGATGGCAGTCACGCGCGACATCCCGCGGGCGTGGATCCGTCCACAGGCCGTCATGTCGGATCTGCTGGGCCGCGGGCCCGATGACCGCGTGGCGTTCACCTATCTGGCCGCGGGCTCGGTCCTGGGCTTCGTGTCCCAACTGCCCGCCACCGTCCGCCGCTCGCGCGAAGCCGATCCGGAGTTTGACGCCCGCCTGCTGCAGGAAGCGGGCGAGGCGGGGCTCGCCACGGGCGATCTGGCTGACGTGAAGTTCGATGCCCTCATCTCCGGCGCGCTGATGGGCTGGATCTTCGTGGTGCCCCTGGTAATGTACATCCTCGCTTTCCTGGTCCGCCTGATCGCCACGTTGTTCGGCGGCCATGGTGACGGCCTGCGTCAGCGCGTCGCCCTGTTCTGGTCGTTCTTGGCGGTGACGCCCGCGCTTCTGCTGCTAGGTCTCACATCTGGTTTTGTTGGACCCGGTCCGGCCGAAACGCTGGTCGGTACGATCGTCGTCTGCGGCTTTATCTGGATTTGGGTCAATTCCCTCTATGTGGCGGAGGCCGCAGAACATGTTTGATATCGACGCCATCCGCGCGCAGTTCCCGATCCTATCGCGGCAGATCAACGGCGAGCCGCTGACCTATCTCGACAACGGTGCCAGTGCGCAGAAACCGCAGGTCGTGCTCGACACGATTCAGCGCGCCTATGCCGAGGAATATTCCAACGTCCACCGGGGCCTGCACACGCTGTCGACCATTTCGACAGAAAATTACGAGGCAGTGCGTAGCAAGATCGCCCGGTTCATCGGCGCCCCGTCCGAGGATCATATCGTCTTCACCTCGGGCACGACCGAGGCCATGAACCTGATCTCCTACGGCTGGGCCGCGCCGCGCCTTGAGGCTGGCGACGAGATCATCCTGTCGGTCATGGAGCATCACGCCAATATCGTGCCTTGGCATTTTCTGCGCGAACGGCAGGGGGTGAAGCTGGTCTGGGTCGACACGGATGTGAACGGCGACTTAGACCCAAAGGCCGTGTTGGATGCGATCACGGATCGAACCAAGATGATTGCGATCACCCATCTTTCCAATGTCTTGGGGACCGTTGTTGATGTGAAAGCCATCTGCGAGGGCGCCCGCGCCAGAGGGATCGCGGTGGTCGTCGACGGCTCCCAAGCGGCGGTGCATATGCCGGTGGACGTAGCCGATCTGGGCTGCGACTTCTACGCGATCACGGGGCACAAGCTCTACGGCCCCAGCGGGTCGGGAGCGGTCTATATCCGGCCCGAACGCATGGCCGAGATGCGCCCCTTCATGGGCGGCGGCGACATGATCCGCGACGTCGGCAAGGATGCGGTGACCTGGAACGACCCGCCGATGAAGTTCGAAGCGGGAACGCCGGGCATCGTTCAGAC
>JBCCCB010000270.1:0-5865 GCA_039033775.1 Pseudomonadota bacterium | reverse complement strand
TGTTCAGCACGAAATCGGGGATTTCCTTGCCGTCGTCGTCATAGCGCATCTCGTCAAAGAGGTTCACGCCGAGGCCGGAGCGCTTGATCGTCTTCAGGAACTGCTTGGGGATGATCATGTCGGTGTCGACATTGATCAGCGGCAGCGGCGCCGCCACGCCGGTCAGGGTCTCGAACTTGTCCATCACGTCCTCCGGGATTGCCCGCCGGACTTACGCCCCCGGCACCGCGAAGGTCAACGCGGCCCAATGGGTCTTCCAGACCGCGTCGCCCTCGATCTCCGGCTCCAATGGCTCGATGGCGACCGAGTCGAGCAGATACGCGAAGCCCGGCCGCACCGGCACAACCACCCGCCCCTCGGCATCCGCCACATGCAGCGTCACCGCGACCCCGTCGGGCCCCTTCTCGAACATCTCCACCTGCGCCCCGGCCTTCGGCGCACCGTCCAGCAAGACTTGCACCGGCAACCCGCCCGACAGATCGTCCGCATAGGGGTTCGCCCCCGCCACGATCTCGGTGAACAGCCCGACGGGCTCGTCCGCCCCGGCCCCATCCCCCACGGCGATCAGCGCCTTGGCATAGCGGCGATAGCTCTCCCGGAATCCCGCGTCCGGCAGCCCCCGCGCCCGGTGATCGTCCAAGATCCCGTCGAACGCCTTATGCTCGACGAATTTCACCCATTTCGCCCAGTCTCGATAGGTCAGCCCCCGGTCCGCCGTCTCATGCACGACGATCAACAACCCGTCGGGCGCCTCGTCCAGCTGCAAGGCCGGGTTGTCCCCCCTCCGCGCCGGCACCGGCTGCGCCTCGCCGCCCGCCACGACATCGAACCGCTCCGACCGCCCGCCGATGAAGCTCAGCGTGCTGCCGGCGAAGTCTTCCCCATTCCGAAACGTCGCCTCTACCGTCTCGCCGGATGCGACCGTGTAGTCGACGGGTTCGATCCAGAATTCATGCGCTTGCACCCCGCCGCCCAGAATGCACAGTGCGGCCACAAGCGATCCGAGGGGCAAAGACATGGCGACTCTCCTACAAGCTGGCCTTAGGGTGGCATGCGCCGCGCTGCTGTCAATCATCGCACTCGGTGCCCAGGCCCACGAAGTCGAACCCTCCTTCGCGGAAATCGCGGTCGAGGCCGACCAGGTGACCATCTCGTTGCGCACCGCGGTCGAGCCTTTGATCGCCGGCATCGACCTGGCCACGATCGACGATACCAATGACAGCCCCCTGGCCGGATTTCACGATCGGTTGCGCGCCTTGCCGCCCGACGAACTCGGCGCCGCGCTGACCACCGCCTGGCCCCAGATCGACGACCGGATCGTGGTCCAGGTCGACGGCGCCGACATCCCCCTCACCCTCGCGGCCATCTCGATCCCGCCCGTCGGCGACCCCGAACTCCGCCGGGATTCCGTCCTGACCCTGTCCGGCGACCTGCCGGACGGCGACGCGCCGGTGATCTTCGGCTTCGACGCCGTGCTCGGCAACGTGATCGTCCGCCAATCCACCGGCGACGACAGCTACGAGGCCATCCTGTCCAGCGGCTCCCTGTCCGAGCCGCTGCCCCGCACCGGCGTCGCCGACGTCTCGGCCGGCGACGCCTTCCTGCGCAACATGGTCGTCGGCTTCGAACACATCATCCCCGCCGGTCTCGACCACATCCTCTTCGTGCTGGGCCTGTTCTTCTTCTCGCTCGCCTGGCGCCCCCTGCTCTGGCAGGTCACCTCCTTCACCTTGGCCCATACGGTGACCCTGGCCCTGGCCACGTTGGGAATCGTCACGATCCCGCCGGCGTCGATGTGGATCGTCGAGACCGTGATCGCCGCCTCCATCGTCTACGTGGCGGTCGAAAACATCTGGGCCGGCGACACCAAGACCATCGGCTGGGACCGGATCGGCGTGGTCTTCGCCTTCGGCCTGCTCCACGGCCTGGGCTTCGCATCCGTCTTCGCCGAGGCCGGCATGGCCCCCGCCACGCTGATCGCCTCCCTGGTCGCCTTTAATATCGGCGTCGAGATCGGCCAGCTGACGGTCATCGCCATCGCCTTCCTTCTGGTCGGCGCGTGGTTCGGGTCCAAGCCGTGGTATCGCCGTGCCGTCGTCATCCCCGGCTCACTGATCATCGCGGCCATCGGCACCTACTGGGTCCTGAACCGGGTCGGCGTCGTGGGCGATCTACCCTATCTGACCTGACCGTCGCTCATCGAACCGGCGCCCCCGCGATCAGCAGTCCCTGGGGATGGCCGTGGCCGATCGAGCATTCGGGACTCCGTATGGTCGAACCGGGGATGACAGGCGCATTAACCTTAACGCCCCCCTTTTTCTTCCTTTCGGAAATATCCCGGGGGGCGCCGCAGGCGCGGGGGCAGAGCCCCCTCCACCGGTTCGACCCGCACCGCGCCGTCCCGGCAAGGCGCGACCGCATCGAACGCCTAAGATTCCGTCACCAAAACCGTGCGAACGCGCGTTCGCACGGGGGGTGTACGCCCGGTGTACGGGGGGCGCCCCCCTACCTTGCGCCCGTGCGTCATTCCCCCATGATGCGCAGACACCTCTTTCCAGCGGAGATTCAGATGCCCGTTCGCAACCGCCTCGCCGAGCTCCACCCCGAGATCACCGCTTGGCGCCGGGACATCCACGCCCATCCCGAATTGCTCTACGATGTCCACCGGACGGCCGGTCTGGTGGCGGACAAGCTGCGCGCCTTCGGCTGCGACGAGGTCCAGGAAGGCATCGGTCGAACCGGCGTCGTGGGTCTTATCCACGGCCGCGCGCCGGGCCGGACCATCGGCCTGCGCGCCGATATGGACGCCCTGCCGATCCTGGAAGCGACGCAGGCCGACCATGCCTCGACGATCCCGGGCAAGATGCATGCTTGCGGCCATGACGGCCACACGGCCATGTTGCTGGGCGCTGCAAGATATCTCAGCGAAACCAGAAACTTCACCGGGACCGTCGCCGTCATCTTCCAACCCGCCGAAGAGGGCGGCGCCGGCGCCGAAGCCATGGTCCAGGACGGCGCGCTGACACGGTTCGACGTGTCGGAAGTCTACGGGATGCACAATTCCCCCCTTCTGCCCGCCGGCCAATTCGCCATCAGATCCGGCCCGTTCTATGCCGCCGTCGACAGCTTCAAGATCGACGTTCAAGGCAAGGGCGGCCACGCCGCCCGGCCGCACGGCACCGTCGATACCACCCTGACCGCCAGCGCCATCGTGATGGCCCTGCAATCCGTCGTCAGCCGCAACACCGACCCGCAGCAGCCGCTCGTCGTCTCGGTCACCGCCTTCCGCACGGACACCGATGCCTTCAACGTGATCCCCGAAGGCGCCACCCTGCGGGGCACCATCCGGTCCTTCGACAAGGCTGCCCGCGAGACGGCCATTACCGCCATCCGCCGTTTGATCGACAGCACCGCCACCGCCTACGGCGCCACCGCGACCTTCACCTTCGAGGAGGAGCCCTACCCGGTCATGACCAACCACGAGACCGAGACGGGTCATGCCGCCGAGGCCGCGCGGGCCGTCGCGGGCGACGTGGACGCGGACGCGCCTCGAACCACCGGCGGCGAGGATTTCGCTTACATGCTGGAGGCTTGCCCCGGCGCCTATATCCAGATCGGCAATGGGCCCAGCGCCGGGCTGCATCACCCGGAATACGATTTCAACGACGAGATCATTCCAATCGGCTGCTCCTATTGGGTCGAGCTGGTGGAACGGCGCCTGCGCGCCTGAGACAAGGACCCGCCATGCCCGACCGCTATCCCCGCGACATGCTCGGCCACGGTCCCGTGCCCCCCGACGCCCATTGGCCAGGCGGCGCGCGGATCGCGTTGTCTCTGGTGCTGAACTACGAGGAAGGGGGCGAGAACAACATCCTGCACGGCGACCCTGCATCCGAGGCGTTTCTGTCGGAAATCACCGGCGCCCAGCCCTGGCCGGGGCAGCGGCATTGGAACATGGAATCCATCTACGAATATGGCGCCCGCGCCGGCTTCTGGCGCCTGCACCGCCTGCTCCGGGACCTGCCGGTGACGGTCTACGGCGTCGCGACCGCGCTGGCGCGGTCCCCGCTGCACGTCGATGCCATGAAGGGCGCGGGGTGGGAGATCGCGTCCCACGGGCTGAAATGGGTCGAGCACAAGGACATGCCCGAGGCCGAGGAACGCGCGGCCATCCGCGAGGCGCTTGCGCTGCACGAAAGCGTGACGGGCGCGCGGCCCCTGGGTTGGTATACGGGGCGGTGTTCCATGAATACCGTCCGGCTGGCGGCGGAGGAGGGGGATCTCGCCTATATCTCCGATAGCTATGCCGACGACCTACCATACCGCGTGCGGCTGGGTCAGCGGGAGCAATTGATCCTGCCCTATACGCTGGACGCCAACGACATGCGCTTCGCGATCCAGGCGGGGCATGCCGACGGCGCCTCGTGGGAGACTTATCTGCGCGACACGTTCGATTGCCTCTATGCCGAAGGCGGCCGGATGATGAGCCTCGGCCTGCATTGCCGTCTGGCCGGGCGGCCCGGACGGGCGCAGGCGTTGAAGCGATTCCTGGACTACGTCCGCGACCATGACGGCGTGTGGCTCGCCACCCGCGCCGACATCGCCGCCCATTGGGAGCGGGTTCATCCCTCGGACGCCGCGCAGGTGGATCAGCCGGCGGACGTGGTGCGCGATGACGTGCCGGAGGCGTCGGACGTCCCGGTGCCCGTCGGGCAGATGGCCCATGAGATCGACCGCGCCGGATTCGTGGCGCGGTTCGGCGGCGTGTTCGAGCACTCGCCCTGGGTGGCGGAGCGCGCATGGGACCTGGAACTGGGACCGGCCCATCATCACCCCGCCGGCGTGCATTCGGTGCTGTGCCGGGCGTTCCGCGCGGCCCCGGAGGAGGAGCGTCTGGCGGTCTTGAACGCCCATCCCGATCTGGCCGGGAAGCTGGCCGCGGCCGGACGCCTGACCTCCGACAGCACGTCGGAACAGGCCAGCGCCGGGCTGGATCATCTCACGGATGGCGAGCGGGAGACATTCCAGGGCTTGAATGCCAAGTACATGGCCACCCACGGCTTTCCGTTTATCATCGCGGTGCGGGACCATGACAAGGTGGGGATCCTAGACGCCTTCCACCGGCGGGTGGCCAATGACCGTCCGACGGAATTCGCCGAAGCCTGCCGTCAGGTCGAGCGGATCGCCCGCCTTCGGTTGGAGGCCATGGAATGGTGATCCGGTCCCAGGCGATGACCGCGCCTCTCTTTGCTCCGTTCGGGTCGCTTATAGAGGCGGGCCGGGGGGAGGCGCGGGCGATCAATGCCGGCATGTGCCAACGTTGGCACGATCAATGCCGGCCGGACATCCGGGATGGCGAGGTCTCGATTTCCGTTTTCGAGGCCAAGGCGCGGACGCTTCCCTACCGGCTGGACCTGATCGAACGGCATCCCGACGGGAGTCAGGCCTTTCTGCCGCTAACCGGGGCGCCGTTCCTGGTTGTCGTCTCGGACGGGCCCGGTGCGGAGCCGCTGGCCTTTGTCACGGCGCCGTATCAGGGGGTGCAGTTCCATCGGGGGACCTGGCATGGCGTGCTGACGCCGTTGCACGATCCGGGATTGTTTGCCGTTGTGGACCGGGTGGGGCCGGGGGGGAACTTGGAGGAGCATCGGTTCGACGTGCCTTGGCTGGTGGAGGCGATGGGGTAGCGGTCCGTTGCGGGAAATCCGGGGCTTCTGGCCTGGAACGGACCTTCGCCCTTTCAGGTTCAAGCCGGTCCATCGTCGGGCCGCGGTTCGGCGATCCGACGGTTGTTCGGCAGCACCTTATGTCAGCCAAGTCCGCATAAGCTCCGAGTGTTGGGCCGACATCAGCCTGATCGCCATG
>JBCCCB010000269.1:0-5865 GCA_039033775.1 Pseudomonadota bacterium | reverse complement strand
TTTTGGCACGGTTGGATACGGATGAAACTCTTGAGGCATGCAAAGGGCTCTGCCATGTCAGGTGTGGAAGGAAAGAAGAAGATGAGCGTGGCCGAGATCTTCGAGAGTATGGATTGGGGGCCCGCGCCGGAGAGCCGGGCGGAGGCAGATGTCTGGCTGTACGGGCATGATCGGGTGTTCGGGCCTTTCGTCGGCGGGACGCGCGGCAAGCCGGGGAAGACGTTCGCTGTGACGAACCCGGCGACGGGGGAGGAATTGGCGCAGGTCACGCAAGGAAGCGAGGCCGACGTGGCCGCTGCGGTGAAGGCGGCGCGGAAGGCGCAGGGCGAGTGGGCCAAGATTTCGGATCATGGGCGGGCGCGGGTGCTCTATGGGATCGCGCGGGGGTTGCAGAAGCATGCGCGGCTGTTTGCGGTGTTGGAGACGCTCGATAGCGGCAAGCCCATTCGGGAAAGCCGGGACATCGACGTGGCCCTGGCGGCGCGGCATTTCTATCACCATGCGGGCCATGCGGAGTTGCGGTCGGAACTGATGCCCGGCGCCGAGCCTTGGGGCGTGTGCGGGCAGATCGTGCCGTGGAACTTCCCGCTGCTGATGCTGGCCTGGAAGGTCGCGCCGGCCTTGGCCATGGGGAACGCGGTGGTGTTGAAGCCCGCGGAATGGACGCCGCTGACCGCCCTGGCCTTCGCCGATATCTGCGTCGAGGCGGGGGTGCCGCCGGGCGTGGTGAACATCGTGACCGGCGACGGGGCGACGGGCGCGGCCCTGGCGGCGGCCGAGATCGACAAGCTGGCGTTCACGGGCTCGACCGAGGTGGGGCGCATCCTGCGGCGCGAGAGTGCCGGGCGCGGGATCGGGCTGACATTGGAGTTGGGCGGCAAGTCGCCATACGTCGTCTTCGAGGATGCCGATGTCGATGGGGCCGTCGAAGGATTGGTGGACGCCATCTGGTTCAATGGCGGTCAGGTCTGCTGCGCGGGCGCTCGGCTTCTGGTGCAGGAAGGCATCGCCGAGGATTTCACGGCGCGGCTGGTCGCCCGAATGGGCAAGCTGCGGGTCGGGGATCCGCTGGATAAGGCCGTGGATATGGGCGCGCTGGTCCATCCCGAGCAGAAGACGCGGATCGAGGCGATGTTGGCCCGGACCGCCGGCACCGTGCATCAGGGAAGCGCGCCCGAGGGCTGTTACCTGCCGCCGACCCTGGTGACCGACTTGGCGCCCGCCGATCCGTTGATGCAGGAGGAGGTGTTCGGGCCGGTGCTTGCGGCGACCACGTTCCGGACACCGGCCGAGGCGGTGCTGCTGGCCAATGACACGACCTATGGGCTGGCGGGCAGCTTGTGGTCGCAGGATATCGACGTGGCCCTGGACACGGCGCCGAAGATCAAGGCGGGCGTGATCTGGGTGAACGGCGCGAATATGCTGGATGCGGCCGCGCCGTTTGGCGGCATGAAGGAGAGCGGGTTCGGGCGCGAAGGCGGCGTGGCCGGATTGGCGGCGTATGTGCGGCCCGGACGGGGGGCGAAGCTGAAAGCGGTGAAGGTGTTCAGCGACGAGCCGGCGGCGCCTGATGCGGTGGACCGGACCGCGAAGATGTATGTGGGCGGCAAGCAGGCGCGGCCCGATGGCGGCTATACGCGCGCCGTCTTTGGGCCGAAGGGTCAAGTCGGGCAGGTTGGGATCGCCAACCGAAAGGATGTGCGGAATGCCGTCGAAGCCGCGCAGGGCGCCAAGGGTTGGGCCGGGTCAACGGGGCATCTGCGCGCGCAGATCCTGTATTATCTGGCTGAAAACCTGTCGGCCCGGGCGGACGAGTTCGCCGGTCGGGTGACAGCACAGACCGGCGCCAAGGGTGCGCCGGAGGTGGAGGCGGCCATCTGCAATCTGTTCCGCTGGGCCGCCTGGGCCGACAAGCATGACGGGCGGGTGGTCGGCGTGCCGATGCCGGGGCTGGCCCTGGCGTTGAACCGGCCCGTGGGCGTGATCGCGGCCTTCGCGCCCGAGGAGGCGCCGCTGGCGGGGATCGCGCAGATCCTGGGCGCGGCTTTGGCGATGGGGAACCGGCTGGTGCTGCTGGCGCCCGAGACGGCGCCGTTGAGCGCGACGGATCTCTATCAGGTGCTGGACACCTCGGACGTGCCGGGCGGTGTGGTCAACATCCTGACCGGCGATCACGCAGAATTGGCCCCACAGGTGGCGGGGCATAAGGGCGTGGACGCGGTCTGGTCGTTCTCGTCGGCCGATATCTCGGCCGTGATCGAGACCGAATGCGCGGGCGATCTAAAACGGTCTTGGGTGAATTACGGACGCGGTCGCGACTGGGTCGCGCCGCCGTCGCGGCCCTGGCTGGATGCCGCGACCGAGGTGCAGACGGTTTGGGTGCCGTTCGGGCTTTGACCGGGATCAGCCTATGATGCGCACCTCCGGCGCTTCCTGGCGGAGGATGTCGCGGATGGCGGCGGCGAGTTCGCCATAGGCCTCGCCCTGGGCGGCGGTGCGCCGCCAGACGAGGCCGATATCCCGTTCCGGACGCGGGTCCGAGAGGGGGCGGGCAACGACGAGTTGGGCGCGGGCCACTTCGGAACGGACATAGAGCGCGGGCAGGATCGACAGGCCAAGGCCGGTGGCCACCATCTGGCGCAGGGTGTCGAGGGACGTGCCTTCGTAGTCGAGCGACAGGACCGCGCCCGTTTCCTCGCAGAGATCGGCGACGGTGTCGTGCAAGCGGTGGCCGGCCTCCAGGGCCATGACCGTCTCACCGGCAAGGGCCGCGCGGTCGACGACGTCTTCCCCGGCCAGGGCGTGATCCGAGGGCAGCACGACCAGAAGCGGTTCGTGGAAGAGCGGTTCAACTTGCAGGGCCGGCTCGTCCAGCGGCAGGGGGAAGAACAGGACGTCCAGGGTGCCGTCGCGCAGGCGACCCATGAGGTCGGCGGCCACGCCTTCGCGTACGTAGAACTTCAGGGCCGGATAGCGGGCGTGCAGCGTGGGGATGACCAAGGGCAGGAAATACCCGCCGAGCGAGCCCACAATGCCGACGCGCACGGTGCCGGTCAGCGGATCGGCGCCGCTGCGCGCCAGGGCGGCGATATCGGCCACATCGCGCAGCACGCCACGGGCCCGGGCCGCGACCGCCTGGCCCACGGGCGTCAGCGTCACGCCGGAGCGGGAGCGTTCGACCAGTTGCACGCCGAGCCGGGTTTCCAACTCTTTCAATTGGGTAGATAGGGTCGGCTGCGTGACGTTCACACTTTCGGCCGCGCGGCGGAAATGCAGCGTGTCGGCGACGGCGACCAGATAGCGGAATTGTTGCAGGGTGGGCATGGCATCTCGATAGGCGGTGTCTATGCAACCAGACCTAACGCACGGGGTTGAACAATCAAACCTGTCCGCTATGTCGCAGCCGAAGCAAGACGGGACGGGCATGGCGGACCACGAGACACACAAGGTGCCAAAGGGCGCGGCGGCTTGGATTTCGATCTTGGTTCCGGCCGCGTTGTTCGCCTGGTTCGCCCAACATATTCCGGCGGTGGCCGCGGGCGAGGTCTTACTTTGGCGCTACGATTGGGTGCCGTCGCTTGGCGTCAGCATCGGGATGCTGCTGGATGGGCTGTCGCTAACCTTCGCGCTGCTGATCACAGGGATCGGGACGCTGGTGACGCTGTATTCGGCCAGCTATCTGGGTGGGCATCCCCATTACACGCGGTTCGTCTGTTATCTGCTGGCCTTTATGTTCGGCATGCTGGGGCTGGTTCTGTCGGATAACCTTCTGGCCCTGTTCGTGTTTTGGGAAATCACGACGATCTCGTCCTACTTGCTGATCGGGTTCAACGCGGACGATCCAAAGTCGCGGCGCAATGCGTTACAGGCGTTGCTGGTCACCGGCACCGGGGGCCTCGCCTTCCTGGCGGGCGTGGTCTTGATCGGGACGGCGGCGGGCACGTTCGAGATCAGCGAGATCGAGGGATCGCTGGTCGACCACGCACTCTATCTGCCGATCTTCCTGCTGGCGGTCGCCGGGGCTTTCACCAAGTCGGCGCAGGTCCCGTTCCATTTCTGGCTGCCCAACGCCATGGCCGCGCCGACGCCAGTCTCGGCCTATCTGCATTCGGCGACCATGGTGAAGGGCGGGGTTTACCTGTTGGCGCGGTTCCAGCCGACCTTGGGCGGGTCGGACCTTTGGGTCTGGACGCTGGTCCTGTTCGGCGGCTTCACCGCCGTCTTCGCCTCGCTGTTGGCGATCCGGCAGACGGATATTAAGCAGGTCTTGGCCTATACGACGCTGATGGCGCTGGGCACGCTGGTGATGTTCATCGGCGTGGGCACCGAGGCGGCGCTGCTGGGGGCGATGACGTTCCTGATCGTGCACTCGTTCTACAAGGCCTCGCTGTTTTTGATGATCGGCGTGGTGGATCACGGGACCGGGACCCGCGACGCGACGTTGCTGCGCGGCCTGTGGCGCAAGATGCCGGTGACGATGGTGGCCGCGATGCTCGCCGCGCTGAGCATGGCGGGGATCCCGCCGCTCTTTGGGTTCATCGGGAAGGAGTTCCTGTACAAAGGCGCGCTGGAGGCGCCGCTGGCGATGGAATGGGTGGTGGCCTGCGCGTTCGCGGCCTCGGCCCTGATGTTCGCGGCGGCCGGGATCACCGCGTTCAAGCCGTTTGTGGGTAAACTGGCGCCGACCCCGACTGAACCCCATGAAGGGCCGGTGCCGATGCTGGTCGGACCGCTGCTCCTGGCGGGCTTAGGCGTCTGGCTGGGACTGCAACCGGACTATGCCGAAGCGCTGGTCAGGCCCGCGACGGCCGCCGTCTTGGGCGCACCGGCTTACGCCGATCTCTACCTTTTCCGAGAGGTCAACACCGCCTTCCTCCTGTCGATGGCGACCTTTGCGGTGGGCTTGGTGCTGTATCTGACCCATGTTCCGCTGCGAAACGCCTTGGCCAAGGCGCCCGCGCGGTTCGACCCAGGCTGGGATCGGCTGATGGACCTGGTGGCGGCGGGCTGCAAGGGGCTGACGGACCTGATCCAGACGGGTCAGCTGCGCCGCTATATCTTCGTCACCTTCGCGGTGCTCGCCGTCTTGGTCGCCTACGCGGTCTGGCGCGGGGCGGTATTACCCGAAATCCCGCCCCTGGAAAACCTGCGCGCCAAGCATTGGTCGGTGCTGATCTTCATAACCGCCGGGGCCCTGCTGACGGCAGTGACCAATTCTCGCATGACGGCCATCGCGGCTCTGGGTACGGTGGGGATCGGGGTCGCGCTGATCTTTATCATGTTCGGCGCGCCCGACGTCGCGATCACCCAACTTCTGGTCGAGGTGCTGCAGGTCGTGCTGGTCGCCGTCGCGATGCTGAAATTGCCAAGCATGAATATGGAACATGTCAGCCGCCTGCGGCTTTGGGACCTGGGGCTGGCACTGGTCATTGGCGGGCTGGTGACGCTGACCTTGCTGGCCGTGATGCAGGCGCCGCTCGACCTGCGGATAACGGAGTACTTCGAGGCAACGTCGTCGCCGGAAGCCTATGGGCGCAACATCGTGAACGTCATCCTGGTGGACTTTCGGGCGCTGGACACCTTTGGCGAGATCGCCGTGGTGGTCATTGCAGCCCTGGGCGCCTTCGCGCTGCTGCGGGGCACGAAAGGAGCGCGGTCATGAGCACATCTTTGATCGTCCGCGCCGCGACGCGCATCCTGGTGGCGCTGCTGCTTCTCTTCAGTTTCTACATGCTGCTGCGCGGCCATAACGAGCCCGGTGGCGGCTTCATCGGCGGGCTGATCGGCGCGACCGGGTTCATCCTGTATGCGATCGCCCATGGCTGCCGCGCCGCGCGCGAGGCGCTTCGGATCGACCCGCAGACC
>JBCCCB010000268.1:0-5867 GCA_039033775.1 Pseudomonadota bacterium | reverse complement strand
TTCCCACCCGATCAGCTCCCCGGCGGTGATCCCGCCCGATCCGTCGGTGTCGAGCGACTCGAAGACCTGGTCCGAGAAGTCGACCATCTCGGCCGCCGAAATCTCCCCGTCCTGGTCGGTATCCATGGTCACGGCGAAGCTCTGCATCAGCGCGCGGGCTGCGTCAGGTTCGGCCGGGACCGTCTGAGCGACGGCGGAAGACACCAAGAACGGGATAGCGACGAAGAAACGCATCATAGCAAAAAGGCTCCGACAAGGGCGATCAGGGCGAGACCAAGCACGCAAATCTGCCCGACCATCCAGAGCAGCGAGCGGAGCGGCTGGATCTCGGTCCCAATATGGACGACGGCCATTGCGATGCGGGCCACAAGGAACAGCGAGGCGAATAGATTGGTCCAGAACGGCGACGCCCCGACCAGAATCGCCGTGAGGGCGGCGGCCAGGAATGGACCCGTCGTCTCGATGGCGTTCTGGAAAGCGCGGTTCCTGCGATAGGCGGGATCGGCATAGTCGCGCACGGGATGGCCGCTTTCGGTCTTGGCGCGCGGGGTGCCGATGACGGAAAGCAGGCCGAGAACAGCCATCAGGATCGCCCAGCCTGCGATAGCCGCGAGGCCATGGGCATAGGCGCCGGCTGCGTCAGCGAGAAGCGGCTGCACGACGGATTGATCCGATGTCTCGGACTGCGCTGCTACCGGGGCGGCCAAAGCCATCGTGCAGATGGCGGCGCTGAGCGTCGGGTGGAAGGCGCGAAGGTCGAAGGGCATGGCAGCGTCCGTCGTGGTCTCGGCGCCCTCAATGCCGGGGCGCGCCGTCGGACGCAACAGTCGCGCTCTGCGTCACCCCTATTCGGCCGCCACGGCCGGCGCGGGACGCGGCCGCTTATGCTTGATCCGATCTTCGATCTCGTCGCGAAAATGCCGGATCAGACCCTGGATTGGCCAGGCAGCCGCATCGCCCAGGGCGCAGATCGTATGGCCTTCGACTTGCCTGGTCACATCCAGCAGCATGTCGATCTCGGACGGTTCCGCTTCGCCGCGCACCAGCCGGTCCATGACGCGCATCATCCAACCCGTGCCCTCGCGGCAGGGCGTGCATTGACCGCAGCTTTCGTGCTTGTAGAACGCCGCCAGGCGCCAGATCGCCTTGATGACGTCAGTCGAGTTGTCCATCACGATCACGGCCGCCGTGCCCAGGCCCGACTTCTGTTCGCGCAGGTAGTCGAAATCCATGATCGCCCCGCGCATGTCCTTGCCCGGGATCATCGGCACCGACGATCCGCCCGGGATCACCGCTTTGAGGTTGTCCCACCCGCCGCGAATGCCGCCGCAATGCGTCTCGATCAACTCCTCGAAGGTGATCGACATGGCCTCTTCGACGACACAAGGCTTGTTGACGTGGCCCGAGACAGCGAACAGCTTGGTCCCCTTGTTATTCTCACGTCCGAAGCTCGCGAACCAGTCCGAGCCGCGTCGAAGAATGGTCGGGACGACTGCGATGGATTCAACGTTGTTGACCGTCGTCGGGCAGCCATACAGCCCCGCACCTGCCGGAAACGGCGGCTTCATCCGAGGCATGCCCTTCTTGCCCTCAAGGCTCTCGATCAGGGCGGTTTCCTCACCGCAGATATAGGCGCCCGCGCCGTGGGTCAGGTAGAGGTCGAAGTCCCACCCCGATTGCGCGGCGTTCTTACCCAAAAGGCCCGCGTCGTACGCTTCGTCGATGGCATTTTGCAGGGCTTCCTTCTCGCGGATATATTCACCGCGGATGTAGATGTAGCAGGCATGCGCGCCCATTGCGAAGGACGCGATCAGGCAGCCCTCGATCAATGTATGGGGATCGTGGCGCATGATCTCCCGGTCCTTGCAGGTGCCGGGCTCGGATTCGTCGGCATTCACCACCAGATAGGCGGGCCGGCCGTCGCTCTCCTTGGGCATGAAGGACCACTTCAGCCCCGTCGGGAAACCGGCCCCGCCCCGGCCGCGCAGGCCACTATCCTTCATGATCTGCACGATCTTGTCCCGGCCCAGCCCGATCAGATCCTTGGTGCCGTCCCAATGCCCCCGCGCCTGCGCGCCCTTTAGCGAGCGGTCGTGCATCCCGTAGATGTTGGTGAAGATGCGGTCCTGGTCGTTCAGCATCGTCGTCACTCCTTCTCGCGGCGCAGCTTGCGGATGCCCAGAAGCATGAACAGCGCCCAACCCAACAGGGCGAGCGCGATCAGGTCGGCCAGACCCATCAACCGCACGGGCAGGTTCGCATAAGCGCCAAGGGCTTGGAAGGGCATCCAGACCAAAATCGTTCCCACGATCAGCAGCGCCACGTTGCGCTGCCGCCGTGCGATTTCGGCATGTCTGTCAGAAGGCCCGGTCATCTCGAGCCTTCTTCAACAGGTCGGTCCGGGGGCCGTCAAGCGCGACCGGTCGGCGGCGTCAATACACCCCACCTTCGTCGACCTTCTTGGAAAAGGCAGTCTCGCCGCCCGTGGCAAGCAGCCGGGCCTGCGCGACCCAATCGTCGCGGGTCACCCGCCCCTTGAAGCCCGTAAGGTTCTGATCGACCCAGGCCACCTCCTCGGCGGACCACTTGGCGATCTGGTCGTAATGGTAGAAGCCTAACTCATTGCAGACCTTCTCCAGCTTCGGGCCCACGCCCTTGATCTTCTTGAGATCATCGGGCTTGCCATCCCGCGCGCTCGCCAACGCTTCGGGCTTGCGCTCCTGACCAGTCGGAACGTCGGCGCCGGAAATCGACCCGGCAGGCGCCGTTGGCGCGGGTTCGGATTGCGGAGCGTGGGTGTGTCCAGGGTCCGGCGCCGCCTCGACCTTGGCGGGTTCGGTTGGGGCCGGCTTGGGTGCGGCGGCAGGCTTCGACGCCGGCTTTTCCATGGTTTCGCCAACTACCCTGGTCGATGGCGTCTCGCCGCCCAAGGCCTTGTTCACGCGGGGCGAGTCCATCTTGTCCGTCCGGGGGTCGGAGATCAGGGAATAATCGACACTGTCCTTATGGGGCGACGGCGCGTTTACGTTCCGGGGCACCAAATGATCCCGCTTGGCAGCGGCTTCGGCCACCACGTCTCGGGTTTTGAGGTCACCGTCGGGCGCAGCGGCATCTCGCTTGTAGGGGCGCCCCAACGTCACGATCAGGACCGGCGTCAGAACGGCCGCGACGACGAAGCCACCAAAGATACCCTGCAAGATCGACCAGTCCCAGACGAACATCAGCATCAGCGCTGAACCGACGCCCGCAAAGGCCGCGACACCGGCGCAGATCGCGGTGCTTTCGAGTGTCCCGATGGGACGGGTCGGATTGTCCATGTCTCAAACTCCCGGCTGGTTGGGAGTGTCGGCCTTAGTAGACATCCCCCTTCTTGACGCGGGTAGAAAACGCTGTCTCTCCCCCCTCGGCAAGAAGTTTAGCCTGTTTCAGCCATTCGTCACGCGTCACGCGGCCCTTGAACCCTTCCAGATTGCTGTCGACCCAGGCGACTTCGTCTTCGGTCCAGCCCGCGATCTGATCGAAATGATAGAACCCCAGTTCGTTGCAGAGCCTTTCCAGCCTGGGGCCGATGCCCTTGATCCGCTTCAGATCGTCCGCCGTGCCGCCCCGTGGCCCAGCCAACGCCTCCGGACGTTTGGCGTTGGCGGTCGTGCCATCCGCCGCATCGCCGCCGCCGGCCTCGGCCGCCTTGGCGACCGAATCGGTTTCGGGGCGACCCTTGGCCGTCGCGTCTGAGCCTCGGATATTGGCATGGCCATCGCTGCTGTCGCCCCGGTCACGGGGCGCGGCGGCATCTCCCGCCACGCGACCACCCTGCGGTCCATCGGGACCCGCGGGGGGCAGCAACGGGTCGCGGGCGGCGGCCGTGGGGTTCGGGTCCACCATTTCCGCCCCTTGCCACGGCGCGCGCAACGGCACCTCGGTCCCGTCAATCCGTTTGAGCGTGTCACCGATATCGGTCGCCAGCGTCACCGAGGCGTTCGAAGCATGGTCCGGCTTCTGCGCATGGTCCGTCAGCGAGGTTACGCCGCCTTCGGGCTCGGACGCCCAGCGGCCGTTCTGCGGCCCCGGCGTCGGGACCTCGCCCTTGCGCATCCGTTCCAGCAGATCGGCCAAGCCCTCGGGCGTCAGATCCTCGTAATAGTCTTTTCCGATCTGCGCCATCGGCGCGTTCGAGCAGGCGCCGAGGCACTCGACCTCCTCCCAAGACAGTTGCCCGTCCTCGGAGATCTCATGGGGCGCAGCGGCGATCTGCTCCTTGCAGATGGCGACCAAATCTTCCGAGCCGCGCAGCATGCAGGGCGTGGTGCCGCAGATCTGGATGTGGGCAGCTTTTCCGACGGGGGCGAGCTGGAACATGAAGTAGAACGTCGCCACCTCCAACGCCCGGATATAGGCGAGGCCCAGCATGTCGGCCACATGCTCGATGGCCGGCCGGCTAAGCCACCCCTCCTGCTCCTGCGCACGCCACAAGAGCGCGATGATCGCGCTGGCCTGGCGGCCTTCGGGATATTTGGTCATCTGCGCCTCGGCCCAGGCCTGGTTGGCCGGGGTGAAGGCGAAGGTGTCGGGTTGGGTGGGGTGGAGGCGGCGGAGCATTAGGTCATTCCGTAATATTGCTGATCAGCGAGGATGCGGAGCGCGTCGGCACATTGATCAAACCCGTTGATCCACCGGATACCGTGTCCGCCTTCCTCGATCTCGAAATCGCGAAAGACCTCGGGAACCAAGGTTAGTCGCCAAGATGCCCGCTCGGCATCGAGATGCGAGAAATCGACATCGCGCGTCACCCCGTCGGACCACGTCACCCGCAGGACGCCGTCGCTGAACACGGAAGCGGCGCGCAAGCGGACCCGCTCGTCCTTGATAGGGTCGTAGACATGCGGCGTTACTCTTCCCGCAGCTCCGCCCGCAGGTCGATCATCAGCGCCTTGTTCCGTTCGGCCCATTCCGTGGCCTCCTTCATTGCCCGGCGATCCACGGATCCCACCAACGTCGTAAAACCGTCGATCTAAACCGCCGCATCTCCGTCCGGGGTGCGCACGTGAAAATGCGGCGGGTTGTGATCGTTCTTATACATGTAGAGACGGCAGAGCCGCAAACGAACGAGCAGCGGCACCTAGCGATCAATCTCCCCGAACACGGCGTCCACCGTTTCGTTGATCGCGCTGGCCTGATGTCCCTCGGGATATTTGGTGATCTGCGCCTGCGCCCAGGCGTGGTTGGCCGGGGTGAAGGCGAAGGTGTCGGGTTGGGTGGAGGCGGCGGAGCATCTTGGTCTCTTCTAGGGCGTGAGGCGGAGGTTAGCATCGACTTGGCCAGAAATGGCGCGTCCAACAGATGCATTCCATTCTTCAATGAAGGCCGGATCGACAGGCGTCCCGTCCGGAAGGAGCGATCCGCTGCCCAATAGCGGCACAACTCCCACACCCTCAAGCCAATCCTTCTTTCCATCAATTAAATCGAGCATTGCCAGATAGGCTTCTCGGGAAGTCAAAGTCTGGCGCTCGCCGAATACGTCCGCCGTCACCGATCAATCTCCCCAAACACCACGTCCAACGTCCCGATGATCGCCGCCACATCCGCCAGTTGGTGCCCCTTGGCCACGTGGTCCATGGCTTGCAGATGCAGATATCCCGGCGCCCGCAGCTTCGCGCGGTACGGTTTGTTCGTCCCGTCCGACACCATGTAGACGCCGAACTCGCCTTTGGGCGCCTCGACGGCGGCATAGACCTCGCCCGCGGGCACGTGGAACCCTTCGGTGTAAAGCTTGAAGTGATGTATCAGGCTCTCCATCGACGTCTTCATGTCGCCGCGGCTCGGCGGGGTGATCTTGCCGCGCGCCAGGATGTCGCCCTGCCCTTCCG
>JBCCCB010000267.1:0-5926 GCA_039033775.1 Pseudomonadota bacterium | reverse complement strand
GCTGGTCTGGTACTTCAACAACATCCTGGGCCGGCCCGAGAAGAAGAAGATCATCTCGCGCTGGCGCGGCTATCACGGGTCCGGTTTGGCCAGCGGGTCGCTGACGGGGCTGAAGCTGTTTCACGAAAAGTTCGACCTGCCGCTGGACCGCTTCCTACAGACCGAAGCGCCCTACTACTACCGCCGCGCCGATCCGGACCTGACCGAGGCGGACTTCTCTGCCCATTGCGCCGCTGAGCTTGAGGCGCTGATCCAGCGCGAAGGCCCCGGCACCATCGCCGCCTTCATCGGCGAGCCCGCGCTGGGCACCGGCGGCATCGTCCCCCCGCCCGAGGGCTATTGGCCCGCCATCCAAGGGGTGCTGGACCGCCACGACATTCTGCTGATCGTGGACGAGGTCGTGACCGGCTTCGGCCGCCTGGGCTCCATGACCGGCTCAGTCCATTATGGGCTGAAGCCCGACCTCATCACCATCGCCAAGGGCCTGACCTCGGCCTACGCGCCTTTGTCGGGCTCGGTCGTGGGCGAGCGGATGTGGAAGGTCCTGGAACAGGGCACCGACGAATTCGGCCCCATCGGCCACGGCTGGACCTATTCCGCCCACCCGATCAGCGCCGCCGCCGGGGTGGCGAACCTGGCGCTGCTGGACAAGCTGGACCTGATCGACAATGCGGACCGCGTCGGCGCCCACCTGAAGACCGCTTTACAAGACGCGCTTGGCGACCACCCGAATGTGGGCGACATTCGCGGCGAAGGCCTGCTCTGCGCCGTCGAGTTCGTCGCCGACCGCGACAGCCGCGCATCCTTCGACCCCGGCCAGACCGTCGCCGCCAAGCTGGCCCAGGCCATGCGCGACCGGGGCGTCATCGGCCGCGCCATGCCGCAAAGCGACATCATCGGCTTCGCCCCGCCGTTCTGCCTGACCGAAGCGGAAGCGGACCAGATCGCCGACACGCTGAAAGCGGCAGCGGCGGACGTTTTCGGCTAGGCGGAAGGACCAGAGATGACCGTCAGGATCGCCTCCGACATCGGCGGAACCTTCACCGACATCGTCGTCGTCAGCGACGACGGCGCGACCTTCGAGATCGGCAAGATCCTGACCACCCCGCGCCGCCCCGACGATGCCGTCATCGCGGGCGTCGCACAGACCCTCGCCAAGCTCGACCGGCCGCCGCAGGTCCGCAACCTGGTCCACGGCACCACGCTCTTCACCAACGCCCTGATCGAGCGGAAGGGTGCGAAGACCGCCATGATCACCACCAAGGGCTTCCGCGACGCCATCGAGATCGGGCGCGAGCATCGCTATGAAATCTACGACTTGCGCATCAAGAACCCCGCCCCCCTGGCCCCCCGCCGCCTGCGGTTCGAGGTGGACGAACGGGTGCTGGTCGACGGCTCGGTCCGGACGCCCTTGAAGGACGACGAGGTCCGCGCCCTGGCGAAGACGCTCAAGGCCGAGGGCGTCGAAGCCGTCGGCATCTCGCTCATCCATTCCTACGTCAACGACACCCACGAACGCCGCATCGCCGAAATCCTCGTAGAGGACGCGCCCGAGATCACCCTCTCCCTGTCCTGCGATCTGGTCCCCGAACTGGGCGAGTTCGCCCGCGGCTCCACGGTCCTCGCCAATGTCTACGTCAAGGCCATCGCCGAGACCTACTTGACCCGCCTGCGCAGCCGCACGACCGAGGAATTGGCCTGCCCCGCCCCCCTCTACATCCTGCAATCCGATGGCGGTCTCTGCGAGATCGACGAGGCCGCGCAGAAACCCATTCGCCTGGTCGAAAGCGGCCCGGCGGGCGGCGCCCTGGCCGCCGCCCATTACGGCGCGCTGCTAGGCCACCCGGACGTGCTGGCCTTCGACATGGGCGGCACCACCGCCAAGGCCTGCGTCATCGCCGACAGCGCGCCGCTGATCGCGACGGAATTCGAGGTCGACCGGCAATACCAGTTCAAGAAGAATTCCGGCCTGCCCGTGAAGGTCCCCGTGATCGAGCTGATCGAGATCGGCACCGGCGGCGGCTCCATCGCCCGCGTCGACGCCATGCGCCGGCTGCAAGTCGGCCCCGACAGCGCGGGATCCGAGCCCGGTCCGGCCTGCTACGGCCTGGGCGGCGACGCCCCGACGGTGACCGATGCGGGCGCGGTGCTGGGCTATCTGGACCCCGATTTCTTCCTGGGCGGCCAGATGGAACTGGACCTGGACCGCGCCAAGACCGCCATCCGCGACAAGGTGGCCGAGCCGCTGGGCCTGACGCTGACCGAAGCCGCCTACGGCATCCACCAATTGGCCAATGAAAGCATGGCCTCGGCCGCGCGCATCCACACGATCGAGCGGGGCAAGAATATCGCCAGCTTCCCGATCTTCGCCACCGGCGGCGCGGGGCCGATGCACGCCTTCGGCGTCGCCTCGATCCTCCGCTGCCCGCGCGTGATCTACCCGTTGGGCGCGGGCGTCATGTCGGCGCTGGGCTTCCTGACCGCGCCCATGTCCATCGGCCTCTCCCGCTCGCGCCCCAGCCAGTTGGACCAGATGGATTGGGCCGAGGCCGCCCGCGTCATCGCCGAGATGCAGGAGGAGGGCCGCGCCGTCCTGGGCCGCACCATCGACCCCGCAGACATCACCTTCCGGATCTTCGCCGACATGCGCTACGTACTCCAAGGCACCGAAGTCCGGGTCCCCGTCGACCTGCCCCGCTTCGACGCCGGCCAACGCGATGCCCTGATGACCGCGTTCGAGACCACCTATGCCCAGGTCTACGGCCACAAGATGGACGCCCCCGCCGAACTGATCTCCTGGCGGGTCATCGCCGAAGGCCCGAAACCCGACCTGGCTCTCAAACGCGCCACCGACGCCACCGGCGATCCAATCAAAGGCCGCCGCGACATCTATATCCCCACCGCGAAAACCATGCAGCCCGTCCCCGTCTACGACCGCTACAAACTGGCCCCCGGCACAAGCCTCGCTGGACCCGCCATCATCGAGGAACGGGAATCCACCGTCGTCATCAACGGCCCGGCCCGCATCGACGTGGATGGGTACAGCAACCTGATCGTCGACCTGGACGGAGGCGCGTAGATGGCAATCGACCAGATCACCCTCGACATCCTCTGGGCCCGCCTGATCGCCACCACCAACGACCAGGCGGCGGCGCTCATGCGCTCCTCCTTCACCTCCATCGTGCGCGATGCCGCCGACCTGGCGGCGGGTGTCTTCGACCGACGGGGCCGCATGATCGCCCAGGCGGTCACCGGCACGCCGGGCCATATCAATTCCATGGCCACCGGCATGATCCATGTGCTGGAAAAGTTCCCGGTCGACAGTCTGAAACCCGGCGACGTCATCATCACCAACGACCCGTGGTTCACCGCCTCCCAGCTCAACGACATCACGATCACCACACCGGTCTTCAAGAACGGCCGCTGCATCGCCCTCTTCGCCAATTGCTGCCATGCGCTCGATATCGGCGGGCGGGGCCTATCGGCGGATTCGCGGTCGGTCTTCGAGGAAGGCCTGCAAATCCCGATCATGAAGCTGATCTCAGGGGGCCAGAAGGTGGAGCCCATCTGGGAGTTGATCGAAAAGAACGTCCGCACCCCGCGCGAGGTGCTGGGCGATCTGCATTGCCAGATCACCGGCAATGAGCATGGCGCGCGCCAACTCCTCCAATTTCTCGACGAATTCGGGTTGGACGATATCGAGGAATTGGCCGACGAGATCGTCACCCGGTCCGAGGCCGCCATGCGCGACCGCATCCGCGCCCTGCCGGATGGGACCTATACTTACGACCTGACCGTCGACGGCTTCGACGATCCGCTGACCATCAAGGCCGCGATCATCGTCGCGGGCGACACGCTGACGGTGGACTATGCCGGCTCCCCCGACGCCGTCCCCTTGGGCGTCAACGTCACGCTGAACTATACGACCGCTTACACCAATTACGGCGTCAAATGCGCCCTGGCAGGCGATATCCCCAACAACGAAGGCAGTTTCCTGCCCCTGACCGTCACCGCCCCCGAAGGCTCGCTTCTGAACTGCACATTCCCGGCGGCCGTCGGCGGCCGCCACCTCGTCGGCCACTTCCTCCCCTCCGCCGTGATGGGCGCGCTGGCCGACGCCCTGCCCGATGCGGTCCAGGCGCCGGGCTTCGATGGGCTTTGGGACACCCATATCTCCGGCACCGACCGCACGGGCCGCCACTTCTCATACACCTGGTTCTCGGCGGGCGGGGCGGGCGCCATGGCCGGCAAGGACGGCATGTCCGCCACCGCCTATCCCAGCGGCATCGCGGGCGTGCCGGCGGAATCCATCGAAGCCCTCGCGCCCCTTGTCGTCCACGAACGGTCCCTGCGCCCCGATTCCGGCGGGCCGGGCCAGTGGCGCGGGGGCCTGGGCCAGACCATGGAAATCGAGGTTCTGACCGACCGGGACTACCTCTTCTCCGGCCTCTACGAGCGGACCCGCCATCCCGCCCCCGGCCTGCATGGCGGCGGCTCGGGCCAGACGGGCACGCTCAGCACCAATGACGGCACCGATCTGCGCCCGAAGATCACCACCATGCTGCCGTCCACCACCGTCACCACCCTGGCCATGCCCGGCGGCGGCGGCTACGGCCCCGCGCATCGGCGCGACCCCGAGGCCGTGCGTCAGGACGTGCTGGACGGCTACGTCTCCATCGACCGCGCCGCGCGGGATTACGGCGTGGCGATCGACCCGACCAGCCGGATGGTCGACAGGGCGGCCACCCAAGCGCTTCGCGCCGCCATGGCCGGGGACACCTGACGCTGTTCCGCTGACCGTCCTTCCGTCGGGCGGCACGACAAACCCCTTCAAAACGCCCGATGATCGCCGGTGTCGCGCCCGGAGCGCCGAAGGCAGGCTAGGCGCTCGACCCAGGCGCGCTACCTAGACCTGTCCAACCGGGAGAACGCCGAATGAACAATCACACGCCGTCACACCGCCTCACAGCAGCTGACTTCGATCAGGATCTTTTGGACCTGTACGACTATTATGCGCACGGCAAGATCTCGAAGCGCGAGTTTCTCGACCGGGCCGGCAAATGGGCCGTGGGTGGCCTGACCGCCGCGGCGATCCTCGGCACGCTGTCGCCGAACTATGCCCTGGCCCAGCAGGTGGAGGAGGACGACCCGGACATCGTCGGCGAGGACATCACCTACCAGAGCCCGGACGGCACCGGCGAGATCACCGCCTATCTCGTCCGTCCGAGCGAGGTCGATCCCGACCGCCCGCCCGCCGCCATTCTGGTCGTGCACGAGAACCGGGGCCTCAACCCCTATATCCGCGATGTCGTGCGTCGCCTGGCCAAGGCGGGCTTCGTCGCCATGGGGCCCGACGGCCTCTCGTCGCTCGGCGGCTATCCCGGCACCGACGACGAAGGGCGGGACATGCAGCGCAGCCTCGATCAGGACGCCCTCCTGAACGACTTCTTCGCGGGGTTCGAGCACCTTCAGGCGCTCGACGGCACCAACGGCAAGGTCGGCGCGACGGGCTTCTGCTACGGGGGCGGCGTGGTCAACCGGCTGGCCGCGGCCTATCCCGAGATGGCCGCGGGCGTGCCGTTCTACGGCTCTTTCCCAGCGGCCGAACAGGTCGCGGGGATCGAGGCGCCGCTCATGATCCAGCTCGCCGCGCTGGACCAGCGCATCAACGCGATGTGGCCGCCGTTCCAGAAGGCGATGGAAGAGAACGACAAGCGCTACGAGGCGCATATCTATCCGGGCGTGAACCACGGCTTTCACAACGATACGACGCCCCGCTACGACGCGGACGCCGCCGCGTTGGCCGAAGAACGCATGGTGGCCTGGTTCCGCACCTACCTGGCCGCCTAGAGCGTTTCGATTTTAACCTGAAACAGCGTTTATCACCTAACGCGTTGAAATCTTTGATTTCAGGCAGCGTTAGGTG
>JBCCCB010000266.1:0-5960 GCA_039033775.1 Pseudomonadota bacterium | reverse complement strand
GCAACGCCATCGAGCGCATGTTCGGCCGCCTCAAAGACTTCCGCCGCATCGCCACCCGATACGACCGCAGGGCGGACGTCTTCCTCTCCGCCGTCGCCCTCGCCGCAACCGTCAGCTACTGGTTATGAGTCCGGAGCCTAGATGGGTATATGTCTGAAACTATTCCAACCTTCAGGGTCGCCTCTAAGAAACTTTGGATTTCTATGAAGTGACGCGGCGAGTCAGTTCTATTCTTGCGATTAACTGCAACCGAAACTACCACAACTCGGTCGATCAGAGTTCAGTCAACCCGTTTGGCTCCTGCATTGGGGCCCGGGGCTCCGGGCGGACGAGACCGACGATATCGTCATTGGCCAGGCCCACCGACATGGGACAGCTGCGCCCAGCAACGACCGCTACATCATAAAGTTCCGCGACGGCTCCCTCAATCCGGAACCAATGCCGCACGCGACCGGTCGACAGTTCGATGATCTGTAGACCGCACCATGGGGCCTGGTCGCGGTCGCGCAAAGCGTCGGTCATGGCGAGCCCCTCAAATCGCCCGTTGCGCGGTTTCGAGAGCCCAACGATGGCCATGTCGCCTTGAAAGGCAAGACCGCGGGCGAAGCCAGGGCAAAAGGCGAGCGGCTCGAAGGCATCGCAAGACGAACGGTCCAGATGGACCCGACCCAGACGTCCGCTCCCGCTGTCGAGGACGTAGAGCTGACCGTCATGCAATCGGGGCGAGTGGGGCATCGACAGACCTTCGCAGACCACCGCGTGGGTCCGAACGTCGATGACGATCCCGCCATCCCGACGCTGGTCCCGCCAGCCGTCCAGGCTGTCGGTCGAGGCGCAGGCGGTGACATAGGCCGGCCCCTCGCTATCCATCGCCAGCCCGTTCAGATGGCAACGGTCCTCGGCAACGAGATCGGATATGAAGGACGGCCGCCAATACTCGGCAAAGCTATGCCGTTCGGCCGTGGTCGCCAGACAGTTCCAGGTCGTTGCCACGAAAATCGGCCGTCCATCGGGCAGCATCCCGACATCGTGGGTATCCACCGCCCCCGTGGTCCACAGCACGCGGGGCACATAGCAGGCGTCGTGGATGCCGTTTGCACGCTCCTTGGGTCGCAAGATGTTCTCGAAACGGACGATCTGATACAGCGTCGCCAGGAGGATCGTCCCGTCACGCGGCACCGCGAGCCCCATGGCTTGCCGGAAGAAGCGCTCATGGATCGACAGGCCGCCCCGTGGACTGGCCCCCAGCAGATAGAACTTCCCCGATTGGTAGGAACTGATCGCCAATGACACCTTGGCAGATGACAGCCACCCGGCCAGACCCGGCGATGCCGCATAGCTGATCCGGGGCGGTTTGGATGGCACCCCCTCACCGGTCTCGCCCGCCGCGCCAACATCTGAACCTTCTTCCGCAGTCTCATCCGTCATGGCAGCTACGCATCCTAAAGCTGCGCACCGGCCGGCATGAACCGGTCGGCCGCAACTGTTGAGACGGCGTCCGCCAGGCGCGCGGTCCCCGGCCCGGTCATGTGGTATTCGTCGATGAACGCCAGATCGTCCGCCTGCGCTCCAATCAAAGGCACGCCCATTCGATCCGCCACATCCCGGCGGGCGGCGAAAAACGCCGCCCCATGGTCCCGCTGGAAGGCGAAGCGGGCCCGCTGGCTCATCGTGCCCGCGCGTCCTAGGCCGCAGCCCGCCTCCACCTCCGTTGGCTGACCCTTGTCCATGAAGGTCTTGTCGTCGACCAGAACGATCTCCGCCCCCACCCCGCGGGCCTGGGCCACGGTCGCGGCTGTCCACAGCCGCGTGAAATCCAACACCCGCCCCAAGGGGACCGTGTCACCCGACGGTTTGGCCTCCTGGATGTTCCGCGCGCCGAAGACCGGGTCGGATACGCCTGTGAAGGCATGGCGCGTAAAGTCCCCGCCCGTCGCCAGAATGACCAGCGCGGGCGTTCGCCCCCGCGCGGCCAGGTTCACCAGAACCGCGTGCAGACTGCGCGTATCGGCCTCTGGGAAGGAGATATTGGCCATCGGCATGTCCAACTGCTCCGCCAGACGCGACGACAGCGTCTCGCCGTCGCCCGCCAGGCCGAAGCCGAAGACATGGCTCGACCCCATAACCAAGCCGAACCGGTCGGAGGCCATGACCTCGCTCAGCCCGATCGCCCGGCCGCGCCAGCGGCTCAGCCGAAAGCCCGCCCCATCCGTCGAAAACGTCGGCGCCGACACGCCGGGGCCGTAGGCCAACACATCGCCCCGGCGAACCCAGCGGCGGTGCCGGATATAGGATCGCACCGCCGGATGCGCCCGGATCACCGCTCGCCAATCAGCCATGGCGCGGCTCCAACGCCAGATCGCTCAGCCCCTGCGGCCGCATCGTCAGCGCGTATTCGAACTGCATCACGCCAGGCGCCCCGGCCCCGGTCTGGATGCGAAACCGCTGCAGCAAGGCCGCCAGTGCCCAATGGACCTCAGCCCGCGCCAACCCGGTCCCGCCGCACACCCGCGCGCCGGCCGAAAACGGCAGGAAGGCACGGCGATGATACGTCCGCTCGGCGAATTCGGCCCGGTCCGCGCGGAACTGCCGGGGCCGATCCCACCACCGCCGGTCATGGTGCAGGCGGATGACATCCAGCGCCAGCAACGTCCCCTCTCGAACCGGCCGCCCAGCCAAAACCCGGTCCCCGCCGATGACCCGGCGGGTCAACACGGGGACGGGCGGGAAGTATCGCATCACCTCTTGCGTGAAGACCGCGATCTCGGGCGCACGGCCCCCATCGCGCGCGGCCGCTTCGACAAGCCGGGCCTGCAGGACGGGGTCTGCGGCCAACATCCGAACCGCCCAGGCCAACGACGCCGCGGTGGTCTCCGTGCCGGCCAGCAACGCCAACACCAACTCGGTCGCCGCATCGAAACCAGGTCGCCCGACCGCGGCAGGACGGGCTGCCATCCTGGCATCGGCCCAGGCGCACCAGGCCATCAACGCAGGATCCGCAGTCAGCACGCCGTCGATTACATCGCGCGCGGCAGCGATGTCCGCCCGTAAGGCCGCCAATCCCGCCTGATGTCCCCCAAACATGCCCGCGATCTGCACCCGCCGCGCGAGGGGCCGGAACGACAGCAGCCAATCGGCCACCTCCTCCCCAGGGACCGTGGCGCCGAACGCGCTCAGCAAGACGTCCGAGGCGGCGGCCAGGATGGCCCGGTCCAGCCCCTCCGCTTGGTCGACTGCCGCGAACCGGTCGGCATAGGCCTTGGCGATGGCCGGATGCCGGTCGGTCACCGCCGCCGCCCGAAGCACCGGCTGCGTCAGATCCCGCCGCGCCGCCCACTCCTCGCCCCGCGCATCGAAACGGGAATGCCCAAGGACGGTCAGCAGGTCGTAGTCCTTCACGAAGACATCGGGCTCGGCCAGCAGGGCGGCGGCTTCATCCACATCCCCGACCAACGCCATGGCCCCCAGGGGCCGATCCGGCGGCGCATCCGCCCAGGCTCCCGCATACAACGTCTCGATCAGCCGTTCGACCCGCCACGCCTCGGCCGGTTCCAGCACCCTGACCGGACGCTGCGCCCGGTGGCGGGCCATATCCAGACGCCCAGGTTCCAAAGACATCCCCCGCTGCCGTGCGGCCTATCGCTCCCGGAAGGCCTGGGCGAACTGATCCACGACAGGCCGCGCCAGGTAGCTCATCACCGAGCGGTCGCCTGTCTCAAGGTAGCCGTCGAGCGGCATCCCCGGGATTAAATCCACATCGCCCAGTTTGGCAATCTCCACGTCCGAGATATCAAGGAAGACCCGATAATAGGACAAGCCCGTCGTGGGATCGACCACCGATGATGGCGAGACCGCCCGCACCGTCGCGTCGACCTCGGGCGTGGTGCGCTGGTTGAACGCGGTGAAGCGGGCCGTCGCGGATTGACCCGGCCAGACCTGGTCGATGGCGGTCGGATCGACGCGCAACTCGAAGACCAGCCGTTCATCCTGCGGAACGATCTCTAACAGCACGCCGCCGGGCGGGATCACGGCGCCGATGGTGGTCACCTGCATTTCGTGGACGAGGCCGGAAACCGGGGCCCGGATGGCCACCCGCTCCAACTGCTCCTGGGTGCTGATGATCTGCTCGCTCATCTCGTAGATAGAGACGGTGACCTCGGCCAATTCCCCAACCACAGACCCCCGGAGTTCCGCCCGCTGCTGAACGCCCCGCAATTCCGCATCCCGGATGGAATTGGCGATGCGGGCCAAGTCGGATCGGTGCTCGGCGATCTGACCCAACAGATCCGCCTCCTCCCGCCGCAGGCTCGACATCTGTGAGGCGCGCATCAAACCGCGCTCATCCAAAGTCTCGGCGGCGCGCATCTCCTCACCTAACAGGTCCAACTGCGCCGTCTTGGCGTCCAGAAGCCCCTCGATCCCCGCGATCTGATTGCCGAACTGGGCGATCTGTTCTGCCACCTGCGCCGCCTGCGCCTCCGCCACCTCGTGGCGGGCGTCGAACAGTTCCGCCTGGCTGACACGGGCTTGGTCCAACATCTCGGCCGAAACCAGGTCGCTGTCCCCGTCGAACAGAATGGCCTCCGCCTCCGCCCGCTCGGCTTCCAGCCGGTCCCTGCGGGCCAGCGCCTCTCCCAGACGAATCCGGTAGATTTCCAGATTGGCCCGCAGGAGCGTGTCGTCCAGCCGGGCCAGCACCTCGCCCGCCCGGACGGGCTGGCCGTCGGCCACATGAATGTCTTCGACCACGCCGCCATCGGGATGCTGCACCGGCCGGCTGCGGCCCTCCACCGCCACGGCGCCCTGGGCGATGACCGCGCCAGCGATCTGGGTCTGCCAGGACCAGACTCCCAGCCCCGCCAGCAAGGCAATGGACATCAAGAGGCCGAACCGCCCCCAAGCGGTGATGGAGGTACGGGGTTTCGGAGCGTCCATCATCCCGCCACCTCCTTCGGCGCGGCGGCTACGGGCCGCGTGGCGCGCTTCAACACATCGGCCTTGTCGCCGAACTGGGCCACCCGCCCTTCATGCAGCACCAGAACCTTGTTCACCGCGGCGATGGCACTGGGCCGGTGCGCCATGACAACGACCGTCGCGCCCCGCTCCCGCAAGGCCGTGATAGCCTCGGCCAGGGCCTCGTCGCCGCCGGCATCCAGGTTGGAATTGGGCTCATCCAGCACCACCAGCGCGGGCGCGCCATACATCGCACGAGCCAGCCCGATCCTTTGGATCTGACCGCCCGACAGGGGCCCGCCCTGCCCCGGCTCCACCTCGGTGTCGTAGCCTTGGGGCAGCTTCAGGATCATCTCGTGCACCCCGGCCAGTTGGGCGGCCGCCACGACCTGTTCGTCCGTGGCGTCGGGATCGAAGCGGGCGATGTTGTCACGTACCGTCCCCGCCATCAGTTCAAGGGATTGCGGCAGATACCCCAAGGCCTTCCCCAACTGCGTCTCGGACCACTGGCTCATCCGCGCGCCGTCCAGCCGGACCGACCCCGCATCTGGATGCCACGCCCCGACCAACAGCCGCGCCAGGCTGGACTTGCCCACGGCCGACGGCCCGATCACGCCAAGCGCGTCGCCCGGTTGCAGTGCAAAGCTGACCTCTTCCAGAATCGGCCGCCGCTCCTGCCCCGTTTGACCAGGAGCATATAGCGTCACGTCCGATACGGTCACATGGCCCTTCGGCTCCGGCAATTCGGTGCGCGCCATGTCCAACGGCTGCTCCGCAAACAACGTCTTCAGCGACCGATGCGCCTGCCGTGCCCGGGCCACGCCGCGCCACTGCCCGATCACCTGGTCGATGGGCGCCAGGGCCCGGCCCGCGATGATCGAGGCGGCGATAATCATGCCGGGCGTAATCGACCCTTGCAGCGCCAGATACCCGCCCAGCCCCAACAGGCTGGATTGCAGCAGCAGGCGGAACGCCTTCGTGAAAGCCGTGAACCCTTCGGAGCGTTC
>JBCCCB010000265.1:0-5985 GCA_039033775.1 Pseudomonadota bacterium | reverse complement strand
TGTTTCGGCCGTGCGGGCGGTGCCCACGATCTCGGCCGCCAGCCCGTCCCGGCGCATGCGCAGGCCCATGGACCCGGCGATAAGGCCCAGGCCGATCAGCGCGACGCGATCATAAATCGGTGCCGTCACGGCCGGTCCCGCCAGGCCGTGACGGCGGCCAGCAGCCGGTCGACCCCGGCGTCGGTTCCCACGCTCATGCGCAGGCAATGGGGCAAGCCATAGGCCGCCACATGCCGGACGATAATGCCCTGCCCTTTCAGAAAGGCGTCGCAATCGCGCGCCTCTGCTTCATCGGCGAAGCGGGCCAGGACGAAGTTCGCTTCGGGCGGATCGCAGGCGATGCCTTGGGCCAGCAAGCCGTCGCGCAGGCGAGATCGCTGGGCCTTGTTTTCGGCGTAGCATGCGGCGGCGAAGACCCGGTCCCCCATGGCCGCCTCGGCCGCGGCGAGCGCGGGAACCGACAGGTTGAACGGCCCCCGGATGCGGTTCAACACGTCGATCACCGAACGCGGCCCATACCCCCAGCCGACCCGCATGCCCCCCAGCCCGTAAAGCTTGCTGAAGGTGCGGGTGCAGACGACGTTGTCCCGCAGATCGGTCAGGCCCAAGCCGCCGTCGAAATCGCCGACATATTCCGCATAGGCCCCGTCCAGCACCAGAAGGCATCCGTCGGGCAGGCCATCGGCCAAGCGCACGACATCCTGCCCGCCGATGATGGTTCCGGTCGGGTTCGCCGGGTTGGCGATGAAGCAGAGCTTGGTGCGGTCGGTCGCGGCGGCCAGCATGGCGTCCACATCGACGCGCCGGTCGGATTCCGGCGCGGCGACGGGCGCGGCCCCGGCGGCGCGCGCGCTGATCGGATACATCAGGAAGCCGTATTCGGGATGCAGCACCTCGTCGCCCGGCCCGGCATAGGCCTGGCAGAGCCAGTGGATGATTTCGTCCGACCCCACGCCGCAGATGATGCGATCGGGGTCGAGGCCGTGCACCTCGGCGATGGCGGCCCGGAGCCTTGCATGGTCGGTCGACGGGTAGAGATGCATTTCGCCCGCCGCGTCGCGGACCGCGTCGATGGCGGCGGGGGGCGGGCCGAAGGGGTTCTCGTTCGACGACAGCTTCAGGACGTCGTCCTGACCCGCGACCGTCGACGCGCCGCCCGTATAGAGTTCGATCTCCATGATCCCCGGCTGGGGGGTCGGCGCACCCGGCATCTGTGTCATCCCCATCTGGTCCGCGCCGTTCTAGGGATCCCGCGCGGCGCTCGCAATGGGCCGGGCGCGGCGAGGCTCCGGACCCCTCGGACGATGGCCAAGGCCCCCCAGCAGGCACGAGGCCCCCTGCCGATCTGACGCCAAACGATGACCGACGTCGGATTAACCTTAATGCGCGCCTCCTTCTTCCCTTCTCAAATATCCCGGGGAGCGCGAGGGGTTGGCCCCTCGCCCCCCTCAAAGGAAGCTCTGCGGGTCGATATCCACGCTCAACCGAGCCGACCGAGGCACCTCCACCTGCGAAAGCCAGGCCGACAAGGCCGACTGGATCGGCGCCTGCCGCGGCGCCTTGACCAGAAGCCGCACCCGATGGCGCCCGCGGATGCGCGCGATGGGGGCCGGAGCCGGGCCATAGAGATCCGCTCCGATCTGCGCCAGCGGTTCGGCCTGGCGGGCCAGGGCATTTCCCAAGTCGAAGGCGACCGAGACATCCGGGTCGGAGATCACGATCCCAGCCATGCGGCCATAGGGCGGGACGCCCGCGGCGCGGCGCTGATCGGCTTCTTCGCGCAAAAACGCCTCCTCGTCGCCCGACAGGATGGCGCGGATCACGGGATGGTCGGGCTGATAGGTCTGGAGCAGCGCCCGGCCCGGCTTCTCGGCCCGTCCGGCCCGGCCGGACACTTGGCGCATCAGTTGGAACGTCCGCTCGGCGGCCCGCAGGTCCGAGCCTTGCAGCCCGAGATCCGCGTCGATCACGCCGACCAGGGTGAGCAGCGGGAAGTTATGGCCTTTTGCGACCAATTGCGTGCCGACGATGATATCGGCCCCGCCCCGGGCGATCTCCTCGACCCTGGCCTTCAGGCTGCGCGCCGACCCGAAGAGATCGGACGACAGGACGGCGACACGGGCTTCCGGGAACAGCGCCGTCACCTCCTCCGCCATCCGTTCGACACCGGGGCCGACGGCGGCCATCTTGCCCTCGACCCCACAGGACGGGCAGGCCGACGGCATCGGCGAGGTCTCGCCGCATTGATGGCACATCAGCCGTTTGAGGAACCGGTGCTCGACCATGCGCGCGTCGCATTGGTGGCAGGCCACCTGCTGCCCGCAGGCGCGGCACAGGGTGACCGGGGCATAGCCGCGCCGGTTCAGGAAGATCAGCGATTGCTCGCCGTCGATCAGGCGCTGCTCGATGGCGGCCTTCAGCGTGGGCGACACCCATCGGCCGGCCGGCACCTGTTCGTCGCGCATGTCGACGGTCACCAGGTCCGGCAGGACCGCCTCGCCGAAGCGAGAGGTCAGGTCCAGCCGGTCGTACTTGCCCGCCTCGACATTCGCCCAGCTCTCCAGCGACGGCGTGGCCGAGGCCAGGACCACGCGGGCGCCTTCGCAGGCCGCCCGCAGGACCGCCATGTCCCGCGCGGAATAGAGCACACCGTCCTCCTGCTTGTAGGAGGTGTCGTGTTCTTCATCCACGACCACCAGACCCAGATCGCGATACGGCAGGAACAGGGCGGACCGGGCGCCGACGACCAGCCGCGCCTGGCCCTCGGCCACCTTGCGCCAGCAGCGGCGGCGTTCGGCTTGGGTGACGCCCGAATGCCATTCCGCGGGGCGGACGCCGAACCGGGCCTCGACCCGGGTCAGAAACTCCGCCGTCAGCGCGATCTCGGGCAGCAGGACAAGAGCCTGCCGCCCCCGGGCAAGCGCTTCGGCAACCGCCTCCAGATACACCTCCGTCTTGCCCGATCCGGTGACGCCCCGCAGCAGGGTCGTTCCGTAGCCGCCCGTCGCCACCGCATGTCGGAGCGCCGACGCCGCCTGGGCCTGGTCCGGGGCCAAGGCCTTGCCGGCCCGGTCGGGATCCAGTCGCGGGAAGTCCGCGTCCCGCTCGACCCGGCGCTCCGCAATGGCGCCGGACCGCACCAGACCCTTCACGACACCCGACGACACGCCCGCCAGATCGGCCAGTTCGGAGGCCCCGAACAGATCGTCGGGCCGCTCTTCCAGCACGGCAAGCACCTTTTCGCGGGCCGCGGTCGCGCGACCCGGCTCACCGCTGCCGAGGCCGTAGAGAACGCGCTTTCCCGGCCGCTCGCCCAGGCCGGGCACCCGCAACGCCAGCCGCAGCATGGCCGCCAAGGGGGTCAGCGTGTAGGCGGCCGCCCGTTCCAGAAAGTCGCGCATCCCCGTCGACATGGGCGCGACGTCCATCACGGCAGACACCTGGCGCAGCTTCTCGACAGGCCAATCGCCTTGGGCCGGCCCCCAGACCACGCCGGAAACCAGGCGCGGCCCTAGCGGGACTTGCACGAAGGCCCCGTCGACCACGCCGCCGGCAGGCGCCTTATAGTCGAGCGCCCGATCCAAGGGTTGTGTCGTCAGGACGGCGATGGGGCTGCCGGGTGGATGCATCGTCTCCATATCGCGTCTCGGAGCAGCCGTGGCCAGGGGCCGCGCCATGCGCCGGATCGAACGATTTGGCAACACGGTCGGATCAGTCCCGCGGCCTCGCGTTAATGGCTTTCACAAAGCATCGCCAATTGCGCCGGGTTGCAGACTTTCCGCTGGATGCGCGGTATCCTTCGCCCATTCAGTTCGGGAGATTTCAGATGTTTAGGCCTTTTTTCTATCTTCCCCTTGTTCTTTGGACCGGGGCGGCGGCGGCGCAATCCTGCTCCGAGATTCGCTTTGCGCCCGGTACCGCTTCGGGCGAAGTCACGGCGGGTGTAACGGATGGCCGACCGGCCTGTTTCAGGTTCGGATCGGGCAATGACCAAGTGGCCCGCATCCAATTGTTCGGGTCCGAGAATGCCTGTTTCAACGTCAGAGGCGTGGTCGATTGCCAGGACGATTTCAGCTTCCGGACCGAGCGGCAGACCTATGTCATCGACGTGACCCAGCTGTTTCCCGCCCCCGATATCGAAGATGTGCGGATCCGCCTGACCATCGAATAGCCGGGCCGAGGACGACCGAACAGGTCGGACGAGGTCACGCCGTGCGGCGGGTCAATGCGGTGACGGCCCCCATCGTGATCAACGCGCCGCCGCCCGCACGCGTCATCGCCCGCAACACGGCGGGCCGCCGCAGGCCGGCCCGCATCCGGTCGGCCAACACGGCATAGAGCAACGCATTGACGGTCGCCAACGTCACGAAGGTCGCGGTCAGGATGGCGAATTGCGGCAGCAGAGGCGCGTCCGCGCGAAGGAACTGGGGCACGAAGGCGATGAAGAAGACGATGCTTTTGGGATTCAGCGCCGTCACCACGGTCGCATGGGTAAAGACCGCCCGCCCCGAGACGTCGCCGACGCTGATATCGTCCAGCGATGCCGATCCCGCCGACCGCCAGAGCTTGACCCCCATCCAGATCAGATAGGCCGCGCCGACCCATTTCAGCACGGTGAACAGCGTCGCCGAGGCCAAAACCAACGCCCCCAGCCCCGCCAGCGACGCGGTCATGGCGATCAGATCGCCCAGCGCCACGCCCGTCGCCGACGCGACCGCCACCCGCCGCCCCTGGCTAAGCGCATAGCTCATCACCAGCAGGATCGTGGGGCCCGGAATGGCGAGGAGCGCGGTCGAGGCCACCACAAAGGCGAGCCAGAGGGTCAGGTCCATCATGGTCTCCGGAGGATGGGTCAGCTATGGAACCACCAAACACCATCGCCAGGGGAGGCCACCATGAAATTCTTCGTAGACACCGCCGATATCGACGCCATCCGCGAATTGAACGATCTGGGCATGGTGGACGGCGTGACCACCAATCCGTCGCTGATCCTGAAATCGGGGCGCGACATCCTGGAGGTAACCAAAGAGATCTGCGATCTGGTCGAGGGACCGGTCAGCGCCGAAGTCGTGGCCACCGATTACGACCAGATGATGCGCGAGGGCGAGCATCTGGCAAAGATCGCGCCGAACATCTGCGTGAAGGTCCCGCTGACCTGGGACGGGCTCAAGGCCTGCAAGACGCTGTCGGATGCCGGAACGAAGGTGAACGTAACGCTGTGCTTTTCGGCCAATCAGGCGCTGCTCGCGGCCAAGGCGGGGGCGACGTTCATATCGCCCTTCATCGGGCGGCTGGACGACATCAATGTGGACGGGATGGACCTGATCCAGGACATCCGGACCATCTACGACAATTTCGGGTTCGAGACCGAGATCCTGGCCGCCTCGATCCGGTCGGCCAACCACATGAAGGACGCGGCTCTGATCGGGGCCGACGTGGCAACCGCGCCGCCCAACGTCATCCACGCCATGGTCAAGCACCCGCTGACGGACAAGGGCTTGGACGCGTTCGTGTCGGATGCGGCCAAGGCCGGCATCAAGATCGTCTGATACCAGGCGGCCGACCGATCCCGCGGACGCTCGAACGTGCGATCCGGCGGGCGCGCCGATCCCATCGGCTGCGCGGCCTGTCCGTGATCGCCGGAAGACGGCGACGCGGATTGCCTGAAGCGTTTCGCGAAACGTCGTGTAACGCTCATATGCTGCGCGCGCGTCGCGTTTAGCCGGTATCTCACGTTAGACGCGAAACGCTTTAGCCGTCAGCCGTCTCCCGGCCCCGGATTGCCGCGCGCCAGCGGCCCGGCGCGACGCCCACGCGCCGGCGGAAGGTGGATGTCATATGGGACTGGCTGGAAAAGCCCGTGGCGTAGGCGATTTCCACCAGACCGTCCTCTCCGGCGATCAGCAGTTCCTTCACCCGGGCGATCCGACGGTCGATCAGGTATTGATGCGGCGCTTGGCCTGTCGTCTCCTTGAAGGCGCGCGT
>JBCCCB010000264.1:0-5986 GCA_039033775.1 Pseudomonadota bacterium | reverse complement strand
GAAGAGGGCGGGCGTCACACGCCGTTCTTCGCGAACTATCGTCCGCAGTTTTACTTCCGGACGACGGATGTGACGGGCACGGTTCAGCTGGCCGAGGGCACGGAGATGGTGATGCCGGGCGACAACGTGGCGTTCGGTGTCGAGTTGATCGCGCCGATCGCGATGGAGCAGGGCCTGCGCTTCGCGATCCGCGAGGGCGGCCGCACGGTGGGTGCGGGCGTCGTGTCGAAGATCGTCGAATGACGATCTGACGCGCAGGCCGGACGTGTCGACAATCGCCGGGTGACCGGCGCGGGGCCGCTGGCGGCTCCGCCTCCCGCCCGACGCGAAGGCCCCCGGACACGGGGGCCTTTTGTCGTTCCGACCGGCCGCAATCAACGCCCGTGCCTTGATGCATCTGCCGTGTCGAGACCGAGAACGATGAACATTCGATAAACAAAACCGTGCGAACGCACGTTCGCACGGGGGGTGTACGCCGCGTGTACAGGGGGTGCCCGACCCTGAAACGCCGCGATCAGGCGGCTCTTCCCGCCATCCCCACCGCATGACAGACTCACCCGGGACCTCTGCCGACACGAAAAAGGGCGGCCCCAAGGCCGCCCCGCATCACGAAAATCGATGGGATCAGTTGTTCGCGATGATCGACTCGATGCGTCCCTTCTGCTGGCTCGCCGTCGCGTCGGAGGCCAGGATCGACCGGATGATCGACAGCTGGCCCAGCGTCAGGCTGTCCAAGCCCCGGGGCTCGATGCCCAACCGCTCGAAGTCGCTGACAAGCGCGGCGGTCAGCATGTCGTAGCCCTGCCCCATGCTCTGGGCATGAAGCGCGCCGGGCAGCGCGATGACGGCCGCGAGTGTAAGAGCTTTGATTGCTTTAGTCATATTAAATCCGTTCATTCGGTCGTTGCATCCATCTCGAAGACCCTCCGAGAGATGAGTCATCCTTTTGTCGCTCCGCCCCCGACGTCAATACCCTTTTGGATATCCCTCATCCATGGCATCCGCCGATGGCTCCGAAACCTGACCCGCCTTATCGCGGTTGTCGAGGGCCCCCTGGGATCCGTCAGGATTCCCCATCGTTACCACGTCCATCTCCGCTGCACGGGGCCTTCGATGACCGCGCCCGCCCCCGGCTCCGCACGGCATTTGACGCCGATGTGTCACGCAAAAGTGACGTCCCGGAACGAACTGCGCACCGGTTTCGGGCATCTGAAACGAAAAAGGGGCAGCCCGAAGGCCGCCCCGATTCGTCAATCCGGATGGATTAGTTGTTGGCGATAATCGCTTCGATCTGGCCTTTGGTCTGGCTGTCGTCATCCTCGGCTTCGACGATGTTCTTGATCGCCACGATCTGGCCCAGGGTCAGGTCGTTCAGGGTGTCGACAGGAATGTTCAGGCGGTTGAAATCGCTGACCAGAGCGGCTTGCAGCATGTTCAGGCCTTCGCCCATGGTCTGAGCCGAAACGGCCGAAACGCCGGAAACGGCGATGACGGCGGCGGTCGCGAGAGCGGTGAAAGTGCGGGTCATTGTGGTGTGCTCCTTGTGGGGCAGTGGTTGTTAAACAGCGACGGGTTGTTCGCCTCTGTGGAGATATACTGCTACACTCCTGCGAAGGGTTCCAGCCCTATCACGCGGAAGTGCGCCCATGTGCATCCCGTGTCAGGCTTCGGCTGCGCGGAATTCGAGCGCCGTGCCGTTCATGCAATGCAGGTTCTGCTGTCGCGTCACCTCCAGGTAGTGGCCGATATGACTGCCGCAGCGCCGACAGTGGATCTCTACCAGCGCGATCGCATCGACCGCCATCTCGTTCTGACCGTATTGCCGAACCGGTCCGTCGATCCCCGTCAGCACGGCGTTGTCGATGGAATGCTCGAAGAACACCCATCCCTTGTCCAGCACGACCTTCCAATTCGCCTCGAACAGCGGCAGGTCGCAGCCCCGGCAATGATAGGTGCCGTCCCGGGTCCCTTCCCAAAGCGGACTGGTCTTGGGCCACTCGGTCTGGCCGCCGCGCAGGATGTTGTATTCATCCTCGCTCAACATGGCGCGCCATTCGTCGTCGCTGCGCTGGATCTCGTAGTCGAACGTGTCGGCCGGCCGGGCCTTGGCGGCCGGGGCCGACAGGGTGGCCGCGGCCGCGGCCGAACTGCCGAGCATCGCGCGGCGGGTGATCTTGGTGTCGGTCATTTGGCGCGATCCTCTCTCGCGGTGATCTCCGTTTCCATGACACGCGATCTGACGGCCGCGATCTATCAAAATCGCCATCCGCAGTTGTCTTGGCGCATAAGCCACTTGCGCGGCTTCCGGTCAGGCCATATGCCGGCATCGCCTACAGGGGTATAGCTCAGTTGGTAGAGCAGCGGATTCCAAATCCGCAGGTCGCGGGTTCGAATCCTGCTGCCCCTGCCAGGCCAAGATAAGGACGCGCCGCTTGCGCCGCGCCACAGGCCGGCCTAGGTCTGGATCACGAGGAAGGCCGCCGCGCGGCCCATCAGGGAGCCTGCCGCATGGCCACGACAAACCCGTTTCAATTCTTACAGCAGACGCGGGCCGAAGTGGCCAAGATCGTCTGGCCAACCCGCCGCGAAGTCCTTGTCACCACGCTGATGGTGTTCCTTCTGGCAGTGCTGGCGGCGACGTTCTTCTTCCTGGTTGACCTGCTGATCCGCACGGGGCTGACGACGGTTCTGCAATCCTTCTGAAACCCGTCCCGCAGCCCCTTGAATCCCGAGGCATCGAGGGCTAGACGAACCGGACTTTCGGACATCGGCGGCGTGCACTGATTCGGGTGCGCGCTGCTTCACGTTTCGGGGGCGACGGATTTCCGGGGCCGGTCCCCGACAGGCGAATGAGGCGGCGTAGGCAATGGCGAAGCGGTGGTACTCGGTCAGCGTGCTGTCCAACTTCGAGAAGCGGGTGGCGGAACAGATCCGTCAGGCGGTCGAAGAGCAGGGGCTGGAGGAGCAGATCGAGGAAGTTCTTGTTCCCACCGAGGAGGTGCTGGAGGTGCGCCGCGGCAAGAAGGTCACGTCCGAACGGCGCTTCATGCCGGGCTATGTGCTGGTCCGGATGGAGATGTCGGACGAAGGCTATCACCTGGTGAACTCGATCAATCGCGTGACCGGCTTCCTTGGCCCCCAGGGCCGGCCGATGCCCATGCGCGATGCCGAGGTGAACCAGATCCTCAATCGCGTCCAAGAGGGTGAAGAGGCGCCGCGAAGCCTTATCACCTTCGAGATCGGCGAAAAGGTGTCGGTCTCTGACGGCCCGTTTGAGGGTTTCGACGGCGAGGTCGAGGAGGTGGACGACGAGGCCCAGTCCTTGAAGGTGACCGTCTCGATCTTTGGCCGGGCCACCCCGGTCGAGCTGAAATTCACGCAGGTCAGCAAGGCTGCGTGACAACCGGACGTGGGAGGGCAGCTACGGCCAGCCCGAACCACGGCCTAAACGCCCCTCGGGGCAAGGGTAGGGTGGGCAATATGCCCACCGCCGTAGGAGAGAAGAATGGCGAAAAAACTCGTCGGCACCATGAAGCTGCAGATCCCTGCAGGTCAGGCCAATCCGTCGCCGCCCGTGGGCCCCGCCCTCGGTCAGCGCGGGATCAACATCATGGAATTCTGCAAGGCGTTCAACGCCAAGACGCAGGAAATGGAGCAGGGCGCCCCGTGTCCCACGGTGATCTCGTATTACCAGGACAAGTCCTTCACCATGGACATCAAGACGCCGCCCGCGTCCTACTACCTGAAGAAGGCCGCTGGCCTGAAGCCCGTGGGCAAGCGCAACCGTCCGCGCGGCGCCGAACTGCCGGGCCGCGAGACCGTGGCCTCGGTCACCGTCAAGCAGGTGCGCGAGATCGCGGAAGCGAAAATGAAGGATTTGTCGGCCAACGATATCGAAGCCGCCATGAAGATCATCGTGGGCTCGGCCGAGTCCATGGGCATCGAGGTGAAGTGATGGCGAAGCTCGGTAAGCGCGCAAAGGCGGCCCGCGAGGCATTCGCCGGCAAGGAAAACGTCTCGGTCGACGAGGCCGTGAGCCTGGTGAAGTCGAATTCCAAAACGAAGTTCGACGAAACCGTCGAGATCGCCATGAATCTGGGCGTCGATCCGCGTCACGCGGATCAGATGGTCCGCGGCGTGGTTAGCCTGCCCAACGGTACCGGCAAGACCGTCCGCGTCGCCGTCTTCGCCCGCGGCCCCAAGGCCGATGAGGCGAAAGAGGCCGGGGCCGATATCGTCGGCGCCGAGGACCTTATGGAGATTGTGCAAGGCGGCCAGATCGACTTCGACCGCTGCATCGCCACGCCCGACATGATGCCGATCGTCGGCCGTCTGGGCAAAGTGCTGGGCCCCCGCAACCTGATGCCGAACCCCAAGGTGGGCACGGTGACCATGGATGTGGCCCAGGCCGTCAGCGATGCCAAAGGCGGTCAGGTGCAGTTCAAGGCCGAAAAGAACGGCGTCGTCCATGCCGGTGTCGGCAAGGCGTCCTTCGACGAAGCCAAGCTGAAGGAAAACGTCATGGCCTTCGTCGACGCGGTCTCCAAGGCCAAGCCATCGGGCGCCAAGGGGTCGTACCTGCAGAAGATTTCGCTCAGCTCCACCATGGGGCCGGGCGTGTCGGTCAGCGTGGAAAGCGCGACCGGCAACGAACCGACGGCCTGAGGCCGTTTCCGAAGTTTCCCGCCCTCGGGCGGGGATCAGCAGGGCGGCAACGCCCTGTTCTGTCCGAGACGGAGGGTCGGGCCGAAGAGACCTGAAAGGGTCGATGAGGCGCAGTAATTCCTTCCCGAGATGGGACCCGAGACTGATTTCCAGGCCGATGCCTGGGCGATCTGGCAAGGGCCCTTCATTGGACCCGTTGGCCGGGGAAACCCGGCCTGAATGAGCTGGGGGAAACCCCGAATTGGAGTGAAACTGTGGATAGAGCGCAGAAAGAAAAAGTGGTCGAGGAACTCGGCCAAATTTTCGAAAGCTCTGGCGTCGTGGTGGTCAGCCACTACGAGGGCATGACAGTTGCCGAAATGCAGGACCTGCGCGCACGCATGCGTGAAGCGGGCGGGTCCGTGCGCGTTGCCAAGAACAAGCTCGCCAAGATCGCCCTTGAAGGGAAGCCCGCGGCCTCGATCGCGGATTACCTCACGGGTATGACCGTACTCGGCTATTCCGAAGACCCCGTCGCTGCGGCGAAGGTCTTCGAGGCGTATGCCAAGGAAAACTCCAAGCTGGAGATCCTGGGCGGCGCCATGGGCGAGAACGCGTTGGACGTCGAAGGTGTGAAAGCCGTCGCCAAGATGCCCAGCCGCGAGGAGCTTATCGCTTCCATCGTGGGCTGCATCGGCGCGCCTGCTTCGAACATCGCCGGCGCCATTGGCGCGCCTGCTTCGAACATCGCCAGCATTCTTTCGACCATCGAAGAGAAGGCTGCTTGAGGCACCAACCTGTCATCCTTCGCACGTGGACTTGTTTTTCACGGCACCGGAACACATCTTAACGAACTGGAAATCATCAAATGGCTGATCTGAAATCCCTCGCCGAGCAAATCGTGGGTCTGACCCTGCTGGAAGCTCAAGAACTGAAAACCATCCTCAAGGACGAATACGGCATCGAACCCGCCGCCGGCGGCGCGGTCATGATGGCCGGTCCGGCCGACGGTGGCGGCGGTGCCGCCGCCGAAGAGCAGACCGAATTCGACGTCATCCTGAAGTCGGCCGGCGCCTCCAAGATCAACGTGATCAAGGAAGTTCGCGGCATCACCGGTCTGGGCCTGAAGGAAGCCTTGGACCTGGTCTAAGCCGGCGTCAAGGCCGTCAAGGAAGGCGTCGACAAGGCCGAGGCCGAGGAAATCAAGGGCATGCTGGACGCCGCTGGCGCCGAGGTCGAACTCACGTAATCGGTGGGTCGTCACCCCCCCGACCGGAGAGGGTGGATGGCAACCGGTAGGGTGGGTGAAAACCCACCACGCCGACCGAATGAATAAGGGTGG
>JBCCCB010000263.1:0-5999 GCA_039033775.1 Pseudomonadota bacterium | reverse complement strand
GGAATGGACCGCAGCCCGGCCAAACAGATCAGCATCACGAAGGGCGTCCACATCCAGGTGTCCACGATCACGATGGCCCACGGCGCCAGATGGACCTCGCCCACCATCGAAAAGCTGCTCGGGTCCACGCCGGAGAAGAAGCTGACGATATAGTTAAAGAGCCCGATCTGTGGCTGGTACAGGAACGTCCAGAAGTTGCCCACGACGGCGGGCGACAACATCATCGGCAGCACGATGATCGTCGTCCACAGGTCGTTGCCCTTGAATTTCTTGTTGATCAGATAGGCCAGCGCGAAGCCGATCAGGACCTGGATCAGGATGGTCCAGAACAGGAAATGCGCCGTGGCCTGCATCGTCAGCCAGATGTCTTCATCCGTCAGGATGCGCTCGTAATTGCGTAGGCCGATATATTCGGTCTCCCGGTTCCGGTTGGCGCGGAAATTGGTGAAGGACAGGTTCACCGTCCAGATCAGCGGGAAGATGTTCACCGCCAGAAGCAGCACGATCGACGGGCCGACGAAGATCCAGGCGATAGCCCGGTCGCTCAGGCCTTTGATGCGGCGGGTGACCGGCTGGGGCATGCCCTTGGCGGCGCGATCTGAGAGTGTGTCGGTCATCACGACTCCAGTTGGGCAAAACCCCTCACCCCCAGCCCCTCTCCCCTCGGGGAGAGGGGAGCCGCCCGTGGCAAAGGTCGGTTTTCAAAGAGAAACGATAGCGACCTGCGAGCCCCTCTCCCCAAGGGGAGAGGGGTTGGGGTGAGGGGGCTAGAGCTTGCCTTCGTCCTCGAAGACCTCGGTCCAATCCTCGACCAGCTTGTCCAGCGCCTCCTGCGCGGTGCCCTGATCGGCAACGATGTAGTCGTGCAGGCGCTTCTGCATGGCCAGCAGCAATTCGGCATAGGCCGGTTCCTGCCAGAAATCCTGGACCTGGCCCATGGCCTCCAGGAAGTCGCCGGCGAATGGCGCGCTGTCCACGAAGCCCGGATCTTCCAGCACGGCGTTATGGGCTGAATAGCCGCCCAGATCCCACCATTTCTGCTGCACTTCGGGCTGGGCGAACCACTTGATGTAGTCCAGCGCGGCGTCCTGCTTGTCGCTATAGGCCACGACCGAGATGCCTTGACCGCCCAAAGTGGAGCCGGCCGTGTTCTGCGGCGGGTTCACGAAGAAGTCGATCTTCCCATCCAGTTCCGGATCGGCATAGAGGCCCGGGAAGAACGCGAACCAGTTCATGGCCATGGCCACCTGACCGGATTTGAACGCGTCCAGCCCTTGTTCCATATAGCTGTCGGAATAGCCCGGCGGTGTCGCGGTCTGGTAGAATTCCTTGTAGAATTCCAGGGCTTCCACGGCCGCCGCCGAGTTCACGGCCCCCTCCATGTCATAGGATCCGGGCTCGTTCTCGTACTGGAAGCCCCAGGGATAAAGCGCCCCGGTCACCCCCATGGTGATCCCCTCGGATCCCCGCTCGGTGAAGATGGCCGCGCCATAGCGCGTCTCGCCGTCGATCTCGCGGCCCTGGAAGAATTGCGCGATTTGCAGCATCTCGCGCTGTGTTTGCGGCTCGCGCAACTCCTGACCTGTCTCTTCCTGATAGGCGGCGCGGATCTCGGGATCCTCAAACCAATCCTTGCGGTAGAACCAGCCGTTGGCATCGCCCATGGCGGGCAGCGCATAGTAATTCGGCGTGCCCTTGGGCCAGGTCGAATACGCATAAACGGTCGCAGGCGCGAAATCGTCCATGCTGATCCCTTCGGCATCGAAGAAATCGTTCAGCTTCACGTAATGCCCGTTCTCGGCCCCGCCGCCGATCCATTGGCTGTCGCCGATCAGCAGGTCGCACAACTGGCCGCCCGAATTCAGCTCGTTGAGCATCCGGTCCGCGAAGTTCGGCCAGGGGACGAACTCGAAATTCATCGTGTGGCCCGACTCGGCCTCGAACTCCTTCGACAGCTCCACCAAGGCATTGGCGGGATCCCACGCGGCCCAGCACAGGGTCAACTCCTCGGCCCCAGCCGTGCCAGCGAAAGACGCAGCCGAGATGGCCGCCGCCGAACAGGTCAGCATCGCTCTTTTCATGAATTTTCCTCCCAGTTTGGGTGCACGGCCTCCCGCCGCTTCGTCCCTGGCCCAACGCTAGACCCAGATCCCGATTCTGGGCAAGGGCAAAAATGAGGTGCGTACCTCAAAACCGCTTTGGGACTCACCTGACCTCGTGTAATCTATGCCCAGAATGACGGATCGACCGACCACCAAGGACCTCGCCCGCGCGGCCGGCGTCAGCCTGGCCACCGTCGACCGCGTGCTGAACGGCCGATCCGGCGTGCGCCAGAAGACCGTCGACAGCGTCAATCGCGCCATCCGGGAAATCGGGTTCGAACGCAACATGCTCGCCGCCGCCCTGGCCCGCCGCCGGGGCGCGCGCTTCGCCTTCGTGCTGCCCGAAACCGGCGACGAATTCCGCGACGGCCTGCTGGCCCGCATCGCCGAGACGGAGCGTGCGCTCGCCGCCGAACAGATCGCCATCGAAACCCATTGCCTCTCGGCCGCCGACCCGCACCGCACCGCCGCCCACCTGGCCAGCCTGGACGCCGACACCTACGACGGCGTCGCCCTGCTCGCACCCCGCACACCCCAGATCCGCGACGCCCTCCACCGCTTGGCCGAGCGCGGCATCCACCCCCTGGCCTTCCTGGCCGACCAAGGCGATGCCGCCCCCTTCGTCGGCACCGACAACCGCGCGGCCGGGGCCACCGCCGCCGCCCTCATGGGCCGCTTCGCCGCCGGGCGCGACGGTCCCGTCCTGGTCCTGGGCGACAGCCTGCAATCCCGCGACGCCATCGACCGCCGCGCCGGCTTCGATGCCGTCATGGCCCGCGACTTCGCCGCGCTCCGCCCGCTGCCCTCGCTGGAGACCCGCGGCGATCCGACCCGCACTCGCGCCATCATCGCCCGCGCCGTCGCGGCCCATCCCGATCTGATCGGCGTCTACGTCCTCACCTCGGAAGCCCGCCCGCCGCTCAAGGCCCTGGGCCAGGTCGCACCCCCGGGCCTGATCCGCATCGCCCATGAACGCACGTCCTTCACCCAAGGCGCGCTGCGCCGGGGCCAGGTCGACGCGATCATCACTCAGGACCAGGGCCACCTGGTGCGCAGCGCCATCCGCACCCTGCGCGCGCGGGTCGAAAACCGCCCGATCCTCGCCGGCCAGGAACGCATCCGGATCGAGATCCTGCTAAAGGAAAACCTCTGACCTACTCGCCCGGCCGCCGCCGCGACGCGTTCCCCGGATGCGACGGATCCGGCCCCCAGATCGCCACATAGGTGTCGATCACCATGCCCCGCCGCTGGAACAACACGAACAAGACCGCGATGAACACCCACCAAAGCGTCAGCAGGATCCACATCCAGACCGGCCCGTTCGCCTGCCAGAGCCCCGACAGCACCGCCCCCATGCTCAGCACCAAGGCCGCATAGCCGCTGGCCTTGTGCATCGCCTCGAAGGCCAGGCGCTTGGGTGTCATGTCGTAATGGTCCCCCCGGATGGACCCCTTGGGATCCGTCGGCCCGCCCTTCGTTCCGCGAAACAGCCCCGACGCGGCCTGCATGATCGCCAGCCACATCACCGCCCAGCCGAGCGACCGATGCAACCAGGCGAACCACGTCACCGAATCCAGCCGCGCGGAGGCCGACAGGACCAGCCAAAGCCCCGCGATCATCAAGACCAAGGCTCCGATCTGCGCACCCAGATGGGCCCGCCACCAGACCCGGTTGTCCACCACTTCGGGAAACCGCTGCCGCGGCAGGACCTTGAAGAACCGCGCCGCCAAGACCCCCAAGGGCACCAAAACGCCCCAGGCGATCACCATGACCCGGCCGTGCCAGGCATGGGCGAGATCCACGTCATGGGCCCGGGTCGGGTCGATCGGGCCGAGCAGGATTTCGAGCATTCTCGTCCTCCCTCCCTCTCCGTCAGATCCGGTCCGGCCGGATCGCGCGTCTCAGCGGTGGCGTCATCCCTTCACCGCCCCCGCCGTCATGCCGGTGATGATCTGCTTGGACGCCACCAGCGTGAAGATGATCGGGGGGATCGCCAGCAGCGTACCGGTGGCCATGATCACCCCCCAATCGATGTCATATTCCGTGATCGAATTGACGATCACCACCGGCACCGTCCGCGTGCTCCGGTCGGCCAGCGCATTGGCCAGCAGGAACTCGTTCCACGCGATCCGAAACGTGAAGATGGCGGCGGCGGCCAGCCCCGGCTTGATCAGCGGCAGCACCACCAGGAAGAACGTCCGGAACGGCCCGGCGCCGTCCATCCGGGCCGCCTCCTCCAACTGGATCGGCACCTGGACGATGAACGATTGCAGGATCCAGATCACGAAGGGCAGGTTCATCGCCACATAGATCAGCACGATCCCCGCGATGGTCCCGTCGATCCCGAACTGGAACGTCCAGATCCCGAAGACCGGCACCAACAGGACGGCGGGCGGCACCATCCGCACCATCAGCGTGGTCAAGCTCGTCACCTGCCGCCCCATGAACCGGAACCGGACCAGCGCATAGGCCGCCATGCAACCCAGGATCAGCGTCAGCGCCGTCGAGACCAGCGAGATGATCAGGCTGTTGCCCAACGCCCGCCCGAAGGTCCGGTCGCAGCGGCGGATATGCTCCGGCTCGTATGGCAGCCAGTGGCAGAGCGCCGTCTCGTAGTTTTGGATCGTCGGCGTGAAGAGGAACGAGGCCGTGGGCGACGTGATCTCCACGTTCAGCTTCAGCGAATTGCCCACCATCAACACGATGGGTCCCAGCGCCATGAAGATCAGCGCGGCGAGTAAGGCGTAGAAAGCGGGGTTCGGCTTCGCGCTCATCGCTGGCCCCCCGTAGGATGGGGTTTCACCCCATCTTCCCCGCACCGATACCCCATCATCCGACCTCCACCTCGCGCGCCGCCGCCAGCCGGGCCGCGCGCGCCTCGGTCAGTTTCGTGTAGCCGAACATCAAGAGCGTGAGGATCAGGAGCAGGATCAATAATAGGTTGGACATCGCCGCCGCATAGCCCAGCTCGCGAAACTCCGACGCCGTCCGCGAGATCCGCAAGGCCAGGATCTCGGTCGACAGGCCCGGCCCGCCATTGGTCATCACCAGGATAACCTCCAGCACCTTGAACGCATCGATCAGCCGCAACAGAGCCGTGACGATCAGAACCGGCAGCATCAGCGGCAGCTTGATATACCAGATCAATTGCCAGCCCGTGGCCCCGTCGATCCGCGCCGCCTCCATCGCGCTCCGGGGCAGCGACTGCAAAGCGGCGAGCGACAGGATGAAGATGAAGGGCGTCCACTGCCAGATATCGGCGACGACGATGGACGCGAAGGCCCAATTCCCGTCCGACAACCACGGCGCCGACGGCAGGCCCAGATCGGTCAGCACCTTGTTAAACGTCCCCACCGTCGGGTGGTACATGTATCGCCAGACCAGACCCACAACGATGGGCGCGATCATCATCGGCAGGATGAAGACCGTGCGCAGGACCGTCATCCCCCGCAATTCCCGATCCAGCAGCAGGGCCAGGCCCACGCCCAACACCATCTCGATGGATACAACGATGGCCGCGAACTTGATCGTAACCCAGAAGCTCTCCCGGAACGCCGCGTCGCCCAGCAGGTTGCCGTAGTTCCGCAGGCCGACCCACTCCGCCTCGCCGATCCGCTGGGACGGGTTCCAGTCCAGGAACGAAGCGTAGATCATGTAGCCAATCGGATACAGCAACGCGACCGCCATCACCGCCGCCGCTGGCAGCAGAAACAGATACGGCGTGAGTCGGTTCGCGTTGGCCAGCATCAGGTTAAGATTTCCCTACCAAAACCGTGCGAACGTGCGTTCGCACGGGGGGTGTACAGCCGGTGTACGGGGGGTGCCGGCCCCGAACGGGGCCGGCCCAAGGTCTCACTCGACCTCGGCCCAGGTGTAGTACCCGGCCTCTTCCATGGT
>JBCCCB010000262.1:0-6003 GCA_039033775.1 Pseudomonadota bacterium | reverse complement strand
CGCGCAGGGCGTCGCGCATGGCGGCCACGAAGGTCCGCGGGGCTGCCGGCTGGAACGGGGTCGGCGACCAGACGGCGTGGATCGGGAAGGCGGCGAAGACCGCGTCGGGCAGGATCCGGACTAGCCGACCGGCCGCCACGTCGTCGGCGAAGGCCCAACCCGGGCCCAGATGCGCGCCCCGCCCGGCCAGCACCATCGCCCGGACCGCGGACATGGAGTTCACGCCCAGCCGGCTCGGCATCCGGATCTCGTGGCGGGCGCCGTCGAGATCGAAGACGGCGGGCACCTCCGTCAGGCCCGGGCGGTAGGACACCATCTCGATCCCCGCCAGGTCCTCCGGCGCCCGCACCCGCGCCGCGACCTCGGGCGCCGCCACGAGGACCCGGTGCGACAGGCCCACCCGCCGGGCGGTGAGCGCGCTGTCCGACAGCCGCCCGATGCGGATCGCCACGTCGATCCCCTCGGCCAGGAGATCCGCGAAGCCCGAGCCCAGCCGCAGATCCACCACCAGATCCCCGTGCGCCGCCGACATCTCCGACAGGACGGGCGCCACGAAGCGCGCCCCGAAATCCACCGGGGCCGCCACCCGCAGGCGCCCGCGCGGCATGTCTTGCCCGCCCGTGACCTCCGCCAACAGGGCGGCGCGGGCGTCGGACAGGCGGCGCACCCCCTCGGCATAGCGCGCGCCGGCCTCGGTGGGCGACGAGGCCCGCGTCGTGCGGTTCAGCAGTTTCACGCCCAGCCGGTGCTCCAGCGCGGCGATCCGGCGGCTGACCCGGCTCGGATCCAGACCGGCGGTTTCGGCGGCCGACCGGAAGCTGCCGCCATCCACGACCGCGAGGAACAGGGCATCGTCGTCCATTGATGCGTCTCACGCAATTCTAATTGGTCAAACCGACAAATACCTGGCGAACGACGCATGGTCCATATCTCCGTCATCGAGACACCAACCGGAGACCGAAGCCATGACCGCCACGACCGTCCTCGCCAGCATCGCCGCCGCCGCCCTGACCGTCGGCACCCTCCTCGCCCCCATCGCCGCGCAGGAGAACACCAAGCTGCCGCCCGCCCAGATGGAAGCGATCCAGGCCATGATGGCCGACTGATCCGACCTGGCCCAACCCTCCACCCCGAAAGGACCGAACCCATGACCGACATCCAGAACCCCTCCCGCCGCGCCCTGATCCGCAACCTGGGCCTTGCCGCGGCCGGCGCCGCCGCTGCTGGCACCGCCGCCCGCGCCCAGGCCGCCGACACTGCCCCGCTCGCCGGCAAGGTCGCCATCGTCACCGGCGCCCGCAACAATCTAGGCCGTGGCTTTGCCGAACGGCTGGCCCAGATGGGGGCCGACGTGGTCGTCCATCACCACCGTCCCGAGAGCCGCGCCGAGGCCGAGGAGACCGCTGATCTGGTCCGCGCCGCCGGCCGCCGCGCCGCGATCATCCACGGCGATTTGGGCAACAGCGCCAACGTGGCGGCCCTGTTCGACCTGGCGGAGGCCCAGTTCGGCGGCGTCGACATCCTGGTCCATACTTCGGGCGCGATCATCAAGAAACCGGTGGCCGACTTCACCGATGCCGAGTTCGAGCGCCTCTTGAACGACAACACCAAGACCACCTTCTACGCCATGCGCGAAGCGGCCCGCCGGTTGCGCGACGGCGGCCGGATCATCGCGGTGGGTACGTCCCTAACGGCGGGCGCGGCGCCGGGCTACGCGGCCTATGGCGGCACCAAGGCCCCGGTCGAGGAGTTCACCCGGATGCTCGCCAAGGAGCTGGGCGACCGCCGGATCACCGTCAACAACGTGGCGCCGGGCCCCATCGACACGCCCTTCTTCCACGCCGCGGAGACGCCTCAGTCCGTGGCCTACGCCTCGGGCCTGTCCACCGAAGGCCGCCTGGGCACCGTCTCCGACGTGGTCCCCGCCGTCGCCAGCCTGGCCCTGCCGGAAGGCCAGTGGACCAATGGCCAGACGATCTTCGTCAACGGCGGCTATCTGACACGCTGATCCTTGCCTCCCCAACGGCCCGCGGCACGAGGCGCGCTCAGCCGAGCGCGCCTCGAAGCGCCTCAGCAAAGGTGTCAGGCCGCGTCAAGAAGGGCGCATGGCCCGCCCCGTCGATCCAGCGCACGGGACCTGCCGGGCCGATCCGCTCGGCGGTGAACTCGGCCGCGCCGGGCAGGCAGACCGCGTCCTCGCGTCCATGGATCATCGTCGTCGGCATGTCGATCCGCGAGAGCTCGTCGATCTGATTGCGTGCACCCGACGAGGCGAAGGCCGCCAGCGCCACGTCCTGCGGGCAGGCCCGCGCGATGGTTGTCAGGTGCGCGGCGACTGCGTCGTCTTCGGGCGCGACCATCCCGCAGAACGCTGCGCAGCCCGCGTCGTAGTCGGAGACCAACACCTCGCCCAAGCCCTGCGCCGCCTCGGGCGGCAGCGCGTGCGGGAAGTCGTCAGAGGCCAGGAGTTGCGGCGTCGTGTCGACCAGGACCAGACGGGACAGCGGCGCCCCGGGCCTCGCCGCCAGGACATGCCCGACCGCCCCGCCCATCGACCAGCCGACATAGGTCACATCCGCTAGACCGAGACCCTCGATCAGCGCGGTCAGGTCGTCGGCGTGATCCTCGAAGGTGATCTCCGGCGAGGCCGCCCGGGACGCCCCGAACCCGCGCAGGTCCGGGCACACGCAGCGATGCGTGTCAGAGAACGCGGCGACCTGCGCGTCCCAGACCGACCCGTCCATCATGATCCCGTGCACGAAGAGCAGCGCCGGCCCGTCGCCCCCGCTGTCGCGAACTTTCGTCTCGATCCCGGTCATCTATATCGCATCCTTCTCCATGATGGGGCGCATCAGACCAGGATGAACAGACTTTGGCGACTATGCTCTGTTCGCGTGGGCACGATCGCGGATCCGGGTCAGCGCCAATGATATCGTGCCAATAGAGTGGCAGTAGAACGGTTCTTGGTCGAAACGCCGCCTATAGCTCCGCGAACCGCGAGCCTAGCCTTTACCTCGACCCGTCCAGGACCCGGGCCGTCACCGTGATCTCCACCAAGCATCCATCCGGGAGGGCCACGCCGACGCACGCACGCCGCGGCCAATTCTCTTCGGGGCCGATCCAGTCGAGCCAGATCGCGGTCATCCGCGCCTTTGCCGAGATGTCGGCGAGATAGACCGTGGCCTGCAGGAGGCCCGCTCGCCCGCTGCCAGTTCGGGCAAGGATGGCGTCGAGTTCTGCAAGCGTGCCTCGCGTCTGGGCCTCGACGTCGGCGCCGAGCTTCGGATCGGTCGCCACGGCGTAGACCAAGCCCTCCGAGACGACCGCCTCGCAATATCCGAGACCGGGATAGGGAAAGCGTCTGGTCATCTTTTTGTTCGACGCTCCTGTCGTCGTCATCCGATGACAGCCGGTGGAACAGCTCTCGGCCTGCTGTCTTCGTTTATAGCCGACGTGAAAGCAGAGCGACCAGCAATAGCAGCCCGCCGACGGCCCCAAGCGACCAGCGCAGGTTACTGGCTTCCGCCACGAGCCCTACGAGCGGCGGTCCCAAGAGGAAGCCCGCGTAGCCCAGGGTCGAGACCGCCGCCACTCCGACGCCCGGCGCGTCGGGTGACAGCTTGCCTGCGATTCGGAAGGCGAGCGGCACGATGGGGGCGAGACCGAAGCCCACCAGGATGAGGCCTGCGAAGGCGGTCGCAGCGTTCGGAGCGGTCGCGGTCACGGTGTAGCCCACGGCACTCAGCACGGTGCCCCCGCCCGCGATCATCTGCGCGGGTAGGCGCTCTGCAATCCAGTCGCCCGCGAAGCGCATCGCCGCCATCGCACCCGAGAAGGCCGCCACGCCCGCCCCGACGAGCGCGGCGGGGGCGTCGATCACCTCGGCGAGGTAGATGGACGACCAGTCCACCGACACGCCTTCCGCCATCAGGCACCCCATGGCGATCAGGCCGGGGATCAGGAGCGCCCCCTTTGGCCATGCGAACTTGGGTGCATCGTCATTCGGCTTGCGCGCATCCACCACGGATCGGACGATCATCGAGAGGACGACGAACAGAACGATGTTGGTCAGCGCGAGGTGGACGACGATCGGCACCTCGGCCGCGGCGATGAGGCCCGCCGTCAATCCGCCCGCCGCAAGTCCCAGCGAGTACATCGCATGGCAGCGCGACAGGATGGGCCGCCCCATGGCCTCTTCGGCGGCGAATCCGGCGGCGTTGATGGCGACGCCCGTGGACCCCGCGCCCGCGCCGATCAGGAACACGACGACGGTGAGCGAGACAGGGCCGGTCGCCAGACCGACCAGCGCGATCGCGACGAGCAGCCAAGTCATACAGATGAGGCCCAGCGTGCGCAGGCGCAGCCGGATCGAGCCATAGGCAACCAGCGGAATGACGCAGAGCTGCGCTACCGGCATGGCGATGAGAACGAGGTCCACATCCCCCTCGGACATGCCAAAAGCCCGCTTCAATTCGGGCAGGCGCGGAAGCCATGAGACGAAGGCGAAGGCCAGGACGAAAAACAGACCGAATGCCGCCCACATGCGGGGATCGCCGCGCGTCTGAGCGGGCGCGGCAGTTCCATCCCCGTTGTATCGAGAGACTTCGCCCTCGACATCATTCCGACCTTCTCTCCTGTCCGTCGTGCCGCCATCCGATCCGGTCGTTGATCGGTCCCATCGGCGGACTTAAACGTTATAGAACAAGCGATGATTTTCGACGGACAGCGACATGGTCGAACGGGCGAATGACGACGGGGAGGGCCGGCCTGGACCTCGGGACGCCCGCCCGCCCGTCCGGCCTGCGCCTCGCCGACGTCGCGCGATCCCTCGGGGTGTCGGTCGCCACCGTGTCGAACGCCTTCAACCGTCCCGACCAGCTCTCCTCCGCCCTGCGCAAGGTGGTGCTGGAGCGGGCCGAGGAGCTCGGCTACCGTGGCCCCGGCATCGAGGGGCGGCATTGCGGACCGGGCACGCGGGCGCCATCGCGCTCTACATCCCAGAGCCCATGACCTACCTGCTGGAGGATGCGTTCGTTCGGACGTTCGTGGGCGCGCTCATGGATGCCTGCCAGGACCGCCAGATCGGCCTCCTGCTCCTGCCCGCCGTCCCGCACGGAAGAGCGAACGGCCGCGCCCGCCCGCCGCGCTCGACGTCGCGGCGGTGGACGCAATCATCTTCTACGGGCTTGCGGGGGACGATCCCGTGATCGGCCGTGCGATTGAGCGGGGCCGCCCGGTCATCGGGATCGACATGCCGGACCGAGATGGCGTGATCGGCATCGGCGTGGACGATGTAGGCGGCGCGCGGGCGGCGGCGCGACATCTGACCCGGAAGGTTCATCGCCGGATCGGGGTCATCGCGCTGCCGACTTCCCGCCGCCGGTCGGACCGGGAGGGCACCCTCACCGACTTCGACACCGCCACCATCCAGTTTCCGAAGGATCGCTGGCAGGGTTACGTGGAGGCGTTCGCCGAGGCCGGAATCGACCCCGCATCCGTGCCAATCCGGATCTGCGAGGTGAACGCACGCGATCGCGGCCGGGCCGCGATGGAGGCGCTGCTGGACCGGGGCATGGATCGGCTGACCGCCGTTCTCGCCATGTCCGATGTGGTGGCGCAAGACGCGATGGACGCCTGCCGCGAACGCGGCCTCGCCTTCCCGGACGACGTCGCCATCGTGGGCTTCGACGACGCTCCCATAGCCGAGGGCCTGGGGCTCACGACGGTCGTACAGGACGCGGCCGAGAAGGCGATGATCGCGGTCCGGTTCGCGTTGGGGGAGGCTGTGGAGGCGGCCGTCGTGAGCAAAGCCGTGATCGAGCGCTCGACGACTTAGGGTGCGCCCTCTCGGCACGATCGGGGCCGTTCCACCCGGCTTTGTGGCTGTTGAAGAAGTCGTCGTTTTTTTGGTCGAGGTCGGGCGCCGTGAGTCGCTTCTCTGAGTTGGGGGAGGACGGATCATGATGGGTCGGCAGATCGAGCAGGGATCGCTGTTCTACGAGT
>JBCCCB010000261.1:0-6044 GCA_039033775.1 Pseudomonadota bacterium | reverse complement strand
GGCGGCAAGGGCGGCCTCGATCCGATCAATCATCCTGCGGTTCCTTGGTGGCCTCGAATCCCAGCGTCTCGGGGTCGAACTCGTAATGGGCGCCACAGAACTGGCAATCGGCGGTGACCCGGCCGTCATCGGTGGTCATGTGGCCGATATCCTTGGCTGAATAGATCGAAAGGCTTTGGCGCACCTTGTCGGCGCTGCAAGAACAGCCGAAGCGCACCGGCTGCGGGTCGAAGACGCGCGGCCCCTCCTCGTGGAAGAGCCGGGTCAGCAGGTCGGTGGGCGCCAACGACGGGCCGATCAGCTCCAGCTCCTCGGTGGTGTCCAGCAGGATGTTGGCCCGGCGCCAGTTCTCGCCATCGTCCTCGTCCAGGATATCGGTCGCCGTCAGCAGACCGCCCTCGCCCGAGCCGCCGCCGGTGGCGAAAGGCGACGCCTTGGGCATGTGTTGCAGCATGACGCCGCCCGCCCGCCAGCCTTCGACCCCGCCGGGGGTCTGGCTGCGGCCATAGGCCAGGGCGAAGCGGGTCGGGATCTGCTCCGACTGGGCGAAATAGGTTTCCGCGCAGGACGACAGCGACCCGCCGGCGATGGGCGTGATGCCCTGATAGGGCTCCATCCCCTGCCCCTGGTCGATCAGGATCGCGAAATACCCCTTGCCGATCAGGTCGAACGGCTCGGCCCCTGCCTGCGTCATCTCGGCCTGGCGCTCCGCATCATAGCTCGCATAGGCCCGCACGCGGGCCGGCGCGCCCTCATCGGTCGGGCCGTAGTAATCCGTGGCGATCAGGCGCGCGGGCCCGTCGCCGCGCACTTGAAGCGACAGTTTCCAGCGCAGCTTGACGGTCTGGCCGATCAACGCGGTCAAGAGCGACATCTCGGCCACCAGCGCCTCGATGGCGGGCGGGTAATCGTGCTGCTCCAGGACCTGGTCCAGCACGCCGTCCAGGCGGGCGACGCGGCCGCGGATGTCGGAGGCGTCCAGTTGGAACGGCAATACGGTATCGTCCCAGAGATGGGTGGTGGCGTCGGTCATGATGGGGACCTCTTGGTTGTGCCGCCCCGTCGAGGGCTGGCATATCGGGCGTCATATAGGCAGCCGCCGAAAAGGACCAACCCCATGATCCGTCGCATCGGAGGCGCGCCCCGCGCCCATATCGCCTATCGCCGCCGTCCGGGGGCCTATGCGATCCTGGTGCGCGACGGCCGCGTGTTGCTGACCGAGCAGACGACACCGGACTTGCGCGAGATCCAGTTGCCCGGCGGCGGCATCGACCCCGGCGAAAGCGCCCGGCCCGCCTTGGCGCGCGAGGTGTTGGAGGAGACCGGCTGGACCTGCCGGGTCGGACGTCGGGTCGGGGCGTTCCGGCACTTCACCTGGATGCCGGAGTACGGGCTGCATGCGGAGAAGGTCTGCCACGTCTACTTGGCGCGTCCGGGTCTGCGGCTGGGGCCGCCGCGCGAGGCGGGGCATCGGGCGGTGTGGCTGCCGGGAGTGGAGGCGGTCCGGGCGCTGGAGAGTCCGGGCAACCGCTGGTTCCTGGGACGGGTCCTGGGGCTTGGCCGACAGGCGCCTCGACCCCGCTGACCAGCCGTCCCGGCGGGAGCCATGTCCGCGTGGCTATCGGGCGGCCATGGCCCCCGCCTTCGGCTGGTCATAGCGCAGCACCAGCATCGAGACATCGTCATCGAAGCCGTTGATGCCCACATGATCCCGCAGGCCACTTTCGATCTTCGCGATGACATCGTCGGTCTCGGGCGAGATGGCGGCCAGCAGGGACATCAGCCCCTCTTCCTCCAGCATGTCGCCCCAGGTATCGGTGCATTCCGTCAGCCCGTCGGAATAGGTCAGCAAGGCGTCGCCGGGGCGCAGGCGGAACGAGACCGCCTCGAACTCCGCGCCCTCGACCAGGCCCACGGGCGGCCCGCCTTCCCCGACCTGGACGACGGTTCCGTCGGCTGCGCGGACCAGGGGATGGGGGTGGCCCGCCTGGCACAGGACGACCCGTCCGCTGGACAGGTCGACATAGGCCAGGACGGCCGTGAAGTAGATGTCGGACGCCAGTTCCTGGAGCATGAAGTCGTTGAGATGCCCCATCACCTGGTCCGGCGGGATCAGGGTGCCATCGGGGCGGAAGGCGATGTTGCGGTCGCGGGACCGGGACGAGAACAGACCCGATAGCCGGCCCGTCAGCAGGGCAGACGCGATGCCATGGCCGGACACGTCGATCGAAAACAGGGCGATGGCATCGCCCGGCAGGGGGAAGTAACCGACCAGATCGCCCCCGATCTGGTTGCAGGCCAGCAGCGAGAGGGTCAGTTCGGACGCGCCGGCCTTGTGCCGTCGCGGTGGCAGGAAGGCCCGTTGCAGGCGACGGGCTTCGACCAGGTCACGGGCGATGGCGTCGTGGATCGACTGGAGGTCGGCATAGGCGGTCTGCACCTCGTGATTGCGGTGGATCAACTGTTCCTGCATGCGCAGGATGCGGTGGCCGGCGCGGATGCGGGCCCGCAATTCGGCCAAGTCGACAGGACGGGTCAGGAAGTCGTCCGCCCCCGCTTCCAAGCCCTTGGCCTTGGCGGACCGATCCGTCTCGGACGTCATGAGAATGAAATACGCGTAATTGCCCCGGTCCAGGTCGCGGAAGGCCTTGCAAAAGGTCGGGCCATCCATGCCCGGCATTTGCCAATCGCTGAGGATCATTCCGATGTCTTGGCCCGCGGGCGAGTCACAAAGGTTGAGCGCCGCTTCGGCGGAGGCGGCGCTGACGACTTCCAGGTCCAGGCGTTTGAGGACGGCGGACATCAGCCTTCGCTGCGCCGCACTGTCATCGACGACGAGAACGCGCAGGCGATCCCGGGGGGGAGGCAAGGCGCCGAACGGAGTGTCGTCATGGGTCATCGGGCAATGTCGGCCTTTCTCGATGGTCCCACTGTGAATCGCGCCGGGTTAAGGTCGGATGAATCCGCCAATTTGATCCATCGAGGCGGTCGATCTTAACGCCCTCTTCACGATCGGCGCCCATGATCCCGGCATGATTGACGAAACGAGAATGACCGAATTGCGCGACGAGATCGGCGCCGAGGACCTGGCCATGATCCTTGACGTCTATCTGGAGGAGGCGGCGGAGATGCTGGCCAGCCTGGCCACACCCCTGTCGCCCGAAGACAGGGGCAAGGCGCTGCATTTCCTGCGGAGCGGCGCGCTCAATCTGGGTCTGAGCGGTCTTGCCGGTGCTGCGGCCGGGACCGATGCCGACCGGGCAGCGCTGATCGCCGCGTTCGACGCGACCCGCCGCGCCGTCGCCGCCGAGGCGTAGGCCGTCGCCTTGGCGATGTTCGACCCAGCGGACGTGGCGGTTATGCCATCGTGGCTTACCGCGTCGGCGAAGGCCATGGCGCGCCCGGATCGCCCGGCGGACCACTGATCGGCCCGCGCGCCCGAACTCTCGGCAAGGGGGCGCTCTGCGGCCCCTCGGGACGCCGTGGCGGCCTCCGGCCCAGGCGTCGGCCCCGATCTGCGGCCAGGGCGGATCACCGCACTGCGGGATCGAGAGATCGGCCGGCCCATCGCAGGATCGGCCCGGGGCCACCTGCCAGCGGAGCCAATGGGGCAAGCCCGAACATGGGGACCGGCCGGTCCGTGCCTCTGGGTGAGGGCCGCACGTCTTGCCCCGCGGGGCGATGACCGGACTTCAGATCACCAATTCGCTGAGCATCGGGTTCGATGTGAGATCCTGCCAGGCGAAGCCCAGCGCATCCATGCGGGATTGGAGCCGGTCGAACGCCTCTGGGTGGGGGGATTCGATCCCGATCAGCACGGTCCCGAAGTTCCGCGCGGATTTCTTGAGGTATTCGAACCGCGCGATGTCGTCCTGCGGGCCCAGGGCGTCCAGGAACTCCCGCAAGGCGCCCGGCCGCTGGGGCATGCGCAGCACGTAGTACTTCTTGGTGCCGGCAAAGCGCATCCCCCGTTCCTTCACGTCGGGCAGACGCTCGAAATCGAAATTGCCGCCGGTGGTCACGCATAGGACCCGCCGCCCCTCGATTTCGGGGCCCAGGTCGCGCAGGGCGTCGACGGACAGGGCGCCGGCGGGTTCCAGGACGATGCCTTCGATATTGAGAAGCTCCTGCATGGTGATGCAGACCCGGTTTTCCGGCACGCGCAACACATGCTGGGGCGGGATGTTGCGCAAGATCGCGAAGGGCCGGTCGCCGATGCGCGCGACCGCGGCGCCGTCGACGAAGTTGTCGAGACCGTCCAGGGTGACCGGCGCGCCTTCGGCCAGGGCCGCCATCAGGCTGGCGCCGCCCAAAGGTTCGACATAGCGCATCTCGACGGGCGCTTGGGTCGCCCGCAGATAGGACAGCATGCCCGCCGACAGCCCGCCGCCGCCCACCGGGACGACGATCAGGTCGGGCGGTTCGGGGATCTGGCGCATCAGCTCGACCGCGACGGCGGCCTGCCCCTCGATGACGTCGTCGTCGTCGAAGGGCGAAAGGAAATGGGCGCCCGTTTCGGCACAGAACGCCTTGGCGGTGGCCAAGGTGTCGTCGAAGAAATCGCCCGTCAGGCGGATCTCCACATGGTCGCCGCCGAACAGCCGGGTCTTGTCGATCTTCTGCCCCGGCGTGGTGACCGGCATGAAGATCACGCCGTCCATGCCCAGATGGTTGCACATCCAGGCGACGCCCTGGGCGTGGTTCCCGGCCGAGGCGCAGGCCACCCGGCCGCCCGACAGCTTGCGCATGGCATTGAAGGCGCCGCGCAGCTTGTAGGACCGGACGGGGGTCAGGTCTTCGCGCTTGAGCCAGACATCCGCGCCGAAGCGGTCGGACAGATAGGCATTCCGCTGGCAGGGCGTGGCGGGGAAAAGATCGCGCATGGCCGCCTCGGCGGTCTCGGCGCGGGTCACGGCATCAGTCAAGCGGGCGGCCTTCGACGAAGTGGCCGTAGAGGGTCGACAGGATGCTGACGCCGACGACCAGAACGATCCAGTTGATGACCAGGTTGTAGACCAAGGAGACGGGAGACGTCGTCGCCTCAAGCGCCTGCGCCGGGTCGCTTGCGGGGTCGACGGCGCCCGACAGGACCGCGTCGACCGCCGTCGGGATTTGAAGCATCAGCGAGGCGATGAAGGTGATGATCGCCAGCAGGACCACGGTCGTCGAATGGCCTTTCGACGCCTCCCACGCCTCACCCATTGTGATCGGTTTGCCAACGGCGCCCGCCGGAAGGATGAGGCCCAGCCGGTAGACCAGGATGATGCTGACGAGGCCGGACAGCGCGACGGCGGCGAAGGGCATGATGAACCCGATGGCCACGGTGATGGCGATCAGCGCGGCGAGGATGAGCAGGCCCAGCAGGATCGACCGACCCAGATACCCCAGCATGTGGCCGCCATTCATCTGCGGCACCCAGGCATTGCCGCCTTCCTCCAGCAGGACGTAGCGGTGCCACGCGACGGCAATCCATATGAAGACGAAGACCTGAACGGCGACGGTCAGAAGGATACTGCCGAAGAAGCCGCTGGGCAGGGTTTCCAGAGCCGTGGCATCGCCGCTCTGGAGCATTGCCATGGGGGCGAGGGAGTCCAGGAAGTAGAGATTGACGGCCACGAGAAGGCCGTAGGGCACCAGGGAGATACGAAGGGCGGCCGCGATGTTGTCGAAGATCAGCAGAACCGCCTTCTTGAAGATATCCCATGCCAGCATGGCGCTTGCCCTTTCTGGTGCCGTCGCTTTCGAATGCAGGCCTATGGCCCGGCCCGGATGGCGTCAACGCCGGGGCGCGGCGCTTCGGCTTGCGGCGGCGGGCGAAGCGGCCTACCCGGTGGCAAACATCGGAGGCTTCATGGACGCGCCCAAGACAGTGGTGCTCGCCTATTCCGGCGGGCTGGACACCTCGATCATCCTCAAGTGGCTCCAGACGGAATACGGTTGCGAGGTCGTCACCTTCACCGCCGATCTGGGCCAAGGCGAAGAGATTGAACCGGCACGCGACAAGGCGCGCGCAATGGGCATTCCGGACGAGCATATCTTTATCG
>JBCCCB010000260.1:0-6046 GCA_039033775.1 Pseudomonadota bacterium | reverse complement strand
GCCCTGAGCATCGCCGCCAGTGGCGCCATCATGCCGGGCGGACGGGTCATGTCGTGGCCCAACCGCCGTTCGGCGAAGCCCTCGATCCAGGACACCGACGAAAACAACTGGAAGACCTGCGCGAAGCAGGCGATCACGCCCAGGAAGAAAACCAGGATGATCGTACCGTTCAGCCAGGGATTGGCCGAAAAGATCGGCGCCACCTGGGGATAGGCGACAAAAGTGCCGGCGCCCACGGCACCCAGGACGGCCAGCATGTAGACGATCTGTCGGATCGGCTGGGAAAACTGAGTCTCAGTCTCTAACTGACGTGCCATGGCGCCCCTTCGCGGCCCGTCTGCCGAGGCCATTTTGCGCACGCTACCTGGGCGACTTGGGGCTCACAAGCCGTGGGTCAGGACGCCGCGCGCATCTGTTGCACCCGCGCGACCAGCCAATCCAACTCCGGATCGCGCACGCCCAGCTTCGCCAGCCCCTCGACCGAATGGGTCAGGTATTCGTGGTTCGGCCCCCGCCCGCCCTGGGCCTGGGCGATTATCCGGGCTTGCTGTTCCAACGTCAGGTCGCTGACATATTGCCGATGGGTGACGTCGATCACATAGGCCAGCGACTCCAGGGACGCGCCGTCATCGGTAACCAGCGGCACGGTCGTCTCGTGATAGGCCGACGAAATCAGCTCCCGCTCGCGCAGGGCGGCCAGGGCCGGTTCGGGGTCGGCGGGCCGCATGGCCAGTCCGGTGCAGGTGGCGCCATCATGGGGTTCCAGCGCCAGGACCAGGCCCGGATCCGCTTCCGACCCGCGATGATGGATCGACCACATGCAGAACCGGCGTCGGTAGCCCTGCACGGTGGCGCGGCGGGTTTCGGCGATCTCCATCCCCGGATTGAAGACCAGCGATCCGTAGCCGAAGACCCAGAAATCGGGAGCGGTCGTCATGGTGGGTCCTTTCACGCGGGCTGACGCGGGGATAGACGGGGCGCAGGCAAACGGGAAGGTCTCTGCGATGGCGAAATGGACGCTGATCCTGGTCGTGGTGGCCTCGGCTCTCTGGAGCGGGTGGTGGATCCTCGGCGCACGCGGCATTGACGCCGCCGTCGAGGAGGGGCTGACCCAGATCGAACGGCAGGGCTGGCGGATCGAGCGCGAGGATGTGTCGGTCGCGGGCTTCCCCAACCGCTTCGACGTGACCCTGACCGAGCCGCGGATCACGGCTCCGACGGGCTGGCAATTGGCCGCGCCGATCCTGCGGGCCTTCGCCCTGTCCTACCGGCCCAACCATATCATCGCCGTGGCCCCGTCCGAGATGGTCGTCAGCCATCCCCTGGCCGGCGAGATCGACGTGACCTCGGCCGACCTGCGGGCCTCGGTCATCGTCACCGCCTCGGCCAACCCGGTGCTGGACCGTGCGACCTTGGCGGCCGAGGCGGTGCGGGTCACGGGGCAGGGCGGGGCGGTTACCCTGGCCCAGGGCCAGATCGCCACCCGCCAGGCGGCGGGTCCGACGGTCCATGACTTGGCGGTCAACCTGATCGACATCACGGCACCCGGCCTGGACGGCCCCATCGAAACCTTCGACATGGACGCCACCGTCACGCTGGACCGGGCCTTGGGCGCGCGACAGCCGGCCCGGCTGGACCGGCTCGACCTTCGGTCGGCCGATATCGCTTGGGGCGATGTCCGGGCCAGCTTGTCGGGCGAGATGTCCGTGATGTCCGACGGCACGCCCCGCGGCACGTTCGCCCTGCGCCTGACCGGGTGGGAGCCGTTTCTGAACCGCGCCGTCGACGTCGGCCTGATCCCCGAGGGCCAGGCGCCATTGGTCGCTGCGGGCCTTCGGGGGCTGACCGATGACGACGGCCAGGCCACGGTGCCCGTGGCCCTGGAAGACGGGTTCCTGCTGGTCTTGGGGTTTCCGGTGACGCAGGTGCCGCGCCTGCCGGTGCCGGGCCGCTAGAGATCCGACAGCATCGGCGCCCGCGGGCGCAGCAGCCGGGGTCGCCAGACGGTGCGGATCTCGGGCAGGTCGCATTTCGTGATCCCGAGGGTCTGACCCCAAACCCGGGTGGTGAGGATGCCCAGGCAGCCGACCACATCTTCGGGGATCGGGGCGCCGGCATCGAGCGCTGGCGCGGCCCCGAAGGCGGAAACATCGACGATCAGGACATCCGTTTGGCCGTTCAGCGCGGGCCGCCGCAACCGGACCACATCCGCGCCGCCATCGCAGGCCGCGCGGCACAGGCGGCGCAGGTCCGGCAGCGCCTCCAGGTTCTGCCAGCGGCGGATGAGGACGACCTCCAACTCCGCCGACGCAACGCTCGGCGCGCGGGGCAGGCTAAGCGCGAGGCCGACCGGCGCCGCGCCGTCGCCCGAGACGTGAACTTGGCGGGGATGCACGGGTGTGACGAGGCCATGCCCGGCCCAGCCCATGGCGGCCGCCAGGACCAGGGCGAAGGCGCCTCTAACCATCCACGCGGATGCGCGCGTTCTGTGGGTCGTAGGGGCTGTCCTCGGTGACCTCCGCGTCCCAAAGCTGCCGCTGTATCCGGACCTGCAACTTAGTCCCCGGAACCGCCAGGTCGGGCCGGACATAGCCCATCCCGATGCTCTTGCCGACGGCCACGGAATAGCCGCCCGAGGTCAGCCGCCCGACCCGCTCGTCCCCTTTGTATAGCGCCTCCCGCCCCCAGGGATCGGCGTCCTCGGGCCCATCCACCAGAACCGTCACGCATTTGGACCGGATGCCCAACGCCTCCATCGCGGCCTTTCCGCGGAAGTCCTTCGACAGGTCCACGAACCGGTCCAACCCGGCCTCCAACGGCGTGGCATCCCGACCTAGCTCCGTCCCGAAGGCGCGATAGGATTTCTCTTGACGCAACCAATTCTGCGCCCGCGCGCCGACCAGCTTCAGGCCCAGCGGCTCGCCCACCGCCACCAGCCGGTCGAAGAGGTAAGTCTGCATCTCCATCGGATGATGCAGCTCCCATCCAAGCTCGCCCGTATAGGCCACGCGGATCGCGTTGACCGGACACATCTCCAACTCGATCCGCCGCGCCGACAACCACGGGAACCGCTTATTCCCCAGTGCCGTCTCGGGCGCCGCGTCGCGGATGAGCGCGGCGAGCACCTCGCGCGCGCGAGGGCCCGCCAACGCGAAGACGCCCGTCGTGGCGGTCACGTTCTCCTCGTTGATCCGCCCGAACCGGTCTTCATTGCCGTAGATCGCGTCGTACAGATAATCCTCGTCATACGCCTCCCACGCCCCGGCCGAGACCAGGTAGAAATCGCTCTCCCCCTGCCGCACGATGGTGTATTCCGTTCGCGTCGTGCCAGCGTCGGTCAGCGCATAGGTCAGGTTGATCCGCCCGATCTTGGGCAGCTTGTTGGTCGTGAACCAATCCAAGAAGCCAGCCGCCCCCGGCCCCGTCAGCCGGTGTTTTGCGAAGGCGGTGGCGTCGATCAGGCCGACGCGCTCGCGGATTGCCTTGGCCTCCGCCACCGCGTGGGGCCACCAGGCCCCGCGCCGGAACGACCGCGCGTCGTGATCGAAGCTGTCGGGCGCATCTACCGGCCCGAAATAATTCGGTCGCTCCCACCCATTCACCTGTCCGAACTGCGCCCCCCGCGCCTTCATCCGGTCGTAGCAAGGCGCGACCTTTAAAGGTCGCGCGGCCGGGCGCTCCTCATCCGGGTGGTGCAGGATGAAGACGTGGTCATAGGCCTCCTCGTTCTTCCGACAGGCATATTCGGTGGTCATCCAGTCCCCGAACCGCTTCGGGTCCAGCGCGGCCATGTCGATCTCCGCCTCGCCCTCGACCATCATCTGCGCCAGGTAATGCCCCGTGCCACCGGCGGCCGTGATCCCGAAGCTGAACCCTTCGGCCAGCCACATGTTCCGCAGCCCCGGCGCGGGCCCGACCAGCGGGTTCCCGTCGGGCGTGTAGCAGATGGGCCCGTTGAAATCGTCCTTCAGCCCGCAGGTCTCGGAGGTCGGAATGCGGTGGATAAACGACATGTATTCCGCCTCGATCCGCTCCAGGTCCAGCGGGAACAGATCCGCCCGAAAACTGTCGGGCACGCCATAGGGGAAGCGCGCCGGGGCGTTCTTCTCATACGGCCCGAGGATCCACCCACCCCGCTCCTCACGGACATACCACTTGGCGTCGGCATCCCGCAGCACCGGATGCTGCGGGTTGTCCTTCCGCCAATCCTGCAACGCCGGATCGGGCTCGGTCACGATATACTGATGCTCCACCACGATGGCCGGTGTCTTGATCCCTAGCAGCGCCGCCGTCCGCGGCGCATGGTTGCCGGTGGCCGTCACCACATGCTCGGCTTCGATGACGGCGACCTCGTCGGTTGGGACCAAGTTCCCGCCCTTCTCGGCCATCTTCACCACCGTCACGTCCCAATGATCCCTGGCCCAGGCGAACCCGTCCACCTGCCACCTTCGCTCGATCGCCGCACCATGCTGCCGCGCGCCCTTGGCCATGGCCATCGTGACATCGGCCGGGTTGATATAGCCGTCAGTCGGGTGAAGGATCGCCCCCACCAGATCCTCGGTCCGCACCAGCGGATAGCGATCCTTGATGTCGCCCGGCGTCAGCCATTCGTAAGGGATCCCGACCGTCTCGGCCGTGGACGCGTAGAGCATATACTCGTCCATCCGCGCCTGACTCTGCGCCATCCGCAGATTGCCCACGACACTGAACCCTGGGTTCAGCCCGGTCTCCTCCTCCAAGGTCTTGTAGAACTTCACGGAATAGTCGTGGATGTGGCTGGTGGCATAGCCCATGTTGAACAGCGGCAGCAGCCCCGCCGCGTGCCAGGTGGACCCGGACGTCAACTCGTCCCGCTCCAACAGCATCGTATCCCAGCCCGCCTTGGCCAGATGATAGGCGATCCCCGTCCCCACGGCGCCGCCACCGACCACTAAAGCCTTTACTTGCGTCTTCATGGCCGTCCCTCTCGCCCGTGCCTGCCCACGCCACCGTTTCTGGGACATCGCCCGTCATCGGTCCAATCGCTCGCGACCCCCCGGCAACCGATTGCGACCTGCTTCGGGCCGCGCGCCCGGACATCTCGTGAGATAGCCGTGATGCCCGTCATGTTACCGCCGCCGGGACAGCCTGACCTTCAACGCCAACCGAAAAGACCTCGCGCCATGATCAAATTCGCTCTTCCGCTCCTCGTCCTCCTCCTGACCGCCTGCCAGGGCAGCATCGCCTACCTCACCCCGACCAACGAGCTGCGCTACGGCTTTCTGAACCGCGACGACGCCAACACCGCGACGACGCTCTTCGATCTCGGCCCGGTCGGAACGCCGACCCGCGATTTCTTCGCCTTCGCCGAAAACGGGGCCGCGCTGGCGACCTGCTTCGAAAACCGCGGCCGGCAGAACGGCAATACCGTCTTCCGCACCACCATGCGGTTGCACGATGTCCAGGGCGCCGAGGTCCTGCGCTGGACCGACCGGGACATCGCCGCTGCGCTCGACGGCCAGTTCGGCGGAACCACCAACTACCGGCAGTTCGTCAATCAAGGCTCCGGCCGGTTCGGCCGCAACCACTTCATCTGCTGGGCCGGCGGCCCGCGCCAGGGGGCCAGCAACCAGCTCGTCGTCTACCTGCAGCCGCAATTCAACACCGAGATCGCCGCGCTGAACGTGGCCGTGGCCTTCAACCGCGCGGGCCGGATCGTCGATGCCGAGATTTTCGACATCGCCGGACTGCCGACCGGCGTCGTCGCCGTCGGACACCCGACCGGGCAGAACGTTCTGACCCAAGCCGGGAACGGAACGGTGCTGGTGAACGGTGCGCCGGTGGTCGACGCTAGCGGCGCGGCCCTGGTCGCCAGGGACGGCTATCTCGCCGGGGTGATGCGCTGACGGTCATGCCAGTCCCGCGTCGCGCAGGGCGTCGCGCATGGCGGCCACGAAGGTCCGCGGGGCTGCCGGCTGGAACGGGGTCGGCGACCAGACGGCGTGGATCGGGAAGGCGGCGAAGACCGCGTCGGGCAGGATCCGGACTAGCCGACCGGCCGCCACGT
>JBCCCB010000259.1:0-6050 GCA_039033775.1 Pseudomonadota bacterium | reverse complement strand
CGACCCCGGCAGCAGCCGTGGGCAAGCCCCATCTGCGGGCCGTCGTGCCCCACGGGGTGGATTGCGATCTGTGGCATCCCGCCGAGGACCGGGCGGCCGCCTGGGCCGCGACGGGTTTTCCGGGACGGCGCGGGATCGCCTGCGTGGGGCGGATCCGGCCGGCGAAAGGTACGGACCGCTTCGTCGAGACGATGCTGCGGGTTCTGCCCGTATATCAGGATGTTACGGCACTGATCGTCGGTCGGACCCGGCCCGCCGATACGGGATTCCTGGCGGGATTGAAGGCGCAAGTGCGCGCGGCCGGGCTGGCGGATCGGGTGGTCTTCACCGGTGAGATCGCTCCGGAAAGCATGCCCGGGTTGATCCGGGCCTGCTCGCTTCTGGTGCCGCTGCCACGGGCAGAGAATTACGGGATGACACCACTGGAGGGCATGGCCTCTGGCGTGCCGTTCGTGGGGTCCGACGCGGGGGCGTTTCGGACCTTTTCCGCGGACGGAGACGCCGGGATCGTGGTCGGCGGCGGGGATGTGGTCGAGGCCGTATCCGCCAATCTGGACAGGCTCTTGGCCGATTCGGACCGATTGGACGCCATGTCCCGGGCCGCCCGCGCGAGGGCTGCGACACACCACTCGGTCCAGGGGGAAGCGGCGGGGATCGCGGAGGTTTACGAAGCGCTCTGGGAGGACGGCAGCGCGCGGGATCTGAGCGCCTCGTAGAACGGAAGCGCGGCGCGCAGGAGGTCCGGGCGGGCGGTCTCCGGCAGCGGGCCTTCGGGGCCCGCGAAACCGGTGGAGGCATGGACGGCGTTGTACCAGTGGGAGGCCCAGATCCCGTCATGGGGCTTGGGACCCGCAGGCCAGGCCAGCATGGCGTCCGACCAGGGCAGACCGATCTCGCCGCAGAGCTTTTTCAGCATCGTTTCAGGTGCTTGACGTAGATCGGACGTGTCCAGAACCAGGCCGCCGAGCTTGTCGTAAAGCGCCGCCTGGGCGGCGAAGCCGATATCGGCCTCCGAGATGTCGGACCATTTGGCGCCGTAGCTGGCGATGACGCGGGCCGGGTGGCGGATCAGATGGATATGGACCGCGCCATCGGCCCAGTCCATGGGAAATCCGGAATGCATGTGATGGGCCATATGCTTTTGATACACATGGGGATTTCCGCCGGTCGCGCAAAGCCGCGAGACCAGTTCAGGGTCCGTGGGCTGGCTGGCCAGGACGTCGTCGCGCCGGGGATGGTCGCGCCCCGTCACGGCCAAATGGGCCGCGTAGAAGGGTTCGTCCAAGGCGGTCATGTCGGGACGGTTGGCGAAGGAATACATCATCGCCGTCGACAGGTTCCGGGGACCGGACCAGGCCGCAATTCGCATGTGTCACCCCCCGTACACCCGGCGTACACCCCCTGTACAAACGTACGTCTGTACGGTTTTGGCGACGAAGTCTTAACCGCTCTGTGCCTGGTGGCCAGGCGGATCGTGGGACCGACCGATGGCCGCACCGACAAGCGGCGCGGCGCGCCCGGCTCGACCGATGGGGAGCACGGTCCTGCCGAAGGGCCAGAGGCATCCCGGCGGCGGCGGGCGTACGGACGGATCGACCAGCGAAGGCGCCGCCGGTCGCAGCGGGAGATCCAGACCCGTCCAGTGAATGGGACGCAGGCGCGGGACGGGTGTCGCCGAACGGAAAGGGGCCGCGATGGGAGCCCGGCGGTGGCCGGCATGTCGGCCCCCTTGCCCGGCCGGCATCGTGACTCGGCCATCATAGGGCGGCACGGGGCCGTTCGTCCGCGCGGCCGGCCCCATGCTGGATCCGCGATCACGGCTGGCGGCCGCCGATAGGGGCGCCCCGGCCCCTCAGCCAGGGCTGTCCGGCACGGCGGGACCGGTCGGATGCTGGGATGGCACAAGGCCCAATTCAGCTCGGCCTGGCCCCGGAGACGGGGCGGACCGGGACGGGGTTCGGATGGCCACGGCATCGCCTGATCAGAGCGTTCCGGAGCCGAGCGGTCGACACGCTCGCATGCCGTCCATGGCTGGCCTAAGCTGTCCCATCGGTGCGGGCGTCAGACAATTTTGGCGTGCCCGAAAGAGAGGCTTCGTTCGCCTCGAACCAATCACGATACTCTTACGACTGAAAGGTGGACGCTTTCAGCGGTTGAAGATTCGCTGCCTCCATTGGGGTATTCAAGTCGTCCGAAAGTGAGTCAATACGATCAAGCTCGGCTTGAGAAAACGCGGTGCAACTAGGCGATCTTTCCAAAACGCTTCTTTGCGGCATCTATCGTCTCTCCTCGAAAATGTTCCGTGCGGGGCCGTCGAGCTCCGGCGCGCGACGGCTTTCGATCCAGTCCCGGATCGCGAGATCAAATTCGGGGAGCATCGGCAGGGTCACGACGTTGCCGTCGTATCCGTAGCGCAGCACAAGGTCCGGCTGGAGCACGACGTAAGCCCTACAATTCCTTGCAAAATTCCTCGTCGGATCATCGTCGCGGGCGGACCGACATATCGCCACCAGCGGCAAATCAGCGCTTTCGGGGTGTCGTCCCGGAAGAGACCTCGCCCAGAAGCCATGATCTTCTAGACGGACGACGCGACCGGTCCTCTCGTATCGACACAAACGTTCGTCGACGACCTCAGCGCGCCTTCCGCAGAGATTGCAGTACTCCATGATGCCGCCCCGCGCGACGAAGCATCTTCGCGCGATCGCATTCCCGTTCGGACCCTCATGGATGAATTGAAGCGCGTTCCTGACGCTCCCCATCGGCCCGTCATGCCCGAAGATCGTGAGGCTCACCGGGCGCCGCATCTCCCGATGGGGCTCGAAGCCCTCGGGCAGGAACTGGGTCATCCCCATATAGGTCGACACCGCCCGCGCGATGATCGGGTTGCCGGGACAGCCGTAGCGCGGGAGGGCCGCGTCGACCGGCGGCGGCAGGGGATCGCGGACCGAGAACACCTCGGCCGGCATGCGAAACGCGTAGCCCGATTCGACCCGCACCGCGACCGCGCCCTGGTGGTCGCCGGGACAGACCGACGGGTCGAAGTCGTCCATCCATGGCTGTGCGTTCGACGCGCCGGCGACAAGAAGCGCCGAGAGGACGGACGCCCGGATGACCCCGATCAGCCCTCGGCGTCGGCGCGGTGTCGTTCCCCTCGTCGTTGACCGATCGTCGGAGGCGGGCTCAGGCAGAGGCAGCGTCGAGTAGGGCGGAGACGACGGGCTTTCGCCCTGTCGGGTCCGGGACGTCGTGGGATCGAGGGTGTCAGACTGCGAGGACATCAGGTCCCCCTCTCGCATGTAGGGTTTAGGGCTTCAGCGTCTTGCTCGCCGATATGGTATTCCAGCCAAGTGCGATAGGCTGGCACGACCTTCGATGCGTCGCAGGGCCAATCGCGCCAGGAAGAGTAGGTGGCATTCGGCCATTCGCGAAGCGGAGCTTCCAAGGCATCGTCCAGACGCGCTTCGCGGATCAAGGAGGACCTGTGTGGTACGCTGGCTTCGTTCGGCCATCTGACCAGACGGGCCCGGTCGCAGGGCGCGGGCCATCGTCGGGCAGAGGACGGGTGAGGTCCAAGGGCGGGGACCCAATGCCAGGATCAATCGCCGGCGGCGGTGCCTATGTCGAGACCGCCCTGCTCGCCCAGGTCAGGCGCACCCTTAGGCCTCGTCGGCCGAATGTGTCGACCGAGCAACTGCGTCTCGCTTGGGAAAAACGGGTTGAACGGCTTGGCCTGGACTGTTCGTCGTCGGGGATCTTAGGGCAGATGGCAGCCAGCTGCGGAGGCATCGGGATATCGGGATGCCGTTTCGACACTCTGCCATGCCGGCCTGGTCAGGTGCATGACCCGATGTCAGGCAAGCTGCAAGGGGCCCCGGTCGGCCAAGGCTCCGGGCCCGGATTCCGGGCTTGATGGCCGGGGATCGGCGGCGCGCCACCGCTCGCGGTGGCGCCTGTTGATCCGACGGGCATGGGGGACTTACGCTCGGGATCCGGCGGGCTGTACCGCCGGACCGGGTCCCGAAGCGCGCAGCCGACGGGCCCGGATATCAGGGAGGAACTAGCATGCATATTCGATCCACGCATCGAACGGCGCGGGCGCTGATCTCATCCACGATATTGGTCTCGGTCCTGGCGGCCCCGGCGCTGGCCCAGAGCGGGCTGAACACGACGGCGCTGGGCCACGAGGTTGTCCTGTCGGACTTGTCGGATCCCTGGGACATGGCGTTCCTGGAAGACGGAACGATGTTCTTCACCGAGAAGTGCCAGGGCCTGTCTGTGATGATGCCGTCGGGTGAGGTCAACGCGCTGTTGGGCATGGGCGGCGCCGAGGGGTATCCCGCCACGGCCGACGATCTTTTCTGCGAAGGCCAGGCCGGGATGATGGGCGTCGAGATCGACCCGGATTTCGCGGAGAACCGGCGGATCTACGTCTATTCCACCTCGAACATGTCGGATCCCCATACCAACCGGCTGATGCGGCTGGTGGTGGCCGACGACTTCGCCGGCGTGTCGGACCGCACCGATATCGTCGATGACGTCCCCTATAAGATGGCGGCCAGCGATCACCCGTTCGGCGGGCCCGGTGCCCATAATGGCGGGCGCGTGCGGTTCGGGCCCGATGGGTTCCTGTACCTGACCACGGGCGACAACCATAACAGTGAGGTGCCCCAGAGCCCGACATTGATGGGATCGAAGATCCTACGGATCGACACCGATGGCGCTGCCGCGCCGGACAATGCCCCGCCCGATGGGTTTGACGCCCGGACCTATACCTATGGCCACCGCAACGTGCAGGGCATCGCGTTCCACCCCGAGACCGGCCAGGTGATCGCGGCCGAACACGGGCCCTGGCATTCCGACGAGATCACGGTGCTGGCCAATGGCGGCAATGCCGGCTGGGATCCGCGCCCCAACATGGCGGGACGCGGCGACTGCCCGGACAGCTATTGCGGCTACATGCCAAACCAGGAAGGCGGGATGAACCGGTTCGAGCGGGCGTCCTTCATGCCGATGACCGACCTGGAGACCTATCCCGATGCGATGCCGCCGGTCTGGGACAATAACGGCTGGTCCCAGGGCACGTCGTCGGCGGCGTTCCTGACGGGCGACCTTTGGGTGGACTGGGACGTTTATTTGGTGGTCGGATTCATGGTGATGGGGTTGGGGGTCACGCCTATCGGCCAGCGGATCGACGTGATCCAGTTCAACGACGACGTGACCGAAGTCGTGGACGTGACCGAGATGACCCTGCCCATGGCGGCGGGCCGCTTCCGGTCGCTGGTTCTGGGGCCGGATGGCAGCCTCTATGCGGCGGTGGATGAGGGGATGATCCACAAGATGACGCCGAACTGAGCAGGCGCGGGGTTTGGCCCTGCGGGATCGCGTGTTCCGCAGGGCCGCTCGTTTCAATCGAAGACGGAGCCCCTTGGGGCGGCGGATCCGGGTTGCCTTCGAGCGGCCTGCCTTTGGATGCGGACGGCCGGACGCCATTTAACGGGGGCGGTGTGCGATGATTGTCCTGTCTGAGCCCTTACTTACCGACGCTGCGCAGCGGGCGAACGTCCGCCCTATTTCGGATCGAGCGTTGCGACGAATACTTGCGCCATGGTGATCCATCCGCGCAGCGCATCAGGGTCACACGCCGCTTCATCGACAAAGACCAGCCCGCCGAGTTTTCGCTCGCCGTGCATGGCCGGAGCTGCACCGGGACGGCCAAGCGCTGCCGCCTCATTCCCCTTGCCGACCCGGAACATATAGCGCCGGTCGCCCGTCTTCGTACGCTCGGCTTTGCAAAGAAGATGGCCGTTCAGCATGTAGCACATGCCGCCCATCATCTTGCGCTCCTCGAACGGCCCCAGCCCTTCCGACGCCGCGAGGAACCGCGCGTTCAAATCGTCATCGACAGCCATCTACGCCTCCTTGCCCAACACGTCGCGCTCGCCCTTGAGCCAGCGCCATGTGTAGTAGAGATCGAAGATGTTGCAGATGCCGATGATGATCGCGTAGGCCCAGGCCAGCGCCGCGAGGTGGCCCGACAGGGAACCCTGCAT
>JBCCCB010000258.1:0-6075 GCA_039033775.1 Pseudomonadota bacterium | reverse complement strand
TCCCGCCGCCGGGCTATTGGGAGCGGGTGCAGGAGATCGTCACCAAATACGACCTGCTCGTCCATATCGACGAGGTCGTCTGCGGCATCGGCCGTACCGGCACCTGGTTCGGCTACCAGCATTACCCGATCAAGCCCGACATCGTGACCATGGCCAAGGGCGTGGCCTCGGGCTACGCGGCCATCTCCTGCGTGGTCACGACCGAGGACGTCTTCGATACGTTCAAGTCGGCCCCGGATGACCCGATGAACTTCTTCCGCGCCGTCTCCACCTTCGGCGGCTGCGCGGCCGGGCCGGTGGCGGCCCTGGCCAACATGGCGATCATCGAGCGCGAGGAATTGATCGACAACACCGCCGCCATGGGCGAACGCCTCAAGGCCAACCTGGAGGCGCTCGCCGAACGCCACGCCGTGATCGGCCAGGTCCGGGGCGTGGGCCTCTTCGCCGGCACCGAATTGGTCACCGACCGCGACGACCGCACCCCCGCCCCCGAAGCGCAGGTCAAGGCCGTCGTCGCCGATTGCATGGCCCAAGGCGTCGTCATCGGCGCCTCCAACCGTTCGATCCCGGGCTACAACAACACGCTGCTGTTCAGCCCGGCGCTGATCGCGACCGAGGACGATATCGACGCCATCACCGACGCCGTGGACGGCGCGCTGACCCGCGTCTTCGGCTGACGCGCCTTGCCCTTCCGCCCAGGCCGCCTAGCTGGCCCGGGCATGAAACCGGGTCCGCTGCAATTGCTGCTCGACAGCGCCATGATCGGCATCGTCACCGCCACGGCGCTGCTGATCGCGATCCTCGTGCTAGATGTCTCGGGCACCGGGCAGGCGTTGGCCCGGATCGACCCGTGGCCCCGCGCCGTCCTCTGGCTGCACCTGACGATCCTGGCGACGCCCTTCGGCACCCTGGCCCTTCTGGCGCGCGACGCCCGGTGATCCCCGACCTGTCGCCCTGGGGCGATGTCCGGGATCTGACCCTTGTCCCCGGCGGCGCCCGCCGCCGCGCCCTGCGCGGCATCCTGAACGGCCAGCCGGTCATCGCCAAATCCAACGCCCTGCCCGAGCCGTCCCTGCGCTGGCAGCTTCGCATCGAGGCCGCCGCGCGCCGCGCCGGCTTCGTCACACCGGGCCTTCTGGAAACCCGCCGCGGCACCCTCTCGGCCCATGGCTGGACGGTGGAGCCGTTTCTGACCGGATGCCCGGCAACCCCGGCTGATCTCCGCGCGGCCCCGTTCGCCCGGTTTCACGCCCATGCGCACCGGATCCCGTCGCGCCCGGGCCTGCGCCGCCGCCTGCCCGCCAAGTGGGACCGCCTGTCCCGATTGCCCGGCCCCCTGGGCGGCCTCCATGGCGACCTGCATCCCGGCAATATCCTGCGGGTCTCGTCCGGCCGCCTGGCCCTCCTCGATTGGGAGGAGGCGCGCCGCGCGCCCCTGGCCATCGACCGCGCCGCCCCCGGCTCGCGCGACCACCTGCGCGCCGAACTCGCCGCCTGCGCCTGGCCCGAACGGGCGCGGGCCACGGCCATGGCCCGCACGCTTCGCCGGTATCCCGACCGGCCCCGGCCGCGTTCGGCCTGACCCACACCGCGTGGTCCGCCACCGGACAAATCCCCGGCCCCAGCCCGCAACCCAAGCCGCCGACACCCCAGGCGCAAATGCCCCTGGCCTCCGCGTCCGCGGACCTGCATACCCAAGCCAGGGAGGCCCCCGACGCCATAAGGACGCCCCATGGACGCCAGCACCGCCCCGCAGCCCCATCCCTTCCTGTCCCAGACCGCGCCCCAAGCGCCGCAATCCCTGCTGGACCGGGCCCGGACCCTGCCCCTGCCCCGCGTCGCGCTCGCCAATGCGGGATCGCCCACCGCCCTGTCCGGCCTGTTGGAGGCCGCCCAGCACGGCCTGGCCGAACCCGTGCTGATCGGCGACCCAGTCCGCATCCGCGCGGCCGCGGCCGAAACCGGCGCCGATATCTCCCCGTTCCGCCTGATCGACGCGCCCGGCCCCGCCGCCGCGCAGATGGCCGCCCGCCTGGCCCGGCAGGGCGAGGCCGACGCGATCATGAAGGGACAGGTCCACACCTCCACCTTTCTTCAGGGATTGCTGCCCAGCAAGGCGGGCCTGCGCCAGCCCGGCGCGATCTGCGGCCATGTCTTCCACATCACCCGCCCCGGCGACGACCGCCCGCTTCTGCTGACGGACGCGGCGCTGAACGTCGACCCGTCGGTCGAAACCCGGAAGGCCTGCCTGACCCATGCCATCGACCTGGCCCGCCTTCTGGGCATCGACCGCCCGCGCGCCGGCCTTCTGGCGGCGACCGAAGACCCGATCCCGTCCCTGCCCAACACGCTCGAATCCGCCGAGATCGCCCATTGGGCCAAGACCGCGCTGCCCCAGGCGGACGTGGCGGGACCCATCGCCATGGACCTGATGCTCAGCCACGCGGCGGCAGCCATCAAGCACTATGACAGCCCCGTGGCCGGGGCCGCCGACATCGTCGTGACGCCCAATATCACGACCGGAAACGCGCTCTTCAAACTGCTTACATTCGGCATGGGCTGCTGCGCCGGCGGCATCGTCATGGGCGCCAAGGTCCCGATCCTGCTGACATCCCGCGCCCAGGGCACCGCCGCCCGCCTGGCGACGTCGGCACTGGGCATGATCGTCGCCCATGGACACCGGCCATAGACAGGCGGGGCCAGGGGACGCCCGCCGATCCGGATCCGGCCCGGTGGCGTCACCGAGATCGGTGACGCCGGCCCCACCCGACCGCGACGGGGGCCGACCGCGACAGGTCGCAGCCCGGCGGGTCCCGCAGGCGAGACCGCGCGTCGCGCTGTTACGGAACGGCCACGATCCGAAATGCCGTGATCTCCGACCAGCGGACGGGGCATCCGCCCCGAACACCGTCCCGTCCTCGTCCGGCGGACCCGCTGCCAGCGAGGCCGGGCCCCGAGGGGCCCGGATGCTCAGAGCCGTGGCAAGATCGACCGAGGCGTTCGGCCAGCCCGGCGCGGATGAGCCCCGGAGCCGCCCCATGTCGCGAAAGACATGCTCGCGCCGGGAAAATCCCCCGCCGCATCGGTCTGGAAGCCGGTCCCGCGACACGAACCCGACAGCCCATCCCCGCCGACTGGCAGCCCCCGCGCCCTCCGACCGTCAGGGGCGCCGCGCCCCCCCAGCCGCATCGCCCTCCGCTGGCCCGGACCGCGACTGCCGCGACCGTCCCCGCGCCGACTATCCCGGGCTGCGAGCCGTCGGGCGCGCGCGCCCGGACGACCACCGCTGCGCCATCGACTATGCCGGCATATCCTGGCCCGCCGCGGCTGGCCGGTCCGCCAGCGGCCCGGCCCCACCGGTGGCGCTTCCGACAGCGTCGGCGAGACATGCGCACGGGACCGGGCCGGGGACCGCGGGCGGCCAGACGATCCCGCAGGGGCAATCTCCCGTCCCCGCCGGCAGACCAAAATCTGGACCGTTCCACACCGTCCGTCAGCGGATCCCGATGCGCCCTTCGCGCCTGCTTCCTGGCGCCAACGCCATCGCAGCCTATCGCCGCATTTCGTCGATGCCCAACCGTGGCCGGGACCGCAACTCGCCACCCCATCCCCTCGATGCCGACCGTAGCCGGGGGCTCTGCCCCCGTCGCCGACGGCAACTCCCCGACATATGACCAGCCAGAGGACGACACCGATGCCCCCTGCCGGGGATAGGGGGACCGCGCCGCGCCAATCGGCCAAGGGCCGGGTCGAGGCGCGCCCGATGCCGAGGTCGGCTACCGGCATGCACCGGCATCCCGACATCGGTCCATTGCGCCCAGACCATCCAGGCACGCGAGGGGGCCACGCCCAGACACAGCTCCAGCCAGGCACCTCGCCTCGGCGACCCGACCGCCGCGGCCGGTCCTGACGGGATTGCAACCGGACCGCGCGGCCCCGCCCGCCGGGCGGCCCCGTCCCGCCCCCACGACATCGCGCCACCGCGCCCCGCCCGGTCGGGCAAATCCGCATTCCCATCACGGTTTCCCTACCCCCCGAGACCGATCTGGCGCAGGGTCGCCGGGATGGCCGAATTCCTCGCCCTGCCGCCCGCGACCGCCTGGATCGCCATCGCCGCCTGCGCCCTTGCGGGTGCGGTGCGGGGCTTCGCGGGCTTCGGTCTCTCGGCGCTGGCCATGGCCTGCCTGGCCACCCTGCTCCCCCCGATCCAGCTGATCCCGGTCTTCTGGTGTCTGGAGATGTCGGCCTCGCTGCTGCTGATGAAGGGCGGCTGGGCGGATGCCGAGCGCGCCACCGCGATCACCCTGACCCTCGCCGCCGCCATCGGCCTGCCGCTGGGCCTGCTGGCGACGATGGCGATCCCCACCGCCGCCTCGCAGACCGTGGCCCTGGTCATCCTGATCGCGCTGGCCGCCGCCCAACTGGCGCGCCTGCGCCCCACCTTCCTTGCCACCCGGCCCGGCACCGCGGCCACGGGGCTGGGGGCCGGGCTCATCACGGGCCTGTCCGGGGCCGGCGGGCTTTTCATCGCGCTCTATACCCTGGCGCGCGACTTGCCCGCCCGCACCATGCGCGGCACGCTCAACATCTACATGCTGGGCGCGGGGCTTCTCGGCCTCGCCACGCATCTGGGATTGGGGACCATGGACCGGACCGCCGCCACCCGGGGGGTGATCCTCGTCCTTCCGACCCTCGCCGGCGTCCTTCTGGGCCGCGCCCTTTTCACGCCTCGATGGGAACCGCTCTACAAACCGGCCTGCCTCGCCCTCCTGCTGGCCCTGGCCATGACCGGCCTGATCCGGCAGGCCCTCCCATGACAGAGGTAAAGCCCCGGCCGGTCGGGTGGGGGACACCCCACCGCTCGCCCGATCGGCCCACAAGGCCCGTTTCCCGTCCCGGCCCGCGCCCATGATCGACCTCCTGGCCCTCCCCGCCGGCACCGCCTGGCTCGCCGTCGCGACCGTCATCGTGGCGGGCGCCGTGCGCGGCTTCGCGGGCTTCGGCCTCTCGGCCATAATCATGGCCGCGCTCGCCCCTGTCATCCCACCCATCGACCTGATCCCCGTCTGCTGGACGCTCGAGATGCTGGCCGCAGCCTTCCTAACCCGCGGCACCTGGGACCAAGCCGACCGCCCCGCCGCCCTGATCCTCACGATCACCGTCTTCGCGGGCCTGCCTGTCGGCCTGGCGATCACCCGCCTTCTAACCCCCGACCAATCCAGCCTCATCGCCCTGCTTCTGATCCTGGCGCTCTCGGCCCTCCTGCTCGCCGGCGTCCGCCTCCCCTGGCTCGCCAGCCGCACGGGCACCGCGGCGGCGGGCACCGGTGCCGGCCTGATCTCCGGCCTCGCGGGCGCGGGCGGCCTCACCATCGCGCTCTATGCCCTGATCCGAGACCTCCCCGCCCGGGCCATGCGCGGCACCATGATCCTCTACATGATCGGCGGCGGCCTCACCTCGCTGATCGTCTTCGTCGCCACCGACGTCTTCACGACGCAGGCCTTCACCCGCGCCGCCGTCCTCGCCATCCCCGCCGTGGCCGGTGTGTTTCTTGGACGCGCCCTCTTCACACCCCGGTGGGAACCCTTCTACAAACCATTCTGCCTGACGCTGCTCATCGGCCTCTCCGCCGTGGGTCTGGCCCGTCTGGCATTGGGAGGATTATGAGCCTGGATCTGCACGCCCCCGTGGGCGACGAAATCCGCAAGACGACGTGCTACATGTGCGCCTGTCGCTGCGGCATCGACGTCCACATGAAGGGCGGCAAGGTCGCCTATATCGAGGGCAACCGCGACCACCCGGTCAATCGCGGCGTGCTCTGCGCCAAGGGCGCGGCGGGCATCATGCAGCACAACGCGCCGTCCCGCCTGCGCGCGCCCCTGAAGCGCATCGGCGAACGCGGCTCCGGCCAATTCGAGGAAATCACCTGGGACGAGGCCCTGGACCTCGCCGCCAAATGGCTCAAACCCCTCCGCGATACGGCCCCCGAAAAGCTGGCCTTCTTCACCGGCCGCGACCAATCCCAATCCTTCACCTCCTACTGGGCCCAAGCCTTCGGCACCCCGAACTACGCCG
>JBCCCB010000257.1:0-6075 GCA_039033775.1 Pseudomonadota bacterium | reverse complement strand
GACGTGCCGGAGCGTTCGGGGAACCACGTCCCGTCATCCATGAACCGGAACGCGGCCCGATTGGCGATCTGGAAGGCGGAAAAGGCCAGCCCGCCCAGATAGATCGCGCCGCAGACATAGCCCACGATGCGGAACAAACGCTGTGCGCCCGCGCGCATCCCGTCCACGAAGGCGGTGATCCGCATATGGCCGTCCTCGACCATGCAATAGGCGCCGGCCAGAAGGAACGCGACCGCGCCCAGAAGGCCCGCGATCTCGTGGGCCCAGATGGTCGGCGCGCCGAAGCCGTAGCGGGCCACGACCTCGTAGACCATCATCAGCACGATGGCCGCGAAGCCCCAGGACGCCAGCCGTCCGAGCGCGAGAATGATCCGGTCCATGGCCGTCTCCGGGGAGGGCCGGGCGTGGCGCCCGGCCGCGCGTGTCAGAGGATGCCGAGCTCGGTCATGTAGGCCTTGTGGCTGTCCACGATGGCCTTGGCGTCGCCGTTGCGCGATCCCCAATCGTCCCAGACCTCCAGCAGCATCTCGCGGAAGCGTTCGGCCTGGGCCTCGTCGAACTCGATGAACTCCACGCCCAGATCGGTCTTGGCGGCTTCGATGGCTGCCACCTCCTGTTGTCCGAGTGTGTCCTTGAGCGTCGCAGACAGACCGTTGCAAGCCTCCTCGAAGGCCGCCCTGGATTCGTCGGAGAGCGCGTTCCATTTGGACATGGACACCGACATGTCCGTCACCGGCATCGAATGGCGGGCGAAGATCGAATAGGGCGCGTTCTGATACATGCCGAACGCCATGTTCAGACCCACATTAGCCAGGTCCGAGGCGTCCAGCACGCCGGTTTCCAGCGCGCTGATCGCATCGCCCGGCGTCAGGTTCACCAGCGACGCCCCCGCCCGCGTCAGCAGGTCCGACGGCAGCCCGCCGGGGGCGCGGATCTTGATGCCTTCGAAATCGTCAACCGTGCGGATGGGCACGGTCGACGGAATCTGCTCCTGCGGCCAATGGATCACGCAGATCATGTGCATGTCGTACTTGGCATATAGCGCGCGGCCCAGTTCCAGCCCGCCGCCATTCACGAACCACTGGTCGCGCACGTCGGTGTCCGGATAGGCCGACAGCGTGTCGCCCAGCACGGCGAAGGCCGGATCGACGCCCGCGAAGAAGGTCGGGCCGGTATAGTGGCCGTCCAGCAGCCCGTTGCGCACCGCGTCCAGCGTGTCGGTCGGCCCGACGACGGCGCCGCTGGGGAAGACCTGGATCTCCACCGCGCCGTCCGTGGCCTCTGCCAGATCGGCGGCCATCTCCTCGAACGCGGTCGTCGTGGCGGCGGTGGCCCCGAGGAACGTCTGCATCTTGAACGTCTCCGCCTGGGCGGCGGTGGCCAGCGCCAAGGCGCTCGCAGCGGTCAGGATCGTCTTCATGTCTTCCTCCCTTTGATGCCGTGGCCTCCCTGCCCCGGCTCAGTTCATTCCAAGAATGGTTCGCGTCTCGGCCATATCGGCCACCTCGCGCCCGAGGCTCCGAGCCTGAGCCACGACGCGGTCGATGACCTCCGCGTTCGTCAGGTTCCGCCCGCCGTCGGCATAGGCGTAGTCGCCCAACCCGATGGAGATGTGCCCGCCCTCGCGGATGATCTTCTCGGTCAATTGGAACAGGTCGCCCTTGTAGTTCACCACCGTCCAGACGCAGCCCTCGGGCAGAAACGCCGTATGTGCATCCAGCCCCGCGACCGTGCCGGGATGGCCGGCGAAGATGATCTCGTCGGTCATGCAGAAGCAGGTGAAGGCGGGGGCTTGCAGCACGCCCATCTTCAGGAATTGCTGGATCTGGCGGGTGAAGCTGACGTTCCAGCTGACCAGATACGGGGTGAGGCCATGATGGCGGATCCGCTCGGCGAAATACATCAGTGTCGCAGTGGAATTCTTGTAGATCAGGTCGGTCGTGTCGTAGTCGCCCCGCTCGGGGTTCCACCAATCGACGTTGACCGACCCGCAATCCATGGGCGCGAAATCGGGCCGCGTCTCGGGCGCCTCCATCATCCGCTCGATGGCCGCGAACCGGCCTGCGGCGTCGGTGTCATTGGCGACGTAGCCCAGGGTCGGATGGATCAGCACGTCAGACTTGGCGCGGATCCCCGCATTCGTCTCAAGGTAGAAGGCCGGGTCGTGATCCGGCGCGCCGTCTTCGGTCCGGCCGTGGAAATGCACGATGGAGGCCCCGGCCTCGGCGCAGGCCAGGCAATCGGCGACGACTTCGGACGGCACGAACGGCACATGGGGATTGCCGCGCCGCGTGGCGAGTTCGTTCACCCGTGCCTCGATGATGATCTTGCCCATGCCGTCCTCCCGACCGCAACGATGGCAGCGGCTGCGGGTAGACGCATAGAGAAAGTTATATGTGTGTTGCGAAAAAGAGCGGTATCTATAACCATAGACATATGATCGACCCGCCGGAGACCCCCTTGGACGCCGCGCGCCTGATGGGCGGGGGCCTTTCCGGGCCACACAATGCAACGGATCCGCACCCCCGATGGCGGCTATCGCTACGGCTATGTCAGCCCCGAGGTGCGCGATGTCTTCGGGCTGGATGCCGATTGGCTGATGGCCCAGGTCGAGGTCGACCATCACTGGATCCATGCCGACGATCAGACCCGGTGGCTGGCGGCCCTGGAGGCCTCGGCGGCAACCCTGACCCCGCTGGACGAAGAAGTGCGCGTCATCCGCCCCGACGGCGCCCTCAAATGGGTCCGGTCCATCGGCCGACCCCGCCGGACCGAAGACGGCACCGTGATCTGGGACGGCGTCGCGCTGGACGTGACCGAACGGCGCGAGGCGCTGGAGGCCCTGGAACGCACCCTGACCGAGGCGCGGCGCAGCGAGATCAGCGAGGGCCGCCTGGCCTGGATCGCCGCCCATGGCGTCCAGGCCCCGCTGGAGGCCTTGCGCGCCGCCATGGCCCAGCTTGCGGCCCGGCGCGGCGGCACGCCCGAGGTAGACGCGGCCACGGCCGCCTTCACGGCATTCGACCGGGCCTTGGGGGCCGCGCGCGACCTGGTCGCCGCGCGGGTCGTCGACGATCCGACACCGGTCACCCAACTGACGCCCCGGCAGCTCGAAATCGCGGCCCTGTTGCGCGAAGGCGCGTCCAACCGCGACATTGCCGACCGGCTCGGCCTGACCGAAGGAACGGTGAAGCTCCACGTCTCGGCGATCCTGAAGCGTCTCGGCGTGCGCAACCGGACCGAGGCTGCCCGGAGCCTGCAGGAACGCTAGTCGGCGTCCCGGCATCCGGATCTGAGGTTCGGATTGGGTTTTGTTGCACAACTGCAGTTCTGAATTCACTGTTTGAATCCAGTATGATAACTGAAGGCCATGAGCAGTTGGTCCGCGATGACGCACAAGATCAGGAACTGGCCTTCGTACAATACCGCGTTGACGCAGCGCGGGTTGCTAGCGATCTGGTTTGACCCCGAGATGACTTGGACACCGCCGCCGACCAGCAGGCGCGGTCGGCCATGCCTTTCGGCGATGCCGCGATCCAGACCTGCCTGACCGTGAAAGGTCTTTTCGGTAAGCCACTGAGGCAGACGTCCGAATGTGTTGAGTATCTGTCGCGGCTGGTCGGACTGGATCGGGGCGTGCCCGATTTCAGCACGCTCTATCGTCGCCAGAAAACGCCGAAGGTGAGCTTGCCGTATCGTGGCGGCAGGGGCCTCAGGCAACCTGCTGATCGACGGCACAGGTCCCAAGGCTGAGGGCGAAGGTGAATGGAATGCGCGCAAGAATCCCTCTCACCCATGCAAGCATGTGCTGCCGGGCAGTGGGCGGGCCCAAGCGATGGGTCTGGCGCGAGATACATGTCGGGGTCGATGAGCGAACGCCGGAAGGTCGGGCGGTGGAGGTCACCAACGGCAGTGTTGGCGACGCGCCGATGCGGCCGGATTGCTTGGCCAAACCGCTCCCGATCAGACCATCGGGACGATGACCGCTGACGGAGCATATGACACGCCCAAATGTCATGATGGGATCGCTGCTCTTAACGCTCATGCCGTCATCCCTCCAAGAAAGAATGGTAGACTGTGGAAGCCCACGAGCGCCGGTGCCATTGCTCGGAACGAGGTTGGCAATGCATCAAGAAATCTGGGCCGTGCCCTGTGACGACGATGGAGCGGATACCACCGCCGAAGCCGCGTCGAAACAAAGACGCTTTGTTTGAAACTGCTTGGCCAAGGGCTCATGGCGCGGGATGTCGACCGGCAGGTCGCGGAGCTTCAAGTCCGCATTGCCATGCTCAACCGTTACACAGCTCTTGGCATACCGGTCACCGAGGCTGCAGAATAAATCCGTCTAGAAATTGGCGAACCAAACCCTTCACACGATCTGGGCAACAACGCCATCCAGGATGCCAAAGCCAAGCTACGCGCGCTGATCGACACCGCCCTTGCGGGCACCCCACAAGAGGTGTCGCGCCGGGGCAAGCCCGCCGTCGTCGTCTCGGCGGAAGATTGGCACCGCCTGCGCGCCAAGGCCAAGGCGGCGGGCCTGCGCGCGCATCTGACCGACTTGCCCAATCGCGGAGCCGACGATGCGGAGCTGTTTTCCCGCATGCCCGGCCTGCCCCGGGCCATCGATCTTAAGGTGTATCTGCTCGACACCGGCATCCTGTCCATGCTCCGCCGCCCAACTCGGGCGCCGATGGTGGCCGCCTGGCTCGACGGCGTCTCGGACGAGGATATCTGGTTCAGCGCGATCACCGTGGGCGAGATCGCCCGCGGCATCGCCCTGCAACGCCCCCGCGATCCCGTCTTCGCCCACGATCTCGAGGCTTGGCTCGACACGCTGCTCGTCGTTTATGGCGACAGAATTCTGTCCTTCGGTGCCGCCGAAGCGGCCACTTGGGGCCAATTGTCGGCCAATATCGGAAACGTATCGGCCGATCTGACGATCGCGGCGACGGCGCTCTGCCGCGATCTAACCATCGTTACCCGAAACACGCGCCATTACACCGAAACAGGGGTCCGCATCCTGGATCCCGCGGCCTGATTCCGCGACGGATCCGGGCCCCCCGGAAAAACCCTTACGCATAGACCTCCGCTGGTTGCTGCCCGGCGCGGTGTGCGCGCAACGCGGCATTGGCGTTCCGCGTCCGCGTGTCGACGATCCGCACGACCTGCGGGTCCGTCATGGGGCGCCGCACCGTCCGCGTGCCGCCGCCGGGGCGTGGCACCTGTTGCAGCACGGCGCCCGGCGTCTCGAAATCCATCAGCACCTGGGCCGCCGCCTGCCGCACGGTCGAACGTGGGTCGGTCACCACCCGCCAGACCCGGCGATAGCCGCGCAGCTCGTCGACCAGATAGGCGATCTGACGATCCATGTGATACAGGATGTCCGCCCCCGCCGGGATGTCGCGCCATTCGAAATCGAACAGCCCCGACCGCCGGTTGGCGGACGTCCATTGCGCCAGGCCCACGCCCGGCAGACGCGGACCGCTGCGGCCCCGGCGGCGCCCCTGGATCTGCGCGGCCGTCCAGCGCCGGGTCGGCCCGGCCGTGCCCCGCGTCCGGCGCGGATCGGCGCTGCGCGATCCCTCGACCCGTTGGGGCAGAAGGCCGCTCTCGCTCTGTAGGTTGCCGACGATCCCGGCGGCGCCGTTGACCGGCAGGCCGTACCGTTCGACCAGGCGCCGCATGATATAGCGGCGGCGGTAATCCAGATCGGTCTGCACCCAGTCGATCAGATGCCCGGCCCGGCCGATGGACTGCGCCAGCATCCGCCGGGCACGCGGCGGCACGCCGCCCGCCGGGGCGGCGCCCAACCGGCGGCGCACCACGCGGTCCATCAGGAAGGTCCGCGCGGCGACCGAATCGGTGCCCAGCCGCATGGGCTGCCGCCCCTCGCGGTTGCGCGTCACCTCGGTTTCCAGAACTCGGCCCACAAGGGCCCAATCGGTGGCGTCCATGGGCATGGCGGGGGCCACGGTCTCGATCCAGTCCTCCAGCCGGGTCGGGCGGGCCGCACGGCCCGCCGCGCGGCGCAACGCGCCCGCCACCAGGCGCGCGGCGGCGGCGGCATCGGCG
>JBCCCB010000256.1:0-6100 GCA_039033775.1 Pseudomonadota bacterium | reverse complement strand
CTGAAGGTCTTCGACATCGTCTACACGATGACGGGGGGCAATTTCGGCACCCAGATCCTGCCTAGCTACATGATGGAATACATGTTCCGCGATGACGGGCGCGCGACGGCCGTCGCCTTCGTCATCATGATCATCGTCCTGCCGGTGATGGTCTGGAACATCGCCCAAGCCCGCAAGGAGGTCCGCTGATGGCGACCGATGACGACGGAATCGCCGGCGCCAAGTCCGGCCTGTCCCTGGTCACCAACATCTCGGTGGTCTTCCTGGTGGTGGTCTGGCTGATCCCCACCATCGGCCTGCTGGTGTCCAGCTTCCGCGACCGCGACGCCATCACGGCGTCGGGCTGGTGGAATGCGCCCTTCCCGGTGGAACAGAACTTCGCGGTCGGCGCCGAGGGCGAGTTCCAGCAGACGCCCGAAGGCTGGGTCCTGGACGGCAACGTCTTCGGCGAGGACGGCGCGGGCGAGATCACCGCCTTCGGCGGCCGCCGGGCCGAACCCACGGCCTTCGTGCCCGGGGTCGAGGCCGAGCTTGTCCGGGGCCGGACCCTCCAGGTCCAGGCCAACGGGAATTTCGTCTATACCGACCCCGCCGAGGAAGCGCCCAGCCGCAATCCGACGATCTATTTCGGAACCCAGGTGCCGCCCAGCTTCTCGATCCAGAACTACGAAACCATTCTGACCAGCGCGGGCATGGACGTGGCCTTCATCAACACGCTGACGGTGACGATCCCGGCGACGATCATCCCGATCCTGATCGCGGCCTTCGCGGCCTATGCGCTGGCCTGGATGGACTTCCCGTTCCGAGGAACGATCATCGCGATCATCGTCGGGCTGCTGGTGGTGCCGCTGCAACTGGCCCTCGTGCCGATGCTGACCTTCCACAACAATATCGGCATCGGGCAGAGCTTCTACGGCATATGGTTCGCCCATACGGGCTTCGGGTTGCCGCTCGCGATCTACCTTCTGCGAAACTACATGGTCGGCCTGCCGCGCGACATCATCGAGAGCGCGAAGGTCGACGGGGCCACGGACTTCCAGGTCTTCACCAAGATCGTCCTGCCGCTCAGTTTTCCGGCACTTGCCTCTTTCGCGATCTTCCAATTCCTCTGGACGTGGAATGACCTGCTGGTCGCGAAAGTGTTCCTTCCCTCCAACTCGGAATCGTGGGTGATGACCGTGAAGATCGCCGATGACCTTCTGGGGTCACGGGGCGGCGACTGGGGCATCCTTGCCGCGGCGGCATTCGTCTCGATCGCCATTCCGCTTCTGGTGTTCTTCACGATGCAACGCTACCTCGTGCGCGGCCTTTTGGCCGGCTCCGTGAAGTAAGGACCGAAGATGCAAGCGACTGCCGAGCAGCTTTCGCCCGCCGCCGATCCCGATTGGTGGCGGGGCGGGGTCATCTACCAGATCTATCCGCGATCCTTCCAGGACACGTCGGGGGACGGGGTCGGCGACCTGAACGGCATTACGACGCGGCTGCCCTATGTCGCCTCGCTGGGGGTGGACGCGATCTGGATCAGCCCGTTCTTCACCTCGCCCATGAAGGATTTCGGCTATGACGTCAGCGATTACCGCGACGTGGATCCGATGTTCGGCACGCTGGACGATTTCGACCGGCTGGTGGCGGCGGCCCACCGCCTGGGCCTGCGGGTAATGATCGATCTCGTCCTGTCGCACACGTCGGACCAGCATCCCTGGTTCCAGGAAAGCCGGGCGTCGCGCAGCAATCCGAAATCGGACTGGTATGTCTGGGCCGATCCCAAGCCCGACGGCACGCCGCCCAACAATTGGCTGTCGATCTTCGGCGGCGGGGGCTGGCAATGGGACGTGCGGCGGCAGCAATATTACTACCACGCCTTCCTGGCATCCCAACCGGACCTGAATTTCCACAATCCCGAGGTGCAGGACGCGCTGCTGGACGTCACCCGGTTCTGGCTGGACCGGGGCGTCGACGGCTTCCGGCTGGACACGATCAATTTCTACTTCTCCGACAAGGACATGCGGGACAATCCGGCGCTCCCGCCCGAGCGCCGGAATGCGAGCATCGCGCCGGCGGTCAATCCGTATAACCACCAGGAACATCTCTATTCCAAGAACCGGCCGGAAAACCTTGGCTTCCTGAAGCGGTTCCGCACCCTTCTGGAGGAATATCCCGGCAGCGCCGCCGTGGGCGAAGTCGGCGATGCGCAATTCGGCATGGAATTGCTGGGCCAGTACACCAAGGACGGCGAGGGGGTGCAGATGTGCTACGCTTTCGACTTCCTGGCCGGTGACCCGCTGACCGCCGCCCGCGTGGCCGACGTGTTCCGCAGGCTGGACAGCAAGGCCCCCGATGGCTGGGCCTGCTGGGCGTTTTCCAACCACGACGTGACCCGCCACGTGACCCGCTGGAACCTGAGCGACCAGGGCGCGCGCTGCTATGCCACGCTGATCATGGCGCTGCGCGGTTCGGTCTGTCTCTACCAGGGCGAGGAATTGGGGCTGAGCGAGGCGCGGGTGGCCTACGAGGATCTGCAGGACCCTTACGGGATCGAGTTCTGGCCCGAATTCGCCGGGCGCGACGGCTGCCGCACCCCCATGGTGTGGGAGCCGTCGAACCTCAACGGCGGGTTCAGCGACGTGAAGCCCTGGCTGCCGGTGGCGTCCGAACATCTGGGCAATTCCGTCGGCGCCCAGGAAAGCCGCCCCGACGCGCTGCTGCACCATTACCGCGCGGTGATCGCGTTCCGGAACCGGTCTGAAGTGCTGCGCAAGGGGGTCCAGCGCGGCATGGAAGCCCATGGCGATATCCTGACCTTCTGCCGCGTCCAGGAGGGCAAGCGGATCTTCTGCGCCTTCAATCTGGGGGGCGAGGTCTGCACGACGCACATGCCCGACGGTCACTGGCGGTTCATCCCAGGGATCGGCGGCATGGATCCGCAACGGGGCACGGGGGGGATCCGGTTGGGTCCCTGGCAATACACGCTTCTGGAGGAAGCCTAACACGCACCGCCCCGCGGCGCCCGACGGGCGGCTCGGGGCCAACGCCGACACCCGGGAGGACGGGGGCGGCGTCAACGGGAGGGACAAGATGGCAGACCTAAAACTCACCGACGTGGCCAAGGTCTATGGCGGTCAGGTCGAGGTCCTCAAGGACATCAACCTGGACATCAAGAAGGGCGAGCTGATCGTCTTCGTCGGCCCGTCCGGCTGCGGCAAGTCCACGCTGCTGCGGATGATCGCGGGGCTGGAAAAGATCTCGGGCGGGACGCTGGAAATCGACGGCCAGGTGGTCAACGACGTGCCGCCCTCGGAACGGGGCATCGCCATGGTGTTCCAGTCCTACGCGCTCTACCCGCATATGACCGTGCGCGAGAACATGCAGTTCGCCCTGAAGATCGCCAAGAAATCCCCCGACGAGATGAACAAGGCCGTCGAGGCGGCCGCCAAGAAGCTGCAACTGACCGAGTATCTGGACCGCTTGCCCAAGGCCCTGTCGGGCGGCCAGCGCCAGCGCGTGGCCATCGGCCGGTCCATCGTGCGCGACCCGAAGGTCTATCTCTTCGATGAGCCGCTTTCCAACCTGGATGCCGCCCTGCGCGTCGCCACCCGGATCGAGATCGCCCAGCTGAAGGAACAGATGCCCGACAGCACCATGATCTACGTCACCCACGACCAGGTCGAGGCGATGACGCTCGCCTCCCGCATCGTGGTCTTGGATGCGCTGAAGGATAACGGCCACAAATATTCCATCGCCCAGGTCGGCGCCCCGCTGGAATTGTACGAGACGCCCAATAGCGAATTCGTCGCCCGCTTCATCGGCTCGCCCGCCATGACCCTTCTGGAAGGGGAGATCGTGGGCACCGGCGGGATCACCACGATCAAGACCGTTCAAGGCGGGGGCACGGTGACATCGAACGTGCCCTCCAAGCCCGAGGATCAAGGCGCGAAGGTCAATATCGGTATCCGCCCCGAAGACGCCATCGAGACCGATGCCGAAAACTACGCCTTCTCCGGCGAGGTCGAGGTCGAGGAGGTGCTGGGCGAGGTCACGCTGCTCTACTTCAAGCCCACGTCGCCCGGCGCCGATCCGGTCATCGCCAAGCTGCAAGGCATCCATCCGAACCACCGTGGCCAGACCATCAAGCTGACGGCCGATCCGTCGAAAGTGCACATCTTCCGAAACGGAGTGTCGCTGCTTTATCGCTGATCGGCCACGGTTTTGCCGAATTGACGGGGCACGAGTGGGACAAAAGCGTCCACCGGGTTCCACCATGTCCGCACTGCAATTCGTCTATGCTCTGTTTCTTCGCCTCTCGGCGCTGGGTCTTCTCGCCGTCGCCGGGATCGGGGTGATCCTTCCTGGCATGGCTGAGCATGAAGGCTACACCATCATCGGACAGGTTGCCCCCTGGATGCTCGGCTTGGCCGGGCTGACAGGTCTCTTTCTGTTGATCCCCTGGTGGCTGCCACGGGGCCTTCGCCGTCCGTCGCGCGGCTTGGATTTGGCCTGGATCCCCGTCCTCGCGGGGCTTAGCTGGTTGGCCTCGCGTATCCTAGTCTCGGCCCTGAGAACGATGGAGCCCGGCTTTCCGCCCGATGGGCCGCCCATGGGGCCGGAGCTTGACTATGCCTGGGGGACGGGAGCGATGATCGCGGGGTTTCTGGTCGCGATCCTGGTCGCCGGTCGGTCGGGCGAGGCGGGGGCCCAACCCGTTCAAGCACCGCAGGCCCCGTCCGATGGCTTACCGACCGAGCGCTTCGCCGCCCTTACGATCCACCGCATCCTGCTGGCCTTCGGCGGCGTCGCCATGATCACGTCCGGCCTGGGCATCTACCTGACAATGCAGCGCGACCCCGAGGTGGTCGCCTTCTATGCCGAATACGGTCTCGAGACATATGCCATGGTCTCCGCCGCAATCTGCGTGCTCGTCGGCCTGTCCTTCCTGTTCAACCGGACCATGCCCCGCTTCGTCCATCGCCCGACCAGCTGGCTCCATTTTCCCGGGATCGGCCTCTACCTTCTCGCCGTCTCGGTTCTGGCGATCTGCGTTCTGTTCGTCCCCGCCTTTCCGGGTCTGGTCGAGATGCAGACGGCCGCGGCCCTGGCTCAAGATCCTGGCGCACCGCTTCCGGCCCAGTTGGACCTGCTCCAGGCGGGATCGTTCACGACGCTTCTCAGCGGAATGTCCTTTCTTGGCTTGATCGTCACCACCATCCTAGTCATCGGCCACAAGACCCCGGTGCCGGTGGCGGGTCCGATCGGCTACGCCGCCCAGCACGTCGCGGCAACCGGTCCGGATGTCATTCCCGGCGCCCAGAAAAAGAGAAAGAAGGCCCCGCGCGCGAAGGCCCCCAAGTTGCCGGCCATCGGCGCCGCGATGAAGCTCTACCTCATCGCCGACTGGGTCGTGCTGCGCCTGCTGGGTCTGGCGCTCATCGGGTCGGCCTACATGATGTGGCAGATCCTCGAACGCGACCGGGTTTTCCTGATCCTCGACCTGGCGCAAGGGTTCGCCCCCATGACCGCGCTCTACATCTATGCCGGCTTCGGCCTGCTGCTGACTGTGCCGTTCCTGCTGCCGCGCTTCATCGCCTCGCCGCAGCACGTGTTCGGCGGGCTCGCCAAAGCTATCCTGCTGGTCTTCACGGCGCTGGTCCTCTACGTGCCGCTGCGCGTGGCCATCGACGTCTATACGCCCGACATCTACCACGCGACGCTGAAAGCCACCGTCCCGCGCGTGTTCAAGGCCGTCGCCGGAATCGCGGTCACCTCATCGCTGCTGATCGCCTTCTTCAAGCAACTCGGGAAAGTGCCGAAGATGGACTACCAGGGCCGCCCGGTGCGGGAATACTCGGCCAAGGAACTGGCCGCCATGCGCCACGCCCGCATGGGGGTCGAGGCGCCCGGTCACTGACCGGGCGTCACGGATCGGGCAGGGTCACCGCGCCGATATAGGGCAGGTTGCGGTTCCGCTGGGCATAGTCGATCCCGTAGCCCACCACGAAGGCATCCGGGATCTCGAACCCGGTCCAGGTGGCGCGTACATCCACTTCGCGCCGCGATGGCTTGTCGAGCAGGGCGATGGTCTCCAGCCGCGCGGGGTTCCGCGATT
>JBCCCB010000255.1:0-6115 GCA_039033775.1 Pseudomonadota bacterium | reverse complement strand
ATGTAGAGCGTCCCGTCCACCCGCGTCACGCCTTCCATTCCGAAGCGCCGCTCCACGCCGAGCAAGTCGTCGGGAAGCGCGATCTCGTCTTCGATCTCGCCCTCGGCGGTCACGTGGTAGAGCGCATGAGGCACCAACCGGTCGCTCCGCCCTTCGGAGGCCAGCCAGAAGCCGCCCTCCCCATCGCCGGTGATCCCTTCCAGGTCCAGCTTCTGGGCGGGTCGCCCGGCGCGCGTCACGTCGACGGCGCCGGTGATGCGGGCCGGCGTCTCGGACGGGTCGATGGTGAAGATCCGCGGCTGGAAGCCGTAGAAGCTATCGTTGACCGCATAAAGCAGGTCGCCCTCGGCCACGAGGCCGGAAAGCGCGCCCCAGCCGATCAATTCGCCGGCCCCGGCCGAGGTCAGATGCGGATAGACCGCGTCGCCCGATTGCCATTCGTAGATCATCACATGGGCCCGCGCGCCGCCATCCTCGATCAGGTCGCCTTCGTTGGCCGTCACCAACAGGCCGCGATCCGCCAGCACGGCATAGCCCTCGGGTCCCACGCCCGATGGCAGAAGCTGTGCCAGCACCGGCGCCGTCGGGTCCGTCACGTCGTAGACGCCCACGATGGAGGCGCGCTCGGCGCCTACGAACACCATCGGCGTGCCATCCACCTCCGCGAACGCCACGCTCTCGGGCTCCACGCCCTTCGCGTCGCTGCGCCGGTCCGGGTAATGGCCGATCTCGACAATGGCATGCTCGAACGACACCCCACTCTCCCAGACGACGTCCCCATCCTGGCTGAAGATCGTCCACCCGCGCGAGCCGCCTTCGTAATCACCCTCGTTCGCCGTGGCGAAATGCGTGTCGTCGATCCAGGCCGCCGCATCCGGCTCGCGCACGCGGCCGTCCTGCGCCCCGTCGAAGATCAGCGAGCCGCGATCGTCCAGCGTGTCGATGCCCTCAAGGTCCACGGCGCCCGCGCTGAAATGGGACAAGACGGCCCCATCGCGATCCAGCACCACCAGATGGTTGTTCTCCTGCAAGGTCACCACGACCTCGCCCTCGCCGTTGATGGCCACGAATTCCGGCTCCGGATCGCTCGGCGCCACCTCGGCCAAGCCCGTCAGGTCCGCCACCCGCGCCGTGTCGCAGTCGATCAGCCCCTCGGCGGTCAAGTCGACCATGAACACCGACCCCGCCGGCATCTGCGGGATCACCCCGTCATTCAGGTCCTCGTCCCGCTCGTTCTCGATGGCCACGGCCAGGAAGCTGCCATCCGGCGCTACGGCCACGGCATCGGGCTGGCCCGGCAGGTCGCAGCGATCCACCTCGGCCTGATCTGCGATGTTCACCTCGACCAGATACCCCGACGGCTCAACGAAGTTCTCCGACGTATTCACCCCGACCAAGGCAAAGCCGCCCACGGTCGCCACCGACGTCGGCTCCCCCTCCAAGGCCATCACGCCCAGCGCCTTCGGGTTCGCCGGATCCGAGATGTCGATGAACCCCAGCGCCTCTAGCGGGCTATCGGTATAGACCAGAATGTCCCCCGACGCCGCGATGATCTCGGGTGCGGTCTCGGTCTCCACATCCATGCCGTCGGGCAAGTTGGCGGTGACCGGGAAGCTCGCGATCCGGTTGAACGCATCGGCCTGCGCAGCCGTCGAAAGCGCGGCGCAGCTGACGCCGAGGAGAAGCTGTTTCATAGATCGAACCCCCAATGATTGTCGGGGGACGTCATCCGCACTGGTTAACCTTGCATGACGGTTCAGTGAAACTTCGATGACAAAGGGCCATGGCCGCCACCTTCGAACCGGGTTGATCGACCCGGCGCCGCGCCGTACCCTTCCGCCAGACGGAAACGGAGATTTCATGTCCCGGTAAGGCCGGAGGGCACCAGACCCTCCCGATGCAAATCACCCAATCCATCCGCTCCGCCACCTATCGGCGGTGCCCTTGGATGATTTGCCAATCCCCCTATTCCGGTGACCACAGCACACGTGGTCCAGACATGAAAGCCCGATCACGATGACCCGCGACTATTCCAAGTTCCTTCCCGGCCAGGCCAAGATCCACGAAGCCAACCAGCGCCTTCCACCCCTCCAGGCGCTCGGCTGGCACCCCTTCTTCGCTCAACAGACCGACGTGGACGAATTGGCCGATACGCCCCCCGCCCGCGTCGTCGCGGTGCATCGCAACGCCCTGCACGTCCTCGGCGACGGCATCGATCAGACGATCCCCCCGGGCCCGGACGCGACCGTGGGCGATTGGCTACTCCTCGACCGCCAGCGCCCTACCCACAGCCGCGTCCTCGACCGCAAGAGCCTTATCAAGCGGCGCGCCCCCGGCACCGACCGACAGGCCCAGTTGATCGCCGCCAACATCGATACCGCCTTCATCGTCACCTCCTGCAATCAGGATTTCAACGTCGCGCGCCTGGAACGCTACATCGCCCTGGCCTTCGAGGCCGAGATCACGCCGGTCATCGTCCTGACCAAGACCGACCTGGCCCCGACCCACCAGGACTATGTCGACATGGCCCGCGCCATCTCGGACGCGGTCGACGTGGTCGCCCTGAACGCCCTGGGCGCCGAGCCCGCCGCAAAGCTCGCGCCTTGGTGCAAACCGGGCGCCACGGTGGCGTTCCTCGGCTCGTCCGGGGTCGGCAAATCGACGCTCTCCAACGCGCTCCTCGGCACGTCCGCCATCGAGACCCAGACCATCCGCGAAGACGATTCCAAGGGCCGGCACACGACGACAAGCCGACAGCTCCACCCGACGGCGAATGACTGCCTCGTCCTGGACACGCCCGGCATGCGAGAACTGCAACTGACCGACGCCGCCGCCGGAATCGAAGACCTGTTCGCCGACATCCACGACCTCGCGTCCCAATGCCGGTTCAACGATTGCCAGCACCAGACCGAACCCGGCTGCCGCGTGCTGGCGGCCCTCGACACGGGCGAGATCGACGCGGATCGCCTGGCGCGATGGCGCAAGCTGCTGGCCGAAGACGCCTTCAACTCGGCCAGCCTGTCCGAGCGGCGCGCCAAGGATAAGGCCTTCGGCAAGATGGTCCGCAGCATCATGAAACACAAAGACAAGAGGACATAGCCGGACAGCGGCCGAACTCGATCGCTTCGGCAGTTGTCGCGCTAATCTCTCCTAAACTCCGGGAACGGGCCCCCGTGGCGATGGCGCCGTGGACCGAAGATCGGGCCGACCGACGTCTGCGGGCCCGATCGCGCCAGCAGACAGGGCGGGCTCGCCTTCCAGACCAGGCCAAGATGGCCTGCGTCTGCGGGCCGACCCAGCGTGACCCGGCCGCAGGGCCCAGATCCCCACCGGAAGCCACAAGGTCGCACCAGAGGCGTTCTCAACCCTTTTCCACAGCGACCGGCCCCGTTACCGTCCGGGTCGATGGCCCGCGCCCTTCTCTCCCGCCTGATCTCCATGGCCGCGTCGCTCCTTGTGGCCAGCGTGGTGATCTTCGTCATGCTGCAAGCCGTCCCCGGCGACCCCGCGGCCTTCATGCTGGGCCTGAACGCCCAGCCCGATACGGTCGCCGCCCTGCGCACCGAGCTGGGCCTCGACGGCTCTCTGATCCAACGCTACGCCGCCTGGGTCGGCGGGATGCTCCGTGGCGATTTCGGCACGTCCTACACCTACCGGGTGCCCGTCGCCGACCTGATCGCCGACCGCATCGTCGTCTCGGGTCCTCTCGCCGTCTATGCGCTGGCCCTGACGATCCTGATCGCCATCCCGGCGGGCCTGCTGGCCGCGTCCAAGCGCGGCAGCGCGGCCGATTGGGGCGTCATGGGCGCCACCCAGATCGGCCTCGCCGTCCCGAACTTCTGGTTCGCCATGCTCCTGGTCCTGGTCTTCGCGGTCGGGCTCGGCTGGGCCTCCGCCGGCGGCTTCCCCGGCTGGTCCGACCCTGTCGCCGCCCTCGGCGCCCTCACCCTCCCGGCCATCGCCCTGGCCCTGCCTCAAGCCTCGATCCTCGCCCGCGTCCTGCGCGGCGCCTTGATCGAGACCCTGGGCCAGGACTACATCCGAACCGCCCGCGCCAAGGGCCTGTCGCGCCGCGCCACCACCATCCGCCACGCGCTGCGCAACGCCGCGATCCCGGTCCTGACGATCCTTGGCCTGCAATTCAGCTTCCTGCTGGCCGGTGCGATCATCATCGAAAACGTGTTCTTCCTGCCGGGCCTCGGCCGCCTGATCTTCCAGGGCATCACCGCCCGCGACCTGATCGTCGTCCAATCGGTCACCATGCTCCTGGTCTTCGCGGTCATCGCCGTCACCTTCCTGGTCGACCTGGCCTACACCATCGCCGACCCGAGGCTGCGGCGATGAGACCCGCCCTGCTCATCGGGTCCGTGTTCACGGCCCTCTTCGCGACGGCCGCGCTCCTCGGCCTCGCCTGGGTCCCCCACGACACGGGCGTTCTCGACATCTCCCAACGCTCGCTCCCGCCCAGCGCGACCCACCTCCTCGGCACCGACCATTTCGGCCGCGACCTCCTGTCGATGCTCATGGAGGGCGCGCGCACGTCCCTCGCCGTCGCCCTCATCGCCGTCGGCATCGGCATCGCGGCGGGCGTCCCCCTGGGCCTCTGGGCCGCGTCGCACAAAGGCGGCTGGATCGACGAAATCCTCATGCGCGCCAACGACCTGATCTTCGCCTTCCCCTCCCTGGTCATCGCCATCCTCATCACCGCCGTCTTCGGCCCCTCCGCCGTCAACGCCATCCTCGCCATCGGCATCTTCAACATCCCCGTCTTCGCCCGCGTCGCCCGCGGCGGCGCGCTGCCGCTCTGGACGCTCGACTTCGTCGCCGCCGCCCGCGTGGCGGGCAAGGGCCGCACGCTCATCTCGCTGCAACACATCCTGCCCAACATCGCCCCCCTGCTGATCGTCCAGGCCACCATCCAGTTCTCGCTGGGCATCCTCGCCGAAGCCGCCCTCTCCTATGTGGGCCTTGGCGCCCAACCCCCGACCGCAAGCTGGGGCCGCATGCTCGCCGACGCCCAGACGATGATCTATACCGAACCCCAACTGGCCATCCTCCCCGGCCTCGCCATCGTCCTGGCGGTGCTGGGCCTCAACCTCCTCGGGGACGGCCTCCGGGATCGCCTCGATCCGAAACTCAGACGGGTAAGAGCATGAACCGCCTCCTCATCGCCCTCGGCATCGCCTTGATGGTCCTGCCCTTCTTCGCCATGGCGGGCCTCACCCGTGTCCTGCCCGAAGACGGCCTCGCCACCATGGGCGAGGACGAGCTCTACCAGACCAGAACCTACACCTACGCCGTCTATGCCCTGATCGTGATGGTCACCGGCGTGGTCTGCACGATCGTCGGCGCCCTCAGCCTCGCCCGCGAATGCCACCGCGACAATGTCCGCGACTATTGCGGCGGCCGCGACTGACCCCTTGATCACCCTCGACACCCTCTCCGTCGCGATCCACGGCACGCCCATCCTGCGCGACGTCTGCCTCGATATCGCCGCCGGAGAGATCGTCGGCCTCGTCGGCGAATCCGGCTCCGGCAAGTCCATGACCGCGCTCGCCATGATCGGCCTCCTGCCCACCGGCGCCACAACCGAAGGCGCCATCCGCCTCGACGACACCGATCTCACTGGGCTCGCTGAGCGCGACTGGCTCAAGATCCGCGGCACCCAGATCGCCATGATCTTCCAGGAGCCGATGACCGCCCTCAACCCCGTCCACCCCATCGGCGCCCAGGTCTCCGAGACGCTGCGCCTCACCGGCACGCCCCGCGCCGAAGCCCAGCGCATCGCGCGCGACAAACTCGACCGCGTCGGCCTCGCCCAGATCGGCCTCGACCGCTACCCCCCCGAACTCTCCGGCGGCCAGCGCCAGCGCGTCTGCATCGCGCTGGCCGTCGCCCGCCGCCCCCGCCTGCTGATCGCCGACGAGCCCAGCACCGCCCTCGACGTCACCACCCAGGCCGAGATCCTGGACCTGCTCCACGACCTCGTCCGGGATGAAGGCATGGCCATGCTCCTCATCACCCACGACCTGGGCGTGGTGGCGGGCCTGGCCCACCGCGTGGCCGTCATGAAGGATGGCGAGATCGTCGAACGCGGCCAGACCGAACCGCTCTT